>NZ_JBHFHD010000015.1:0-175374 GCF_041927335.1 Herbiconiux liangxiaofengii | reverse complement strand
AACAGCGAATCAGCCCGCCGAGCAGCACTCCCGGCCTGGCTCCATGAATACAATCACCACAGGCCCCACACCGCCATCGGAGCACAACCACCCATCAGCAGATTGATCAACCTCCCTGGGCAGTACAGCTAGCTCAGGGCAGGGGCGCCACCTCCACGTCGCGGAGAACGCCGGCGTCGACCACGACCGTCATCATGGTGCACACGGGCTGGCGGCGCCGGTCGGTGGGCGAGCCGGGGTTGAGCAGGCGAATCCCGGATGCCGCGGTCGAATCCCACGGGATGTGGCTGTGCCCGAACACCAGCACGTCGGTACCCGGGAACGCCGCGTCCATGCGCCGCTCGCGGCCGTCACGGGAGCCGGTCTCGTGGATCATCGCGAACCGGAGCCCCTCGAGCTCCACCCGGGCGATCTCGGGCAGGCGGGCCCGCAGGCCGGCGCCGTCGTTGTTGCCCCAGACCCCCACGAGCCGGGCCGCCCGGGCCTCGAGCGCGTCGAGCGTGGCCTCGTCGACCCAGTCGCCGGCGTGAAAGACGACGTCGGCCTCGTCGACCGCCCGCCAGACCTCGTCGGGCAGCGCCTTCGCGCGCGTGGGCAGATGGGTGTCGGCGAGCAGCAGCAGTCGCGTCGGCATGCTCCCATCGTGGCCCACTCCGGGCCGAGCGGGGTGGCGGGGCGGGGGCACGCCGGGTTAGCCTGATCGACTTCGAAAAATCGGATGCGGCCGGAGGCGCGAGAAGGGAAAGACATGCAGTCGCAGACCGCACTCGACGTGATCGTGACCGCGGAGTACGGCTCGCGGGCCACGGGCGTCGCCGGCCGGGAATCAGACCGCGATCTGATGAGCGTGTTCGTCGAGCGCCCCGCGCAGGTCACCGGACTCGAGAGCGCCAAGACGCTCGCCGGCAGCACCGCAGCGGCAGGGCGGCGGTCGGAGCGGGATGACGTCGACGCGGTGATTTATCCGCTGCGCCACTGGGCGGCGTTGGCCGCGGCGGGCAACCCGACGGCCCTGCTGCTGCTGTTCGTGCCGGAGCACGACGTGGTCACCGACGCGTGGTGGTCGGTGCAGGGCATCCGGAGCGCTTTCGTGTCGCAGGAGGCGGGGCACCGTTTTCGCGGCTACTCGTGGAGCCAGCGCGAGGCGCTGACCGGGCACCGCAGCACGCGCACCAACCGGCCGGAGCTCGTGGCCGTGCACGGCTACGACACCAAGTTCGCCTACCACATGGTGCGCACGGCGCTGCAAGGCGTCGAGTTGATGCAGACGGGCGCGGTCGCGCTACCCCTGCAGGGCGAGTCGAGGCGGATGCTGATGGCGGTTCGGGCGGGCGAGATGTCGTTCGACGAGGTGCTCGCGCTGTCGGATGCGCTCGATGCACGGCTCGCCGGTGCGATCGGGGCGTCGCGGCTGCCCGAGACGGCAGACCGGGGGCGGGTGAACGAGGTGCTGCACCGCGTGCACCTGGAGCGGTGGGCGGCGGCGTGAGCGGGATGCCGGCGGTGATCGTGGATGTGGATGGCACGCTGGCCGACGTGGCCGGCATCCGCCACTACGTGCAGCCCGGGGGTGGGCACCGCGGTCGTAACTTCACGGCGTTCCACGCCGCGTCGTCGTGGGTCGACCCCCACCGCGACGTCGTGCGGGTGGTGCAGGGGCTCGATGCACGCGGGCTGGCGATCGTCGTGCTCACCAGCCGCACCGAGCGTTGGCGGTGGAGCACGTCGTCGTGGTTGGCGAAGTGGGAGGTTCCGGTGGCGGCGCTCGGCATGCGCGCCGATGCCGACACGCGCCCCGACCACGAGGTGAAGCGCGATCTGCACGCCCGAGTGCTCGACCTCGGCTACCGGCCGGTGCTCGCGATCGACGACAACCCGGGGGTGATCGCGCTGTGGCGTTCACTCGGCATCCCCACGGTGCGGGTGCCGGGCTGGGAAGACGACGACTGAGGCCTGTGACGCGATGCCGGCCGCCCGCCTCGGCTCCGGGCTCCGCCCCGCACCCGTCCTAGGCTGAGCACGACCAGAGGGAGACGACGTGGCGCACGAGCTCGAGCAGGTGGCGGCGGAGCTCTACGCCCTCTCACCCGCCGAGTTCACCGCTGCCCGCAACGCCCGGGCGGCCGAGGCCAAGGCCTCGGGTGACCGGGAGCTGGCGGCGGGCATCCGGGGCCTGGCGAAGCCCTCGGTGGCCGCGTGGGCCGTGAACGCGCTGGTGCGGCATCGCGGCGACGACGTCTCGGCGCTGCTCGACGTGGGCGAGCGGATGCGCGACGCGACCGAGTCGCACGACCGCGAGTCGATGAGGCAGCTGGGTCGCGATCGGCAGCAGCTGCTCGCCGCGGCGGCCCGCGCCGCTCGCGGCTTGGGCGAGGAGCTGGGCGTCGCGGTCTCGGAGTCGGCCGCGGTGGAGGTGCAGCAGACCCTGCAGGCGGCCGTGGTCGACGCCTCGGCGGCGGCGGCCGTTCGCAGCGGGCTGCTCGTGCGCACGTTCGAGAGCTCGGGTCTCGACCCGGTCGACCTCGCGGATGCGGTGGCGATCCCGGATGCGGCGCCCAGGCCGGCGGCCGAGGGTACGACCGCAGCTGCTGCGCCGGGCGACGCGTCGGGTGGCGGCCGCAGTCCGATGTCGCGCGGGGTGAGCGGAGAGGCGAAGCGATCGGCCGTCGACCCCGAGCGTGATGCGGCCGAGCGCGTGGCGCGGGCCGCCGCCGAACGGGCCGAACGTGCCCTCGCAGCCGCGAAGCGTGACGCCGAGGAGGCACGGCAGGATGCCGACGACGCCGACGCGGCTGTCGCGACGCTCGACCTGCGCATCCGCGAGAACCGGGCCCGCCACGAGCAGCTCGCCACCGAGCAGCAGCACCTGCGCGAGCGTCTGGAGCAGGTGCAGGCCGACCTCACCGACACCAACGTCACCGCGGCCCGCCTGCGCAGAGAGCGTTCCGCCGCCGCCCGCGCCGCCGATTCGTCCCGCCGCGCGGCCACCCGCGCCCGAACCCGCCTCGACGGCCTGCAGGACTGACCCGCCCACGAACGCACCCCGGCTGTCCGTCCGGTCGCAGCACGAGCGGGAGCAGGGGCAGGGCAGGGGCAGGGCAGGGGCAGCGGCAGGGGCAGGGCGCCTTACGCGAGCAGGGCCGCCACGAGCACGAGCAGCGGAACCGACCCGATCGTGGTCACGAGCACCGTGTCCCGCGCGAGCACCACGCCCCGCTGGTACCGCACGGCGAAGTTGTAGATGTTCTGCGCCGTCGGCAGCGACGACAGCGCCACCACCTCGAACACCTGGTGCGCCGGCAGCGCGAACACGAACCGGGCGAGAACATATGCCACCACGGGCATGACCAGGAGCTTCATGGCACTCGCCACGATGATCTCCCGCCGACCCGACCCCGGCGCGAGTGGCTTCTGGCCCACCAGCGACATGCCGAAGGCGATCAGCACCAGCGGAACCGCAGCCCCGCCGATCAGCTCGAACGGCGCCATCACGGGTTCCGGCAGCACCACACCGGTCAGCGCCACCACGAGCCCAACCAGCGACGCGATGATCATCGGGTTGCGCACGGGCTGCGACAGGATCGACCGCACCGAGGCCTTGCCCCTGGTCGTCACGTCGAGCACCGTGAGCGTCACGGGCGCCAGCACGATCAGCTGCAACAGCAGCACCGGGGCGATGAGCTGCGCGCTCCCCAGCACGTAGACGGCCACCGGCAGGCCGATGTTGTTCGCATTGACGTAGGCCGAGGCCGCCATGCCCACGGTCGTCTCGGCCACCGGCCGCCGGAACCACAGCCGCGACACCAGGAGGAACAGCCCCGCCGCCACCACCACGCTGATCAGGGTGACCAGCAGCGGCGCCGAGAACACGGTGGCCGGATGCGACCGCGACAGCACCGTGAACAGCAGTGCCGGTGTCGCGACGAAGAACGCGACCCGGTTGAGCACCAGCCGCGCATCCGGTGGCAGGATGCCCACCCGCTGCACCACGTACCCCACAGCGATCACGAACGCGATGATGCCGAAGCCGGTGAGCACCCCCAGCATGGGCTCAGCGTGCCAGAGCGGCGGCCATCGCGCGCTGCAGGAAGGGCTCCAGCGTGAACGCGAACGTGCGGGTGAGGTGGTCGACGTCGCGGTACACGTTCGCCCCGCCCACCACGGCCGGGCATTCCTCGGCGGTGCAGTAGGTGTCGCTGAAGTCGAGCAGCGTCACGTCCTGCCCCGAGCCCGCGGCACCGGCTGCGGCCATCGCGATCGGATCGAACGCCGCCAGTCCCTCGTCCCGGGGCACGGTGCACGCCGAGGCGTCTTCGGTGCGCAGGCACTTGTTCGGGTCGTCCTCCCACGCGGGGTTGTCGACCACGGTCACGATCGGGGTGCCGGCGGCCAGCACGGGAGCCCAGGCGGCGGCGTACCCGGCCGCCGAAGCGGTCTCGTCGGCGTCGGTGCCCGGCACGTCGCGGTCGGTCAGTGCGGCGGTGAACACGGCGTCGAAGGGTTCATGCCCCTCGAGCGATGCAGTGAGGGATGCGCGCCAGTCGTCGCACGACACCGCGAACGCGTCGCGGGCCGCGAGGGGCGTCGTGGTCCAGGGGCAGCCGCCCTTGAGGTAGGTGGTGAGGTGCCAGCCGTTCTTCTCGGCCATGTCGACGAACGGGTCCATCAGGGCGTAGGCGTGACTGTCGCCGATGAGGGCGATCTGAGGCGCATCCGGGTCGTCGCTGCCGAACTGGCAGTCACGAACCGTCGCGTCGTTGAGCGTCGAGAGGCAGTCGGGGTGCACGGGACGATCGGCGTTGCCGAAGCCGGGGCTCGGGATGATGAGCCCGGCGAGGTCGGGGTTGTCGCACACCGGCTCGATGGCCGCGAGGCCGTCGGTGGGGCCAGAGGCGGCACCGAAGCACTCCGGGGGGTTCTCGAGCGTCTGCGCGAGCTGCGAGGCCTCGGCGTCGTACTTCGGCTGCTGCACCGCCCAGGCGGCACCCACGAACAGGCTCGACACGGCCATCGCGGCCACCACGCCGATCAGCGTGGCCCGGGGCCGCCGCGTGGTGAAGAACCGCCAGCCGCGCGCCGGGTCTTCGATGAAACGCTTGGTGAGCCAGGCCAGCGGGAAGCAGAAGGCCAGGAGCGCGAGCCGGTTCCAGATGCTGAGGCCCCAGCCCGGGATGTAGGGGGCGATGACGATCAGCGGCCAGTGCCAGAGGTAGAGGGAATACGAGATGTCGCCGATGAAGCTCACGGGGCGCCAGCTCAGCACGCGTCCGGCGTCCCACGGCTTCTCGCGGTGGTGGGCCACGATGATGGCGGCGGTGCCGAGCACCGGGATGGCGGCCATGTAGCCCGGGAACGGCGTGGCCTTGTCGAACAGGTACCCGCAGGCGAGCACCACCACGATGCCGCCCCAGCCCAGAAGGTTCGACTGCCAGGCCCGGATGGGCCGGAGCCTCGGCAGCAGCGCGAGCGCGCCGCCCACCGCGAACTCCCACACCCGCGTGTAGGTCACGAAGTAGGCCGATGCGGGGTCGGTCGCGGTGACGAACACCGAGAGGGCGAAGCTGCCGAGACCGACGATGGCGAGCACCGAGATCAACCCGACCCACTTACGCCGCTTCAGCACCTTCACCGCGAACACGCTCGCGGCGAGCATCAGCACCGGCCAGAACAGGTAGAACTGCTCCTCCAGCGAGAGCGACCAGTAGTGCTGCACGAGGCTGGCCTCGTTGGCGGCCGCCAAGTAGTCCACGGAGTTGAGGGCGAGAACCCAGTTCTCCACATAGAAGGTCGAGGCGAGGATCTCGCGCACGTTCTCGGTCAGACTCGACAGCGGCATGATGAACAGCGTCGCGAGGCTCGCGAAGACGAGCACGGTGATGGCGGCCGGAAGGAGTCTGCGTGCACGTTTGGCATAGAAGCTCGGCAGAGCGATGCGATCGGTGCGCTCGAGCTGGCGAGCGAGCTGCTGGGTGATGAGGAAGCCCGAGATCACGAAGAACACGTCCACACCGATGTAGCCGCCGGTGAGGCGCCCGGGCCAGAAGTGGTAGATCACCACGAGCAGCACGGCGATGGCACGCAACCCCTGGATGTGCGGCAGGAAGTGGGCGGGGCGCTCGGCGGTGGCTCCGCGATCCCGGCGGCTTCCGCGGCCGGCTCCGGTGGCGTCGGCCAGGTCGGCTCGGGCTCGGTGCTTCGCCTCGGGCGCTGTCGTGGGGGTCGCCGACGCGTCCGTGTGCTTCTTCATCGCGTCTCATGCTAACCGGGGCACCGCGGCCTGCCTGTGAGCGGCGTAGCGAGCCCACCGGGTGTTCCCGTGGGGCGGATGCGGATTCGTTGCGCTCGCAGGGCCCTACTGCGCCGCTAATCGCCGGGTGCGTCAAAGAAGAGCGGATGCCGCGCGCCTAGGCTCGGGAGGAACGACCGATTGGAGGTTCCACCATGTCCGCACGACCCACGTCTGCCGCTGCATCCGCCGCCCAGTCCATCATCGGAGAACCCGAGGTCGTCGAGGACCTCGCTCTCGCGCCGGCCTGGCTGGCCCTCAAGCAGGCGGTCGCCGCACTGCAGCCGCTTCAGGTGAAAGACGGATCGGTGCCCGACCCCGTCGACCACGCGGCGGCCCGCGAGCACGTGGCCGCGATCGTCGACTCGATCGCCGAGCTGGCCCCGCTCTTCCCGCACGACGCCGAGTACCTGGCCGCCGTGCGCGACGACTTCGCGCGGTGGGTCGACCAGGGCTTCGGAGTGCCCGACTTCGTGGCGTCGCTCGTGGCGTTCGCACCGGCTTCGCGGCGCGAAGACGGCATCCGGCATCTGGTGGTCTTCCCGATGTACACCCAGAACGGCAGCACCGACCGGCACGTGGAGGCGGTGCTGATCGAGGTGATCTGGCCCACGTTCATCGCCGAGCTGGAGGCCGGGGAGTACTCGAACGCGCTGTTCCTGCCCATCCGGTTCATCGACTTCACGGCGGGGTACGACACCAACTCGGCCGTGCTGTTCCCCGAGTCGGTGGCCACGTCGAGCATCCCGGCGTACACCTGGGGTGGCATCTTCGCCGACCGGGAGGCCGCCCGGTTCCGCCGCGTGGTGCGGGCCGCCGCCGAGATCACCCGGCTCGAGCTGCCCGCCGACGCGGCGCGACTGCTCGACGACCAGGAGCTCACCGAGCGCACCTTCGTGATGTGGGACCTCATCCACGACCGCACCCACATGCGCGGCGACCTGCCGTTCGACCCGTTCATGATCAAGCAGCGCATGCCGTTCTTCCTCTACTCGCTGGAGGAGCTGCGGTGCGACCTCACCGCGTTCCGCGAGGCCGTGAAGATCGAGCGCGGGCTCGCCGGCTCGGAGCACGCGTTGTCGCCGACCGACGCGACGCTGCTCGAGCACGCCACGCTGGTGCAGTACGCGGTGCTGTTCGACCGCATCTTCCGCTTCGCCATCACCGGATCGCGGGTGCGCAACTACGACGGCCTCGGCGGCCAGCTGCTGTTCGCCTGGCTGCACCAGCGCGGCGTGCTGCACTGGACCGACACACGCCTCACCATCGACTGGCCAGAGGTGGCCGATGCGGTGACGACGCTCGGCGACGCGATCGACGAGCTGTACTGGCGCTCGATCGACCGGCCGAAGACGGCGCACTGGCTGGCGGCGTACGAGCTGATCACGTCGACGGTCACCCCGAACCCCGCCTCGGTGTGGGCCGAGGGGCCGAAGGCACTGCCGCTGGACGGGCCGCCGCGCGGGCTCACCGACGCCGTGCTCGACGACGAGTTCCCGCTCTCGATGTTCTACGAAGCGCTCGAGAAGAAGATGCGCGACGTCATCACCTCCACCGAGGGCATCACGGCCCGCAGCTGACGCGGGGGCAGAGGGGCGAGGATCGACGTATGAGTGATGCAGCGGGTGTGGCGGGGCGACGCGTGGTCGTCACCGGGGCGACGAGCGAGTCGGGGGCGGCCGTGTGCGCGGCCCTCGTGGCCGCCGGTGCCGAGGTGGTGGCCGTGGGGTCGGATGCGGGGCGGCTCGACGCACTCGCCGAGCGGGTGCCCGGCGTCCGTGTCGAGATGTGCGACCTGAGCGACAGCGCAGCGGTGTCGGAGCTGGCCGAGCGGCTGAGCGGCGGCGGCGCGGGCGTCGACGGGGTGGTGCACCTCGTGGGCGGCTGGGTCGGCGGGCGCGGCATCGTGGGCCAGACGGATGACGGCTGGTCGGCCATGGAGCGGTCGTTCCGCACCCTGCGCGCCACGTTGCGGGCCTTCTACCCCGCGCTCGTGGCGTCGACGGCGGGCCGGGCCGTGTTCGTGTCGTCGGTGTCGACCGGGGCGCCCACCGCATCCGGAGCCGACTACACCGCGGCCAAGGCCGCCTCGGAGTCGTGGCTGCGATCGGTGGCCGCCGGGTTCGCGACAGACGCCCCCGACCGGGCGGCAGCGACGATCTTCGCCGTGAAAGCCCTGGTCGACGACCGGATGCGCGCGGCCGACCCCGAGAAGCCGTTCGACGGCTTCACCGACGTCGCCGACCTCGCAGCGGCGGTCGTCGGCCTGTGGAACGCTCCGGCCGCAGAACTGAACGGCGCCCGGATCGTTCTGGCCTGACGCGCGCTACTTCTTCTTGGCGTTCGACACCGCGTCGGCCGAGTGGTCGGCGCGGTCGCTCTTGATCTTCTTGTCGGCGCGCTTCTCCTTGAGAGTGCGGGCTGCCGGCTTCGCGACGGCCTTGCGCTGGGATTTCTCGGCCATGGTGTACCTCCGTCGCGAGCCGCGATCGGCTCGATCCTCGAAGGCTATTGCCTCCCGGCCCGTGGCCCCTCCACCCAGGCGTATTGCCAGCCGCGCGCCGGCGGCCCGCCCGCCCGCTACTGCGCCGCGTAGCCGCCGTCGACGAGGTGGTAGCTGCCCGTCACGAACGAGGCGGCGTCGCTGACGAGGAACGACACGATCGCTGCGACCTCCTCGGCCGTGCCCAGCCGGCCGAGCGCGTGCTTCGCGGCCAGCGCATCCTGAGCCTCGGCCGACAGGTTCGCGTCGACCAGCGGGGTGTGGATGAAGCCGGGGCCCACCGCGTTGACGCGCACCTTCTGGGCTCCGTACTCGAGAGCCGCGTTCTTCGTCAGGCCCACGAGGCCGTGCTTGGCCGTCACGTAGGCCGACGACATCGGGATGCCGACCGAGCCCAGCACCGACGCCATGTTCACGATCGCGCCGCCGCCGTTCTTCGCCATGGCCGGCAGCTGCGCCTTGAGCCCGTAGAACACGGCGTTCAGGTTGATCTCGATGACCTTCTGCCAGCTCTCCAGCGAGTAGTCGCCCACGGTGGCGGCCTCGCCCCCGATGCCGGCGTTGTTCACGGCGATGCCGAGGGGCGCGAGCTTCTCGGCGGCCACCACGCTCGCGGCGGCGAACTCGGGGTCGCTCACGTCGCCCACGAGCGCCTCTGCGGTGCCGCCCGCAGCGCGGATCTCGGCGACGACGGCTTGGGCCGGCTCCTCGCGCACGTCGCTGACGAGAACGGATGCCCCGCTCCTCGCCAGCTCCAGTGCGACTGCTCGGCCGATTCCCGAGCCCGCTCCCGTCACGATCGCAGACCGTCCGGCGACGTCGTATGTGGCCATGATGCTCACTTCTCCTTCGAAATCATCCATGCGTGTGCATGCGTTGATATCCAACGTTTGTTGGATAATTGTATTCCCGGTGCAGCGCAACGGATAGACCGTCGAGTCGCTCGGATTCACCCGTGCACGCCATCGGGTCACGCGGGTCACGCAGATCGGAGAGAATCGCCGAATGGATGCACGCCACCGCCGCAGCCGCGGGAAGCTCGCCGAGGCCGTGCTGCGCCTCGCCTCGGAGCGGCCGATCGACGAGGTGCGGGCATCCGACATCGCGGCGGCGGCCGGGGTGAACCGGTCGACGTTCTACGCGCACGCCGCCTCACCCCTGGCCCTCCTGGAGAGCGTGCTGCGGGAGGAGCTCGATGCCATCCGCGACCGGTACCTCGCGGAGGTCCCGCGCGCGGGCGCCGCGGAGGCGATCGCGGCCGCCACCCTCGCCGTGCTCGAGAACGTGGAGTCGCACGCCGCCATCTACGAACGAGGGCTGTCGCACGACCGCGACGGGCACAGCGGGGAGTCGAGCCTGCGGCCCATGCTCGCGGCCCACTTCGAGCAGTCGAACCGGCAACTGCTGCAGCAGCACGCCCTGTTCGCGGATTCCGCCGAGGAGTCCGCGGATCCGCTGCTCGCGGCCATGGTGGGACCGTACGTGGCCAACGGCAGTGTGGGCGCCATCGCGGCGTGGCTCGAGACGCCGGAGCCGCGCGATCCGGGGGCGTTCGTGCGGAGCTATCGGCGGTTGGTGCCGGAGTGGTTCCCACTGGCCCCGTAGGGGTGCGTGGTCTGCGCGACTACTCCTGCACGGTCTCAGGGCAGCATGATCCGTGCACATCACCCGAGCGACGGATGGCCTCACGGCGCCCTCTCGCTAGCGTTGCCTTATGACCTCCGCATCCGACGACTGGCGACGACCGAGACCGGGCGCCGCCGGGTACCGGCGCGACGCCGTGGCCGCCGCCGTGCTCGTGCTCGCCACCTGGTTGAGCTGGGTGCTGTTCTCGCGCGCCTCGATCGAGGCTTCCCACGCCCCGTGGTGGGGCGCCGCCATCTTCTCGGTGCTGGTCGCGGCACCCCTGGCGTTTCGTCGTCGATGGCCCGAACTCGTGGTCGTCGTGGTGGCCGTGGTGTTCGTGGTGGGGCAGTACTCCGGTGTCTACGAGCAGCTCTTCAACAACATCTGCCTGTTCGTGGCCCTGTACACGCTGGGCGCGTGGGGTCGCAACCGGCTGCTGGCCACGTGGCTGCGCGCCGTCATCACCGGGGGGATGCTGCTCTGGCTCGCCGGGGTGATCGTCTTCCAGGCCTTGAACCCCGCGCTGTCGCCCGCCTACTCACGCGACGGCGTGCTGTCGCAGTTCATGGCGATCGGCCTGATCAGCCTCGTCACCAACCTGCTCTACTTCGGCGGCGCCTGGGTGTTCGGCAATGCGGCCTGGGCGTCGGCCCGCCAGCGGGAGTCCCTCCAGCAGCGCACCCTCGAGCTCGAACAGGAGCGGGAGGTGAGCAGCCGCCAGGCCGTCGAGCTCGAGCGCTCGCGCATCGCGCGCGAACTGCACGACGTGGTGGCACATCATGTCTCCGTGATGGGGTTGCAGGCCGGCGCCGCCCGGCGGGTGCTCGAGCGAGACCAGGCACGTCCGGCGGCCGATCCGCGCGCGCTGGAGGCGCTCTCGGTGATCGAGCAGAACGCGCGCGAGGCGGTCGACGAGCTGCAGCGCATGCTCGGCGCACTGCGCGAGCGAGGTGATGCGCCGTCGACCACCGCCTCCACCCGGGGCGTCGCGCAGCTCGCCGAGCTCGTCGAGGAGGCGAACGCGGCCGGCCTGCCGGTGACGTTCTCGGTGGTGGGCGCCGAACGCCGCGTGCCGGCCGCCATGGGGCTCACGGTGTACCGCATCGCGCAGGAGTCGCTCACGAACGTGCGCAAGCACGCGGGGCCGCGCGCCACCGCCGACGTGCGGGTGCGCTACCTGGCCGACGCCGTCGAGATCGAGGTGAGCGACACCGGCGCGGGTGCCGGCTCGAGCGGCGCGTCGGCGCCCGGCGCCGCCGATTCGGGCCGGGTGGCCGCTGCAGCGCCTGGCGGGTCGCGCCTCGGCCAGATCGGCATGCGGGAGCGTGTGGCCGCGGCGGGCGGCGAGCTCGAACTGGGCCCGAAGCCGCGCGGGGGGTACCGCGTGCGGGCACGACTGCCGCTGGCCCCGTCGGGCGTCGCCGGCGCGACGCCGTCGCGGGTGCCGACCGCCGATCCGGCGACACCGGGCACGACGCAGGACACGACGGCACCGGGCACGGCACCGGGGGTGATCGCATGAGCGAGATCATCCGGGTGCTTCTGGCCGACGACCAAGACCTCGTTCGGGTCGGTCTACGCATCATCCTCGAGTCCGAGGACGGCATCGAGGTCGTGGGCGAGGCCCGAACGGGCCGCGAGGCCGTCGAACTCGGCCGCACGCTCGCCCCCGACGTCATCTGCATGGACGTGCAGATGCCCGAACTCGACGGGCTCGACGCCACCCGGCAGCTGCTGCAGGCCGGGACGGCCTCGGGCATCCTCATCCTCACCACCTTCGACCGCGACGACTACCTCTTCGCCGCCCTCGAGGCCGGCGCCAGCGGGTTCGTGCTCAAGAACTCCTCGCCCGAGAGCCTGATCGACGCAGTGAAGGTCGTGGCGCGCGGAGACGCCCTGCTCTCGCCCGACGTCACCCGACGGGTGATCGAGAGCTTCGCCCGCCGGTCGGGCGAACCGCCCTCGGCCACGGGCCCGGCGCCGGCCGTCGCCGCCGCCCCCGAGTTGCAGTCGCTCACCGAGCGCGAACGCGAGGTGCTCGAGCTGCTGGCGGCCGGCCGCTCCAACGCCGAGATCGCACAGCAGCTGTACCTCGGCGAGGCCACGGTGAAGACGCATGTCTCGAAGATCCTGCAGAAGCTGAGCCTCCGAGACCGCATCCAGGCGGTCGTCTTCGCCTACGAGAACGGAATCGCCGTGCCCGGCCGCCCCTGAGCCACACGCCCGCCGACGCCCGCGCATCCCGTCACCCACCCCCGCGAATCGCGCCGCATCCCACCCATCCCGCCGCGCATCGCGCCGCATCCCACCCACCCCGCGGCGGCCCACCCACCGCACCGCGGGCCGCCGCGCGGCACGCGCATCCGCCGCTCGGGGGAGGCACCGCGGTCGCAACCATCCGCACGGCCGATACCCCCGAAGGCACGCGATCCCTAGCCTGAGAACACCACCCCACCTCCCACCAGAAGGGCCCCCATGCTCGAGATCGAAGACGTCTCCCGCTCGTTCGGCGGCCGGCGCGTGCTCGACGGCGTGAGCTTCACCGTCGGCGACGGCCGCATGACCGGCTTCGTCGGCGGCAACGGCGCCGGCAAGACCACCACGATGCGCATCATCCTCGGCGTGCTCGCGAGCGACAGCGGCACCGTGACCCTCGACGGCACCCGCCTCACCCCGGCCGACCGCGCACTGTTCGGCTACATGCCCGAGGAGCGCGGCCTCTACCCCAAGATGAAGGTCGCGGAGCAGATCGTGTACCTCGGCCGCCTGCACGGCATGAAGGAGTCCGCCGCCACGAAGAGCACCACCGACCTGCTCGACCGTCTCGGCCTCGCCGACCGCGCCGACGCGACCGTCGAGAGCCTCTCGCTCGGAAACCAGCAGCGCGCCCAGATCGCCGCGGCCCTCGTGCACGATCCGAGCGTGCTCGTGCTCGACGAGCCCTTCTCGGGGCTCGACCCGATGGCCGTCGAGACCGTGCAGTCCGTGCTCGTCGAGCACGCGGCCACGGGAGTGCCGGTGCTGTTCTCCTCGCACCAGCTCGACATCGTCGAGCGCATCTGCGACGACCTCGTGGTGATCGCCGGCGGCCGTATCCGCGCGCAGGGCTCGCGCGACGAGCTTCGAACCCAGCACGCCGAGGCGCGCTACGAGATCGACCTCTCCCACGACGCCGGCTGGGTGCGCGAGATGCCCGGCGTGCGCGTGGTCGAGCTCGACGGCGACTTCGCCGTGTTCGAGGTCGAGCACGGCGACCAGGGCCAGGATGCGGCCCAGGCCGTTCTGCGCCGCGCCCTCGACACCGGCCCCGTGCGCCGCTTCACCCCCGTTGTGCCCACCCTCTCCCAGATCTTCAAGGAGGTCGTGCGATGACCGCCACCACCACCCGCAAGCGCCCCTCCGCGATCTCACCGGTGCAGGCCACCCGGCTCGTCGCATCCCGCGAGATCGGCATGCGGCTGCGCAGCAAGGCGTTCCTCATCTCTGCCGCGATCCTGCTGGTCGCTGTGCTCGCGTCCATCGTGGTGAGCGGCATCCTGTCGGCCAACGCGAGCGCTCCCAAAGTGGCCGTGGTGCCGCCCACCGCCGCCGTGGCGGCCGCTCTCGGCGAGCAGCTCGAGGTCACGCAGGCGGCATCCGTCGACGAGGCCGAGCAACTCGTGCGCGACGGAGACGTCGACGCTGCCATCGTGCCGGCCGGCAGCATCGAGGGCGCGACGCCCGCGGCCGGGGCGACCCCCGCATCCGGAGCCGGACTCGACATCGAGGTGGTGGCCCTGAGCGACACCCCCACGAGCATCGTCTCGCTGCTCAGCCAGGCACCGCCGGTGGCGCTGCTGGAGCCCGGCGACTCCGACGGGCTGCTCGCCTACATCGTGGGCATCGCGTTCGGGGTGGCGTTCTTCATGGCCGCGGTCACCTTCGGCTCCACGATCGCGCAGAGCGTGGTGGAGGAGAAGCAGACGCGCGTGGTCGAGATCCTGCTGTCCACCATCACCGCCCGCGAGCTGCTGGCGGGCAAGGTGATCGGCAACAGCATCCTGGCGTTCGGCCAGACGGCCCTGGTGGGGGCGGCGGCCGTGCTGGGCCTCGCCATCACGGGCCAGTCGGCGCTGCTCGGGCTGCTCGGGCCCGCGATCGCCTGGTTCGTGGTGTTCTTCATCTTCGGCTTCGTGCTGATCGCCGCGCTCTACTCGGCGAGCGCCGCCCTGGTCTCGCGCCAGGAGGACGTGGGCTCGGTCACCTCGCCGGTGACGATGCTCGTGATGATCCCCTACTTCCTGGTCATCTTCTTTAACTCGAACGAGACGGTGATGACCTGGATGTCGTACATCCCGTTCTCGGCGCCGATCGGCATGCCGCTGCGACTGTTCCTCGGCGACGCCGAGTGGTGGGAGCCGCTGGTGTCGCTCGTCATCCTGCTGGCGACCACCGCGGTCGTGGTGGTGCTGGGTTCGCGCATCTACGCGAACTCGCTGCTGCGCACCGGTCCGCGCGTGAAGCTCGGCGAGGCGCTGCGGGGCTGACGCCACGCGGGCCACACGCGGCGGGCTCCGGATGGGGGCGGGCAGTGCGCCCGGTCGTGCCGGAGCCCGCTCGATGTTTGGCAGAATCGAGGGGTGACCGAACCCCTGCACGACCTCACCTCCCGCGGCTTCGCCTCCGACAACTACGCCGGGGCCCACCCCGAGGTGCTCGAGGCCATCGCCCGCGCCAACGGCGGGCACCAGGTCGCCTACGGCGGCGACGTCTACACGGCCGAGCTGCAGAAGGTCATCGCCCAGCAGTTCGGCGACCGCGCCGAAGCCTTCCCGGTCTTCAACGGAACCGGGGCCAACGTCGTGGGCCTGCAGTCGATGCTGCCGCGCTGGGGTGCGGTGGTGTGCTCCACCACCGCACACATCCACACCGACGAGAACGCGGCGCCCGAGCGCGTGGCCGGCCTGAAGCTGCTCACCGTGCCCACGCCCGACGGCAAGCTCACCCCCGAGCTCATCGACGTGGAGGCCTGGGGCTGGGGCGACGAGCACCGCGCGCAGCCGCTCGCCGTCTCCATCACGCAGACCACCGAGCTCGGCACGGCCTACACGATCGACGAGATCGCCGCCATCACCGAGCACGCCCACGCCCGCGGCATGACCGTTCACCTCGACGGTTCGCGCATCTCCAACGCGGCGGCCTCGCTGGGCGCTCCGCTGCGTGCATTCACGACGGATGCGGGGGTCGACGTGGTCTCGCTCGGCGGCACCAAGAACGGCCTGCTCTACGGCGAGGCCGTGGTGGTGCTGAATCCGGATGCGGTCACCGGCATCCCCTTCCTCCGCAAGCTCGACATGCAGCTGGCCAGCAAGATGCGGTTCGTGTCGGCGCAGCTGATCGCGCTGTACGGCTCAGACCTGTGGCTGCGGTCGGCCACGCACGCCAACGCCATGGCGGCGCGGTTGCGTGCGGCGGTCGAGGGGCTGCCGGGTGTCACGGTGACGCAGGAGACCCAGTCGAACGCGGTGTTCGCGATCGTGCCGCCCGGAGTGGCCGACCGGCTGCGCGAGGTGTTCCGGTTCTACGACTGGAACCCGGCCACCGGCGAGGTGCGCTGGATGTGCTCCTTCGACACCACCGCCGACGACGTCGACGCCTTCGCATCGGCCCTGGCCGACCTCCTCGCGTCGGCCTGATCAGGGGGCGCAGCGACCCGCAGGTCAGTCGCCGAAGTCGGCTTCGGGGGTGCACCCGAGGGGCTCGGAGTTGCCGCTCACGGTGAACTCCTCGCACGTCAGGAACCTCGACTGGTTGGCACCCAGGAAGAATGACGCCACCGCTACCAGCGCCACCACGCCGATGACGAACCATCGGAGTCGGGGCGTGACGTCTTCGGCGACCTCGGGCCAGATCATCCGGGCGAGCACCCACACGGTCGTGGGTACCGCGAGCAGGGCGACCGCGACGGCGAGAAGGGCGACGAGGAGCGAGGCGAGGTCGTCGGACCCGGGCTGCACCGCGAAACTCGCGGCCAGGTAACCGCTCGGCGCGAGCAGGGCGGCAGCCCGCCACCATCGTCCGCGGCCCCGTCCGTAGAACGCGACCACGAAGAACGCGCCGGTCGCCGCCGCCCAGATCGTGAGCAGCTGGTCGAAGAAGAAGTCACCCCACGCGCCGAGCGTGAAGGCCGGCCACCAGACGGCGGCGCACATGCCCACCACGATCACCCCGGCGATGCGCATCGAGGCGGCGTCGCGCCGCTCGCGCGGCACGGCCTCCTCGTGGGTCACACGCACACGGTATCACCGGGCACCCACGGCTGCTCGGTACCCCCAGGGGGTATATGCTTGCCGCATGACGCCCGAGCACGCTGAGCACGACGGCCACGACCACTCCGCCCACAGCGGGCACGATCACGCGAGCCACGACGCGCACGCGGGACACGCAGGTCATGACATGCACGCGGGCCACGACGCGCACGCAGGTCACGACATGCACGCCGGCCACGGCCACGCGAACCACGACCACGCCGGCCACGGCGGACACGCAGGCCACGACCACAGCGGCCACGTCGCCGTGTTCCGGCGGCTGTTCTGGGTGATGCTCGTGGTGGCCGTGCCCGTGGTGGCGTTCAGCTCGATGTTCGCCATGATCCTCGGCTACGACCTCCCGGCCGACGGCCCCGTCACCTGGATCTCGCCCGTGTTCGGCACCGTGATGTTCGTGATCGGCGGCCGACCCTTCCTCACCGGCGGCGTCGACGAGCTGCGCGCCAGGCAACCCGGCATGATGCTGCTCATCGCGCTCGCCATCTCGGTGGCCTTCGTGGCGAGCTGGGGAGCCACCCTGGGCCTCCTCGACCACCAGCTCGACTTCTGGTGGGAGCTCGCCCTGCTGATCGTGATCATGCTCCTCGGCCACTGGATCGAGATGCGCTCCCTCGCTCAGACCACCTCGGCGCTGGACTCCCTCGCCGCCCTGCTGCCCGACGAGGCCGAGCGCATCGACGCCGGCACAGGCACAGTCGCCAGCACAAGCACAACGACCACCACCACCGTCTCCCCCGCCGACCTCCGCGTCGGCGACCTGGTGATCGTGCGCCCCGGCGGCCGCGTGCCCGCCGACGGCGAGGTGGTCGAGGGCACCGCCGACGTCGACGAGTCGATGATCACCGGCGAGTCCCGGCCCGTCTCCCGGGGCCCTGGGGCTCACGTGGTCGCCGGCACCGTCGCCACCGACACGGCTCTGCGCATCCGGGTCACCGCCATCGGCGACGACACGGCGCTGGCGGGAATCCAGCGCCTGGTCACCGAGGCGCAGAACTCGAGCTCCCGCGCTCAGCGCATCGCCGACGTGGCCGCGGGCTGGCTGTTCTGGTTCGCGCTCGGCTCGGCGGTCATCACCGCCGTGGTGTGGACGCTCGTGGGCAGCCCCGACGACGCCGTCATCCGCACCATCACCGTGCTGGTCATCGCCTGCCCGCACGCGCTGGGCCTCGCCATCCCACTGGTGGTCTCCATCGCCACCGAGCGCGCCGCGAAGGCCGGCATCCTGGTGAAAGACCGGCTCGCCCTCGAGACGATGCGCACGGTCGACACGGTGGTCTTCGACAAGACGGGCACGCTCACCAGGGGCGCCCCCGCGGTCACCTCCGTCGTCGCAGCAGAAGGCGCAGCCGGCGGCGCAAGAGGCGGCGCAGCACCCCTCAGCTCCGACGACGTGCTGGCCCTGGCCGCGGCCACCGAGGGCGACAGTGAGCACCCGCTGGCCCGGGCGATCGTCGACGCGGCCCGGATGCGCGGCCTGGCCGTGCCCGCAGCCACCGGATTCGAGTCGTCGGCCGCGGTGGGGGTGAGCGCCCGCGTCGGCGACTCCGTCGTGCACGTGGGCGGCCCACGCCTGCTCGAGCAGCACGGAGTGCACCCCCTGGCCGCCGCCGGGGCAGCCCCGACCGCAGAGACCGTCCTGCACGTCCTCCGCGACCACGAGGTCGTCGGCCGCATCACCCTGGCCGACGAGGTGCGCCCCGAGTCGCGCCAGGCCGTCGACGAGCTGCGCCGCCAGAACATCGAGGTGGTCATGATAACCGGCGACGCCGAACCCGTGGCCCGCGCGGTGGCCGCCGAACTGGGCATCGAACGGTTCTATGCCGGCGTGCGCCCCGAAGACAAGTCGGCCGCGGTGGCCGGCCTGCAGTCCGAGGGCCGACGCGTGGCGATGGTGGGAGACGGCGTCAACGACGCCCCCGCCCTGGCGCGGGCCGATGTGGGCATCGCGATCGGCGCCGGAACCGACGTCGCCATCGCCTCGGCCGGCGTCATCCTGGCCAGCGACGACCCGCGTGCGGTTCTCTCGGTCATCCGCCTCTCGAAGGCCGGGTACCGCAAGATGACCCAGAACCTCTGGTGGGCCGCGGGCTACAACCTGCTGTCGGTTCCGCTGGCGGCGGGCGTGCTCGCGCCGATCGGCTTCGTGCTGCCGATGTCGGTGGGTGCCGTGCTGATGTCGCTCTCCACCATCATCGTGGCCCTGAACGCGCAGCTGCTGCGCCGCCTCGACCTGCGACCGGATGCCCGTGCCGCCGTCTCGACGACCGCGCCGGCATCCGCCCCCACCCCCACCGCCCCCACCCGGATCGGAGCCTGACCATGTCGGCCGAACACGCCCACCACGGCTACATCACCCAGAAGGACGCCTATCTCAAGCGCCTCAAGCGCATCGAGGGTCAGGCCCGCGGCCTGCAGAACATGGTCGACGAGGAGAAGTACTGCATCGACATCCTCACCCAGATCTCGGCGATGACGAGCGCTCTGGAGTCGGTGGCCCTGGGCCTCCTGGAAGACCATCTCGGCCACTGCGTGGTGGAGGCGGTGGCCGAGGGCGGCGACGTGGCGGAGGCCAAACTCAAAGAGGCGACGGCGGCGATCGCGCGGCTCGTGAAGTCGTAGCGGGCGCGGGACTGGCCGCCGAACGAGCGGGTCGACGGCCACCACGGGCTACCGCCGGCCGCCACAGGGATGCTCCAGGCAGGCCCCCCTAGGGTTGTCGCATGAGCCTGGCGTACGCCGACCCACTGTCCCTCGACCTCTCGGAAGCAGCCCCCACCGACGCGGCCGACTCCGGCCTCGGCCCCATCGGCGACTGGGTGGTGGGCCTCATGGACACCCTCGGCGCCCCGGGCGCCGGCCTCGCGGTGGCCGTCGAGAACCTCTTCCCGCCCATCCCGAGCGAGGTCATCCTGCCGCTCGCCGGGTTCGCGGCCAGTCGCGGCGACCTCGACCTGGTGGCCGCCATCCTGTTCACCACCCTCGGCTCCCTGGTGGGCGCGCTCGCGCTCTACGGCCTGGGCGCGTGGCTCGGTCGCGACCGCATGCGGGCCATCGTCCGCCGCCTGCCCCTGGTCGACGTCGACGACGTCGACCGCACCGAGGCCTGGTTCCGGCGGCACGGCCCGAAGGCGGTGTTCTTCGGGCGCATGCTGCCGCTGTTCCGCAGCTTCATCTCCATCCCCGCGGGCATCGAACGGATGCCGCTGTGGCAGTTCGCCCTGCTCACCACTGCGGGCTCGGCCATCTGGAACACCGCGTTCATCCTGGCCGGGTTCTGGCTCGGCGAGCAGTGGCACGTGGTGGAGGACTACGCCGGGGTGCTGCAGTACGCGGTGATCGCCGCGGTCGTGATCGCGGTGGCAGTGTTCGTGCTGAAGCGGGTGCGCAAGCACCGCGCCGGTCGCACCGACGGGCCGATCTGACCGACCTCCCGACCGGATGCGAGCCGCGCCGGTCCGTGTTCTGACCGGCATCTGAGAAGCTGGGGCGTGCCCACCCCGCCGACCGACCGCATCCTGGGGCTCGATCTCGCCCGGTTCGTGGCCATCGTCGGCATGATGGCGACGCACGTGTGGCTCTCGAGCGACCTCCTCAACGGAGAGAAGGTGTGGATCTCGGAACAGTTCGAGGGCCGCGCCTCGGCTCTGTTCGCCGTGCTGGCGGGCGTGGGTGCGGTGCTCGCCACACGCCGGGCGGTCGCGTCGGCCCGGCCCGCGACGGCCAGGTGGATGCTCGTCGGTCGCGGTCTCGCCCTCGTGGTGATCGGCCTGACGGTGGGGCTCCTGGCCAACCCGATCCTCGTCATCCTCGCCTACTACGGCGTGCTGTTCTGGATGCTCGCGCTCGTCGTCACGTGGCCTCGCTGGGCACTCGCCGTCGCGGCGGGGATGCTCGTGGTGCTGGGTCCGGTGGCCTGCTGGGCGGTGGGCGGTCTGACCGGGGCCACGGATGCGGCGCCGACGAACCCGAGCTGGCTCTCGTTCGCCGACCCGCTCGCCCTGCTGCGGCAGCTGCTGTTCACCGGCACCTATCCGGCTGCCGCCTGGGTGGTCTACGGACTGGTGGGAATGCTGGTGGGGCGTGCGCTGCTGGTCGCCCGATCGGCCGTTCTGCTGCGTCGACTGTGCCTGCGCCTCGTCGGTCTCGGCGCCGCGATCTGGCTCGCCGGCATCGGGCTGGCGGTGCTCACGCAGCAGGTGCTCGGCGGAGTGCACGCCTACGCGAAGGCGCTCGGCATCGGCGAGAACGGGGCCCGGCGGCAACTCGTCGAGGGGGGCTCCGGCCGACCGCTGCCCGGCACCTGGCTCAGCCTCATCGGGTCGGGCCCGCACCAGGGCACCACCGCCGACCTCCTCCTCACCAGCGGGTTCGCCGTCGTGACGATCGGGCTGCTGGTGCTGCTGGGTTCGCTGCTCGGGCCCGCCGCGCGGCGCATCCTGACCCCGGTGACGGCCGCCGGGGCAGCGCCCCTCACCGTGTACACCGTGCACGTGCTGGTGGTGGGGGTGGTGACGCTCGCGGCCCTGGGCAAGCCGTACAGCGAGCTGAGCTACGTGGAGTACGTGTCGCTGGACGACCCGTGGTACCTGTCGAGCCCCGGGTTCTTCGCGGCGAACGTGGTGCTCGCACTGCTGATCGGATGTCTGCTGGCGGTGCTCGGGCGACGCGGCCCCCTGGAGACCGCGGTGACCTGGGCGGGGCGGAGCGCCGGACGGCTGGGAATAGGGACGCGTTCCGCGAAGTTGAGATGACTCATCCGGACCACAGTCCGGATACCGTGCACGACGGGGTGCACCGGCCACAACCACCTCGACGAACGGACACCCCATGACCCTCACCACCGACAGCGCCCGGCCGGCCTTCGATCGCGCCGCCGAGACCAGCGCGCCCATCCTCCCCACGCTCGCCGAGCGCTGGAGCCCGCGCTCCTTCGAGGCGGCCCGCCCGATCGACGAGTCGGCCCTCACCGCTGCGCTCGAGGCCGCCCGCTGGGCCCCCTCGGCCGCGAACTCGCAGCCCGCCCGCTTCATCGTGGCCCGCCGCGGATCCGAGGCGTTCGACCTCATCGCCGGCACCCTGATGGGCTTCAACTCCGTCTGGGCCGGTTCGGCCGGAGCGTTCGTGGTGGGCATCGCCGAGGTGACCGACGCCGACGGCAAGCCACGCCGCTGGGCGGAGTACGACCTCGGCCAGGCCATCGCCCACCTGAGCGTGCAGGCCCACCACGACGGACTGCACGTGCACCAGATGGGCGGATTCGACGCTGCCGCCCTCGCACAGGCCTTCGACCTCGCCGACTCCCTCGTGCCCCTGACGGTCACGGCCCTCGGCACCCTGGCCTCGCCCGACGCCCTGCCCGACGACTCCCTCCGCGCCCGCGAGCTCGCACCGCGCACCCGCCTCCCCCTCGACGAGCTCCTCCTCGCCAACGCCTGACCCCCGGCGCAGCCCACCCGGCGGGGGCAACCCCAGCCCCGGCCCCGGCACGCAACGACGGAGGGTCGGCCCCAGTTCGGGCCGACCCTCCGTCGTTCGCCGTTTCCGACCCCGAACCCCGTCGCTACCTCGGCAGGACCTCGTCGACCGGGGCCGCCTCCACCGTCAGACCCTCGCCCGAGGCCGCCACGTCGACCCGCACGGTGTCGCCGTCGCGCACCGACCCCGCGAGCAGCGCCCGCGCCAGCCGGTCGTCGATCTCGTGCTGCATCAGGCGGCGCAGCGGCCGAGCCCCGTAGACGGGGTCGTACCCGTGCGAGGCCAACCAGGCCCGCGCATCCGGAGTCACCGCGAGCGCCAGCCGGCGCGAGGCCAGCCGACGCGACAGCCGGTCGACGTACAGCGACACGATCTGGGCCAGGTCGTCTTCGGACAGGGCCGAGAACACCACGATGTCGTCGAGCCGGTTCACGAACTCGGGCTTGAAGGCCGCCCGCACCGCGTCCAGCACGAGCTCCTTGGCCGCCGCGGCCGGCAGCGCCGGGTCGACGAGGTACTGCGAGCCCAGGTTCGACGTGAGGATGAGGATGGTGTTGCGGAAGTCGACCGTGCGGCCCTGGCCGTCGGTGAGCCGCCCGTCGTCGAGCACCTGCAGCAGCACGTCGAACACCTCGGGGTGGGCCTTCTCCACCTCGTCCATCAGGATGACCGAGTAGGGCCGGCGCCGCACCGCCTCGGTGAGCTGGCCGCCCTGCTCGTAGCCGATGTAGCCGGGAGGGGCGCCGAGCAGCCGGGCCACCGAGTGCTTCTCGCCGTACTCCGACATGTCGATGCGCACGAGTGCCTTCTCATCGTCGAACAGGAAGTCGGCGAGCGCCTTGGCCAGCTCCGTCTTGCCCACGCCCGTGGGCCCGAGGAAGAGGAACGAACCGGTCGGCCGGTCTTCGTCGGCGATGCCGGCCCGCGAGCGCCGAACGGCGTCGGCGACGGCCGAGACCGCCTCGCGCTGGCCGATCAGGCGCCGGGCGAGCTCCGACTCGAGCGCGAGCAACCGGTCGGTCTCGCCCTGGGTGAGCCGGTCGACGGGGATGCCCGTCCACGCGGCGATCACGGCCGCGATGTCGTCGGAGCCCACCTGGTCGTTCACCATGCGCTCGCCGCCGTCGGCGTCGACCTCCGCGGCCTCGGCCTCGGCGAGGGAGCGCTCGAGCACCGGGATCTCGCCGTACAGCAGGCGCGACGCCTGCTCGAGGTTGCCCTCGCGCTGGGCCCGCTCGGCCCGCATGCGCGCGTTGTCGAGCTTCTCCTTCAGCTCACCCACGCGGTTGAGGGCGGAACGCTCGCGGTCCCACCGCTCCTGCAGCCCGGCGAGGGTCGCCGAACGCTCGGCGAGGGTGGCGCGGAGGGCGGCCAGCCGCTCGCGGGAGGCGTCGTCCTTCTCCTTCTTCAGCGCGAGCTCCTCGAGCTTCAGGCGGTCGACCGATCGGCGCAGTTCGTCGATCTCCACCGGCGCCGAGTCGATCTCCATGCGCAGCCGCGAGGCTGCCTCGTCGATCAGGTCGATGGCCTTGTCGGGCAGCTGCCGGCCCGGGATGTAGCGGTTCGACAGCGCGGCCGCCGCAACGAGGGCCGAATCGGCGATCGACACCTTGTGGTGCGCCTCGTACCGCTCCTTCAGGCCGCGCAGGATCGCGATGGTGTCCTCCACCGAGGGCTCACCCACGAACACCTGCTGGAAACGGCGCTCCATGGCCGCGTCGCGCTCGATGAACTCGCGGTACTCGTCGAGGGTCGTGGCGCCGATGAGCCGCAGCTCGCCGCGCGCGAGCATCGGCTTCAGCATGTTCGACGCCGCCACCGACCCCTCGCCACCGCCGGCGCCCATCAGGGTGTGCAGCTCGTCGATGAAGGTGATGATCTGGCCGTCGGCGTCGTTGATCTCCTTCAGCACGGCCTTCAGCCGCTCCTCGAACTCGCCGCGGTACTTCGCCCCGGCCACGAGGGCGGCCAGGTCCAGCGACACCAACTGCTTGCCCTTCAGCGAGTCGGCCACGTCGCCGGCCACGATGCGCTGGGCGAGGCCCTCCACCACCGCGGTCTTGCCCACGCCCGGTTCGCCGATGAGCACGGGGTTGTTCTTGGTGCGGCGGGTGAGCACCTGGCTCACCCGCCGGATCTCGGCGTCGCGCCCGATCACGGGGTCGAGCTTGCCGCTCGCCGCGATCTCGGTCAGGTTGACGCCGTACTGCTCGAGAGCGCTCTTCTGCTCGTCGGTGTTCGGGGCTCCCTGGTTCGTTGCCATGTCTCTCGCTCGTCTTCCTTCTTCAGATTCGTGACAGATGGATAAAAAACTTGAGTCGATGTGACTCAACTTACCAGAACGCTCATCGGCACACCAGCATTCCCACGGACGCCGTTGCGCTTCCGTGATGTAAGGTTCGGCCCACGTTCAAACTGGCATGGTAGAAACGAGACCGTGCGCGTCCTTCCTCCCGGTGTCCGATTCCTTCTCGGACTCTCCGGATCCATCGGCATCGCCCTCGGATCCTTCGGCGTGGGCTGGCTCGGTCCTGACTCGACGCTGCACGGCTGGGCTCTGCTCGAGTTCATCCGCAACTCCCGCGGCGGCGTCGCCGTGAGCGGCCTGCTCGTGGTCTTCGGCGCCCTCATGCTCCTGGTGGCCTGGATCGCCCTGGGTATGTCGATGCTCGAACGGCGCGGCGCCCGCTCGGTCGACCACACCGCCTCGCGGCGCGCATCCCTCAGCGAGGTCGTGGCCTCGGCCGCCGCCTGGAGCGCCCCTCTGCTGGTGTCGCTGCCGCTGTTCAGCCGCGACATGTTCGCCTACGTCGGCCAGGGCCGCCTGATGGGCGCCGGCCTCAACCCGTACACCACGGGCATGGCCGAGCTGCCCGGCTGGTACGGCATCGGAGTCGACCCGCTCTGGGCCGACACCAACACGCCCTACGGCCCGGTGTTCGTGTGGCTCGAGCGCGTCGTGGTTCAGTCGACGGATGCGCTGCCCACCGAGGTGGCCGTGTTCGCCTTCCGCCTGCTGGCCGCCGCGGGGCTGGCCATGCTCGCCTACTACGCCTGGCGCATCGCCCGGCTGCGGGGCCTGAACGAGGCGGGCGTGCTCTGGATCGTGGCCGCCAGCCCGCTCGTCATCATGAACTTCGTGGCCGCCGGTCACAACGACTCGATCATGCTCGCCTTCATCGTGGGCGGCGTGTACTACGCGCTGAAAGACCGGCCCATCCTGGGCACCGTGTTCATCGCCGTCGCCATCGGCATAAAGCCCATCGCTCTGTTGGCCCTGCCCATCATCGGGCTCATCTGGGCGGGGTCTGCCGCCGGCTGGGGCGCGATCATCCGCCGCTGGGCCGCCGTGGCCGGCATCGCGCTGGGTTCGCTCGCCCTCGTGGGCTGGAGTCTGGGCATCGGCATGGGCTGGATCGCCGCCCTCGCCACCCCCGTCTCGATCTCGTCGTGGTACGCGCCGGCCAGCGTGCTGGGAATCAGTGTCGGCGGCCTGTTCTCGGGCGTCGGTCTCGACGGCGAGCTGGCGCAGCAGCTGGTGAAGACCGCCCTGCTCGCGGCCGGCTGCGCCCTTGCGGCCTACCTCGTGATCGCCCGGCGCCAGCTCGATCCGCTGCGCCTGCTGCTCGGCGTGTTCGCGGCCGTCGTGCTCGCGTCGCCCGTGGTGCACCCCTGGTACGGCCTGTGGCTGCTCACCCTGCTCGCGCTGAACGGTGCCGAGAAGCTCTGGAGCATCCGCACCGTGGTCTACTCCACCGTGTTCTTCATGCTGATCGGGCTGGCCGAGCCGCTCGACCTCATCCCGCGGCTCGAGACGGACACGCGCATCCCGGTGATCGTGATCGGCGTGGCCCTGATCGGTGCCGCCGCGGTGCTGGTGGGCAGCGAGATGCTGGTGCGCCGCCGGCGCGCGGTGCTCGGCTTCCGCATCGCCGAACCGGCCTGATCCGCCGAACAGAACCGGCCTGACCCGCTCGGGCGCGGCCGTGCCGGCCCGCACTCAACGCTTGGTGGAGACCATCACCGTGAACTTGGCGTTGCGGTCGACCTGACGCGTAACTCCCACGGCCCGCTGCAACGCGGCACGGTAGGCGAGGTGCGAGTTGAACACCGTCCAGAGCTCGCCACCCGGCGCCAACACCCGGCCCGCGGCCTGGAACAACTTCAGCGCGATGCCGGCGTGCACGGTCGAACCCTGGTGGAACGGGGGGTTCAGCAGCACCAGTTCGGCACTTCCGTCGTCGAACCCGGCGAGCGCGTCGTCCTGCACCACCTCCACGTTCCGGATGCCGTTGACCTCCATGGTCTGCCGCGCCGATTCCACGGCCGCGGCCGACTGGTCGGTGGCGATCACCCGCAGGTCGGGGCGCGCCCGGGCGAGGTACGCGCTCAGCACGCCCGTTCCACAGCCGAGGTCGACGGCGGTGCGGGCATCCGGTTTCATGGCGTCGAGGCTGCCGAGCAGGAATCGCGTGCCGATGTCGATCTTCGTGCCCGCGAACGCTCCCCCGGTGGCGCAGACCTCGAGGCCCGGCTCGGGCTCGGCGTGGAACTCCCTGCGCACCGGCGCCGGCGTCACGCCCTCCCGAGGCATCGTCGCCACCAGCACACGCGACTTCTGCCTCGCGAGGGTGGCGGTGACGCGGTCGAACGACTCGGCGAGCACGTCGTTCATGCCGGGGGTCATGTGCTTCACCCGGCCGCCGGCGAACACCACCACCTCGGGGTCGGCGTAGGCGGCGATGGCCCGGGTGACGTCGTCGAGCTCGGCGAGCGAGCGGGGCAGCTGGAGCAGCACGACCCGCGCACCCTCGAGCAGTTCGCGGCCCAACGGCAGGTTGACGAAGCGGCCGGTGAGGTCGATGTCGGATGCGCGCCGGGCATTCTCGGCCAGGGCGAGCTCGCCGGCCCGCGAATCCTGGTGCACCCGGATGCCGTGCAGATCGAGCACGGCTGCGGCGCCCAGGGTGAGGGCCCCGTAGCCGTCGCCGATCACCACGACGCGGCCGCGGCCGGCGGCATCGGGCCCGTCGAGCCCGCGCACCGCCTCGAGTGCGCCGAGTGCCTCGTCGAGGATGAGGCGATCGCTGGCGTCGGCTGCGAACAGGTTGTCGGCCTCGACGTCGGGGTAGCGGCGGAGGGCGTCGAACGAGAACTCAGGCACCCCCCAACGTTACGCGCTGCGCCCCACCCTCACAGTCGCGGTGCATCCGACGGCGGCGCCGGAGGCCCGGCCGGGCCGGACTCCGTCGGCAGCCGGTTCGCGAACGCGACCGTGAACAGCGAGCAGGTCGCCGTGCCGACGAGCAACGCCAGTGCAGCCACGATCACCACGGCTGTGACGGCGACCGTCTCCGCGTACTCCCCGGTCCACAGCACGAGGGCCGAGAAGAGCCCGATCACGATCGCCACCCACCCGGCGAGCAACGCCAGCACCGTCACCGCGACACTCGACAGGGCAAGCGACCACGACACGATGCTCCGGGCCCGCTGCATCCCTCGACGCCGCAGCACCGCGACGCCCGCGAACCACGCTCCCGCCAGCACGAGCACCGAGACCGCCACCAGGAGCCATCCGCCCAGGGTCTGCTGCGACGGGGTCTGCTGCGACGGGGCCCACCCGCCGAGCAGGTACCAGGCGAACGCCACCACCAGCGCGGCCAGGCCGATGCCCTGCACCAGCCCCGCCAGGGCGCCGGCTCCCGCCTGCGCGCGGCTCACCGACCGTGCCGGCCCGGATGATCTCGTCATCCCTCCACCCTCCGGCCATCCGGCCCGGGGGTCAATGAGTAATCGTCAGCGGTCGCCGGCGGGGCCGAGTTCGGGGCGCCAGACCACGAGCTCCGTGCGGCGCTGCGTGCGCGTGCCGTGCTTGAGCGAGATGACCTCGCCCGCCACCCCGGCGGCGAACACGCGGCGGCCGGGCCGGTTGAGCAGCTCGTCGGCGAGGGCGCCCTCGAGCTCGCGCACGCGGTCGGTGAGGGCGGCCACCTGGTTCTCGAGCTGCAGGATGCGCGCGATGCCCTCGAGGGAGACCCCCTCCGACGACAGCCGGGCCACCTCGCGCAGCTGCACCACGTCGCGCATCGAGTAGCGCCGCGACTTGCCCGCCGTGCGGGTGGGGCTCACGAGCCCGATGCGGTCGTACTGGCGAAGCGTCTGCGGGTGCATGCCCGCGAGCTCGGCCGCGACCGCGATGGCGAACAGCGGCGAGTTCTCGTCGACCTCGTCCATCCTGTTCCCCTCTCACTGGTCACGTACGAATTAGCCCCCGTGACTCGTCCCGAATCGGTGCGACACGCCGTGTCGCGGCCCGATTCGGGACGAGTCGCGGGGGTGGGGGATCTACTCGCGAGCCTTCTCGAGCAGTTCCAGTCGCGGGTTCTCGGGCGGTTCGACCGCGCGGAACGCCTCGAGCGCCTCGCGCTGAGCGGGCGACAGGTGCGAGGGCACCGCCACCTGAACCACGGCGAGCAGGTCGCCCGTGCCCTTCGAGGTCTCCACCCCGCGGCCCTTCACCCGCAGCACCCGGCCCGACGGAGTTCCCGCCGCGACCTTGAGCTTCACGGGTGAGCCGCCGAGCGTCGGCACCTCGATGGTGGCCCCGAGCGTCGCCTCGACGAACGTGACCGGCACGTTCACCCTGAGGTTCAGCCCGTCGCGCTCGAACACCGGATGCTTGCGCACCGACACCGTGAGAACGATGTCGCCGGGTTCGCCGCCGTCGGGCGAGGGCTCGCCCTTGCCGCGCAGCTTGATCTTCTGCTGATCGGCCACGCCCGCCGGGATCTTCACCGTGATCGGCTTGCCATCCGCTGTCTGCAGCTTGATGGTGTCGCCTTTCACGGCGGTGACGAAGTCGATGGTGGTGCGGGCGGTGACGTCGCGGCCCCGGGTGGGACCGTACGCACCGCCGAAGCCGGCCCGGCCGCCGCCGCGCCCGAACATGCCACCGAGGATGTCGTCGAAGCCGCCCGGCGCCTGCTGGTAGCTGTAGCTCTGCCCGCGGGCACCGCCACCGCCACCGCCGCCGAACATGCCACCGAAGACGTCTTCGAAGCCGCCGGCCTGGCCCCCGCCGCCCGCCGTGAAGCGGGCGCCGGAACCCATGGCGCGGATCTGGTCGTACTCCTTGCGCTGCTCGGCGTCGGAGAGCACCGAGTAGGCCTCGCTGATCTCCTTGAACCGGGCCTCGGCCGCCGCATCACCCTGGTTCGAATCGGGGTGGTACTGCCGCGCGAGCTTGCGATAGGCCTTCTTCAGGTCGGCGTCGGAGATCTCCTTCGAGACCCCGAGCGTCTTGTAGAAATCCTTGTCGAACCAGTCCTGGCTAGCCATTCGGCACCGCCACCACGACCTTGGCGGCGCGCAGCAGCGTGGAGCCGAGGTAGTACCCCGACTCGACCACGTCGGCGATCGTGGCAACGGTGACGTCGTCGGTGGGCTGCTGGAAGATCGCCTCGTGGATCTGAGGGTCGAACTCCTCGCCGGCGGCGGCGAAGGGCTTCAGCCCCACGCGCTCCACGCTGGTGCGCAGCTTGGTGGCGATGGCCGTGAACGGGCCACCCTCCTCCAGGTCGCCGTGCTTGGCCGCACGGTCGAGGTCGTCGAGCACCGGGATGAGATGCTTCACCACGTCGCCGACGGCGCGCTCCTTCTCCACCTCGCGGTTGGCCTCGGTGCGCTTGCGGTAGTTGGCGTACTCCGCCGTCACGCGCTGCAGGTCGGCGAGCCGCTCGGCAGCGAGCTCGTCGGACGAGCTCTGCCCCGAGAGGAACGAGAGATCCGCGTCGGAGAGCGAGGTCTCGATGTCCGGTCCCTCAGCCTGGATGAACGTGGGGTCGGGGGCGCCGCCCTCGGCGGCCGCCCCCTCCTCCGCAGGCTGACGAACCTCGGCGTCGGCCGACTCGGGGTCGGACGGGTGACCGTTGTGGTTGTCGTCAGTCATGGATTACTTGCCCTTCGGCTCGTCTTCGTCTTCGACGACCTCGGCGTCGACCACGTCGTCGTCGTTGTTCGACGTCGACTCGGTCGGCTCCCCCTGCTCGCCGGCAGGCGCCGAGGCGTCGGCCTGTGCAGAAGCATAGATGGCCTGGCCGAGCTTCTGCTGGCTCTCGTTGAGCTTGTCGAACGCCGTCTTCACGGCGGCGTCGTCCTCTCCCGCGAGAGCGGTCTTCAGCGCGTCGACGTCGGCCTGCACCTCGGTCTTGACGTCCTCCGGCAGCTTGTCGGCGTTGTCCTTGATGAGCTTGTCGGTCGAGTACGCGAGCGTCTCGGCCTGGTTGCGCACCTCGGCGGCCTCGCGGCGCGCCTTGTCTTCGGCGGCGTGCTCCTCGGCCTCACGCACCATGCGCTCGATGTCCTCCTTGGGCAGCGACGAACCGCCCGTGATGGTCATCGACTGCTCCTTGCCGGTGCCCTTGTCCTTCGCCGAGACGTGCACGATGCCGTTCGCGTCGATGTCGAAGGTGACCTCCACCTGCGGGATGCCGCGGGGGGCCGGAGCGATTCCGGTGAGCTCGAAGGTGCCCAGGTTCTTGTTGTCGCGGGTGAACTCGCGCTCGCCCTGGAACACCTGGATGGCCACCGACGGCTGGTTGTCGTCGGCGGTGGTGAAGGTCTCCGACCGCTTGGTGGGGATGGCCGTGTTGCGCTCGATGAGCTTGGTCATGATGCCGCCCTTGGTCTCGATGCCGAGAGACAGGGGGGTGACGTCGATGAGCAGGACGTCTTTGCGCTCGCCCTTCAGCACGCCGGCCTGCAGGGCGGCGCCGACGGCGACGACCTCATCCGGGTTCACGCCCTTGTTCGGGTCTTTGCCACCAGTGAGCTTCTTGACGAGCTCCACCACGGCGGGCATACGCGTCGATCCACCGACGAGCACCACGTGGGCGATGTCGTTGACCGACACGCCGGCCTCGGCGATGACGTCTTTGAAGGGCTTCTCGGTGCGGGCGAGCAGGTCGCTCGTCAGCTCCTCGAACTTCGCGCGGGTGAGGGTGGCGTCGAGGTTGGCCGGGCCGTTCTCGGTGAGCGAGAGGTAGGGCAGCGTGATGCTGGCCGACATGCCCGACGAGAGCTCCTTCTTGGCCTGCTCGGCGGCCTCCTTGAGGCGCTGCAGGGCGATCTTGTCCTTCGAGACGTCGACACCGGTGGTGTCTTTGAAGTTCTTGATCAGGTAGTCGACGATCCGCTGGTCCCAGTCGTCGCCGCCGAGGCGGTTGTCGCCCGAGGTGGAGCGCACCTGGATGGTGCTGAAGTCGTCGTCCTTGCCCACCTCGAGGAGGGAGACGTCGAAGGTACCGCCACCGAGGTCGAAGACGAGGATGAGCTCGTCCTCCTTGCCCTTGTCGAGGCCGTAGGCGAGCGCCGCCGCGGTGGGCTCGTTGATGATGCGCAGCACGTTCAGGCCCGCGATCTCGCCGGCCTCCTTCGTGGCCTGACGCTCGGAGTCGTTGAAGTACGCGGGAACGGTGATGACGGCATCCGTCACGGTGTCGCCCAGGTACGACTCGGCGTCGCGCTTGAGCTTGGCCAGGATGCGGGCCGAGATCTCCTGCGGGGTGAGCTTCTTGCCGTCGATGTCGGCCTTCCAGTCGGTGCCGATGTGGCGCTTCACGCTGGAGATGGTGCGGTCGACGTTGGTGACGGCCTGGCGCTTGGCGGTCTCGCCGACCAGCACCTCGCCGTCTTTGGTGAACGCGACGACGGAGGGCGTGGTGCGGAAGCCCTCCGCGTTGGCGATGACGGTGGGTTCTCCACCCTCGAGAACGGCGACCACCGAGTTGGTGGTTCCGAGGTCGATTCCTACTGCACGAGCCATGTGGCTGTTCTCCTTCTATCGAGATGCGTGGATCTGAAGTCTGCCGAGGCTTGAGCCTCTTGTGCTCAAGTTTTCCACTCCGCCCAACTCAGGTCAAGTCGGGGGGTTGAAACTTGAGTCTGTGTGGCTCAACTCTCAGCCCGTGCACAGTATTCCCCGTCGCGAGGCGGCGAGCGCGGGCCTCAGGCCGCGGGGCCCGCGATCAGCGTCACGTCGGCCGAGCCGGCGGTTCCGGATGCGGTGGTCCAGTTCAGCGAGACCGTCTCGCCCGGTTCCATGGCGCCCAGCACCGAGGTGAGCTCGGCGGCACCGGTGATGGGCGTGCCGTTCACGGCGGTGATGACGTCACCCGCCACGAGCCCGGCCCCCGCGGCCGGAGTGCCCTCGATCACCGAAGCGACTCCCGCACCCGACCCGGTGCCCGTCTCGGCCACCCCGATGCCGAGGAAGCCCGGGTAGCCGATCTCGATGTACTGGGTGTCGGCGCCCGCCTCGATCTGGGCGACGATGTCGAGCGCATCCGAGATGGGGATGGCGAAGCCCGTCACCTGGGCGCTGCCGGAGGAGGCGGCGGTGTCGATGCCCACCACCTCGCCCTCGGCGTCGACGAGCGGTCCGCCCGAGTCGCCCGACACGATCCGGGCGTCGACCTGGATCAGGCCGTTCAACGTCTCGCCCGAGACCCCGTACTCGCTCTGGGTGGTGATGGTCTGCTCGAGCGCGGTGACGGTTCCGGATGCGGCGACCAGGTCGCCGGTTCCCTCGGCGTTGCCGACCGCCGTCACGGCATCGCCCACGGCGACGGAGTCGGATTCGTCGAGCGACGCCGTGGTGAGCCCCGACGCGTCGGAGAGCTGCAGCACCGCGATGTCGTGCGTGGCGTCGGTTCCCACCACCGTGGCGGTGTAGCTCGCGCCGGTCGACTCCACCGTCACCTCGATGCTCGTGGAACCCTCGATGACGTGGTTGTTGGTGAGGATCATGCCATCGGAGCTCAGGATGATGCCGGTGCCGGCCGACTGAGCGCCCTGGTAGCTCAAGTCGGAGACGATGGTGACCACGCCCGCGGTCTGCGCCGCGCTGGCCGCGACGGCCGAGCTCTGGGTGCTCGTGCGGGTGCCGGTGCTGCCGGAGCCGCTGCCGGAGCCGCTGCCGTAAGGAGAGCTGCCGGTGCCCGAGCCGCGGCCGGGGAGCACCCCGGTGCCGGTCCCGCCGGTCGAGGAGCTGCCGGTGCCTGAGCCGCCGGTGGACCCGGGTACCTGCCCCCAGTCCTCGACCACGGTCGAGTGGCCGCCCAGCGCGACCTCGGCCACCGAGGTGGCGGCGTAGCTCGCCGTGTAGGCGGCGGCGCCGACCCCGAGCACCGACGCCAGACCGAAGGCCGCCGCCCCGGCGATGAGCGCCGTGCGGGTGGCGCGCCCGCGACGCGTGCGGCGCGGGCCATCCGGATGCACCTGGGTGTAGGTGACGGTGGGCTGGGCGGCGGGCTGGGTGGAGGGATTGAGGGGCTGCTGGTCGGTCATGGTGTCCTCGGTTCGCGGTCGGGAGGGGTGGAGCGGGGGTCGATGGCTCCATTCCACGCGCGTCAGCCGAATGCCCGCTTGGCTGGCCCTAAGAGCTCCCTATGACCCGTGCCGGTCGGGCCGGCATCCCGCGCGGGTCGCGGAACCGCCTGTTCACCCGTCGGCAGTACGGTGATCGCATGACCGACGGCGCCCCGCAGACCCAGTCGACCCCTGCCGCTGCGGGCGGTGCGCCCCGGCCGAAGGCCCGCCACGTGCTGGCGTGGGGCCTCTGGGACTGGGGATCGGCGTCGTTCAACGCCGTGATCACCACGTTCGTGTTCACCGTGTACCTCACCAGCGACTCGTTCGGCGACGAGACCGCCACCTCGGCGCAGCTCGGCGTGGCCATGACCATCGCCGGCGTTCTGGTGGCGGTGTTCGCCCCCATCACGGGGCAGCGCTCCGACCGGCGCGGGCGCCGCAAGCTCTGGCTGGCCGTGAACACCTACATCGTGGTGCTGCTGTCGGCGCTGATGTTCTTCGTGGCGCCGGACGCCTCGTACCTCTGGCTCGGCCTCATCCTGCTCGCCGTGGGCACGATCTTCTTCGAGTTCGCGTCGGTGAACTACAACGCCATGCTCTCCCAGGTGTCGACGCGGGCCACCGTGGGCAAGGTGTCGGGGCTCGGCTGGGGGCTCGGCTACGTGGGCGGCATCGTGCTGCTGCTGTTCGTGTACTTCGGGTTCATCGAGCCGATCGGCGGCACCGCGCTGTTCGGCGTGCCGTCGACTGACGGGCTGCCGGTTCGGGTGACGGTGCTGGTGTCGGCCATCTGGTTCGGGCTGTTCGCCCTGCCGGTGCTGCTGTCGGTGCCCGAGAACCGGCCGGTGACGGATGCGCGGGTCGCCGAGCCGCGGGTGGGCATCGTCGAGTCGTACCGAATCCTGTTCCGGCACATCCGCTCGCTCTTCCGCGAGGAGCGCCAGACGGCGTACTTCCTGATCGCGAGCGCCGTCTTCCGCGACGGCCTGACGGGCGTGTTCACCTTCGGCGGCGTGCTCGCCGCGGGCTCCTTCGGCTTCAGCCCGGGCCAGGTGATCGTGTTCGCCATCGCGGCGAACGTGGTGGCGGGGGTGTCCACCATCCTGGTGGGGCTGCTCGACGACCGCTTCGGGCCGAAACCCGTCATCGTCACGGCGCTGGTGGGGCTGATCGTGTGCGCGGCCTTCGTGTTCGGCCTGCACGACGGCGGCCAGACCGTGTTCTGGACCTTCGGGCTCGCACTCTGCGCCTTCGTGGGCCCGGCGCAGTCGGCGAGCCGGTCGTTCCTCTCCCGGCGCATCCCGGCCGGTCGCGAGGGCGAGATCTTCGGGCTCTACGCCACCACGGGGCGGGCGGCGTCGTTCCTGGCGCCGGCGATGTTCACACTGTTCATCGGCATCGGCGCCGCGGTGAGCGCGCCCGGCACCAACGTGCAGTACTGGGGCATCATCGGCATCGCGCTGGTGCTGCTGGTGGGCCTGATGCTGTTGCTGCCCGTGAAGTCCCGCGAGAAGTAGGTCGTCGGGGCCGCCCCTGCGCACCGGGGCTCAGGCGGCGCGGGTGCCGAGCCAGAGCCCCAGGGCCGCGAGCGCCACCGAGGCCACGAGCATCCCGAAGCCGTTCAGCACGGCGGCGGTGACCCGGCCGCCCTGCAGCAGCCGCACGGTCTCGAAACTGGCGGTGCTGAAGGTGGTGTATCCGCCGAGCAGTCCGGTGCCGAGCACGAGTTGCCACTCGGGCGACACGAGCTGCGCCAGCGCCAGCCCGGTCACCAGCCCGAGCAGGAACGACCCGGTCACGTTGATGACCGTCACCCCCACCGGGTAGCTCGACCGGATGCGCGCCCGCACCACGCCGTCCACCACGAAACGCAGCGCCGAACCCGCTCCGCCGGCCGCCGCCACCGCCACGAACAGCAGCGGGGTCACGAGCGGCCGTCCTGGGCGTCGGTGTCGGGGTCGATCGGCAAGGCGCCGGCACCGGCACCGGATGAGCGCCGGCCCCCGAGAAGGATGCCCGCCCAGCTGGCCAGCCCGCCGAGCACCACGGTGGCGACGCCGTAGGCAAGCGCCAGTGCGAGGCCACCGGAGGAGAGCAGCACCGCGCTGTCGGCCGACAGCGCACTGTAGGTGGTGAACCCGCCGAGCACACCGGTGCCCACGAGCAGTCGCAGCTGCCGGCGCCGGCCGGTGTCGTCTCCGCGCGCCACGAGCGCTTGCAGCAGCAGACCGAGCACGAAGGCGCCCACCAGGTTGATGCCGAAGATCGCCACGGGAAAACCGCCCACCGGATGCACGACCAGCGTGATGCCCGCCCGGACAGCCGTACCGAACGCACCGCCCACCGCGACGAGCGCGATCGGGCCCGCACGCAGATGATCGGGTCGGGTCGATGCGGTCACAGGGCTCAGGGTAGCCCCGACCGCCGAGAGTTCTCCCGACGGTCGGAGCGTCGCGCGCCGACTGGGGTTACGACGCGTCGGAACCCTGCGCACCGCCGCGGCGGCGCAGCACGAGCAGCACCACCACGGCCACCACGATCAGCACGAGCACCGCCGAGCCGAGCCCGACGAGCACCAACGGGGCCGCCGAGGCGCTGCCGGAACCGGCGGCCGGGGTGGGGCTGGCCGGAGTGGAGGCGGCCGACTCCGTGGCCGGGTCACCGCCCGATCCGGTCGTCGCGGTGGGGCTCGGCGTCATGGTGACGGTCGGCGTGACCGCCGGCACGTCAGTGGGCGCAGCGGCAGCCACCGGGCCTTCGTAGTCGAAGGTGTACTCCCCCGACACCGGATGCCCGTCGGAGGACACCGTCTGCCAGATGACCGTGTGTGTTCCCACGGCCGTCGGCGCCACCGCGATGCTCAGGGTGCTGTCGACGATCGACACGTCGCCCGATGCCACGTTCGCTCCCGAGGCGTCGTGCACCTCGATGGCGATCCCCGCCCCGAGCTCGGTGAGCGGCGGCTCGTTGAAGGTGAGCGACACCTCGCTGAGGGAGTCGCTCACCACCGCGTCGGCCGCCGGGTTCGTCGAGACGAGGAAGTCGTGGGCGGATGCGGCCGACCCTCCGGCCAGCGCGCCCCCGAGACCGAGTCCCGCCGCGAGCACCACGGCGGCGAGCACGCGGCCCACCTGGCGGGTGCCGTTCTGCCGAGAACCCTTCATCGGGCGTCGCTCCCGCTCGGGCGCCGGCGCACGAACGCGAGCGACGCGAGCACCAGGGCGACCGCCCCGAGTGCGAAGCCCCCGATGCCGAAGCCGAGCCCGAGCGCACCCGAGACGTCGTCGCCCGAGGACGAGGACGAGGACGCGGACGCGCTTGCGGCGTCGCCCGACGCCGACCCCGAGCTGGCCGCGGTGTCACCGGCGGCCGCCGTCATCGAGCCGTGCTCGTCGGCCGGAGGCGCATCCGTCACGTACAGGGTGGGAGCGGGATGCTCGGGCTCGGTGCCGTCGGCGGGCGTCGGTTCGTTCCAGTCGACCACGGAGCCGTCGGAGTAGCCCTGGTGCGCGGGCAGCTCGATGCTGCCGGTGTCGGGAACGGGGCCGACGGAGATGGGGAAGAGCTGGAACTCGCCGTCGCCCACGCCGCTGCCGGTCGCGGTCCAGGTGACCGACACCGGGGCCTCGGTGATGGTGGCGTCGCCCACGGTGATCGGCTCGGGCAGGGCGGCCCGCTGAACCGTGGTGGTCCATCCCGGTACGGGCTGATAGCTCACGCTGGTGAACGGGGTGTCGGTGGGCAGGTCGACGGTGAGCGAGGTGGTGCTGGCCGTTGCCGACTCGTTGGGCACCTTGAAGGTGAGGGTGGTGTAGCTGCCGGGCGTCGCCTGGCCAGGGTCGACGCGCACGTGGGCGTTCGCGGCGAGGGGTGCGGCGAGCACGAGAGCGGCTCCGCCGAGCACGGCGAGCGCGGTGCCCAGCGTGCGGGCGCGGCGGAAAGAGGGGTTGGTGGAGGTCATTGGTCCGATTCCTGTCGGTCGTCAGTTGAAGGGGTATGGGTGCGGAGGCGCGCGTCCGCTCCCCCCCACGCCTTCAGGGCGACAGGATCAGGGAGTCGGATGCGCGGCGATCAGCCGCGGCGGCCCCCGGTGCCCGAGGCTGCCGAGAGCGAGCATCCACTCGCGGATGACCGGGGCGACCCGCTCGCCGAAGACCCGGCGGCGGTGACGCGCAGATGAATTCTCGACGACCTGCACGGTACCGATCAGCGACAGCGTCGCGATCGATCGACGGATGAGCCGGCCGAGCGACACCTCCAGCCGGGTGCGGCTGAGCGCCAGCAGCCGGCGAAGCACGAGCTCGCCGCGAGCGAGCAGCGCGATCGTCACCACGGCGGCCACGGCGTGCGAGATCCACATCAGGCCCGCGAGGTGGGAGTGGGAGGCGACGGTGGCGAGTTGATCGGCCGAGCCGGTGACCGCATCCGGAACCAGGGTGGTGAGCGAGTGACCCTGGTGATGCTGAACGGCCACGGTGAGCCCCGACCCCTCACCCGAGCCGACCTCGAAGAGCAGGTGGAAGGCGAATTGGCTGATCAGCACTGCGCCGGCCAACCGCGGTACCGACAGGGTGCGGCCGCTCAGGCCGATGCAGACCAGGGCCGAGAACGCGAGGGCGAGAGCTGCGCCCGCCTGTCCGGGTGCGCCGCCGCCCGCCACGACGTGCGAGAACGCGGCCAGGAACACGGCGACGGCGGCAGCCGAGAGGCCACGAACGACGCGCGTCGTCCTGCTGCTCATCGGCCTGTCTCCCGCTTGTCTCTCCCGCGCGAGGGTCGCGCCACCAGGTCAATGGTAGGCGACGCGACAACGCCTTCCGGATAACCACTTGACTTAACATCTGACAGACGAGAAGTTAGACGAACTAGATACTTGACAGGAAAAAGTGCGGTTGTCAACCCCCCTCGACCCCATTAGGGGGCACATGCATCGCGGGGATAGCCTGCCGATACCACCAGGAAAGTCCAGTGCGACACGCACGATCACGAGCTGTAGCGCTGCACGTGGAGTAGTCGAAGGAGATACGGAGATGAACATGTCACGCTCACCAGTCACGACCACACCAGAGCTCGACGAGTCCGAGCCACGCGCTCGACTCACCGACATCCGTGGAGCGTCAGAAGACCCCGTGAAGGACTACCTCCGGCAGATCGGGCGCACCGCCCTCCTCACCGCCGAGGACGAGGTCGACCTCGGCCGCCGCATCGAGGTGGGCGTTCTCGCCGACGCCAAGCTCGCCGAGAACCCGCTGCTGGATGCGGGCTACAAGCGGGAGCTGCAGTGGCTCGCCCGTGACGGCCAGGCGGCGAAGCGTCAGCTCATCCAGGCGAACCTGCGCCTCGTGGTGTCGATCGCGAAGCGCTACCTCGAGCGTGGACTGCCCTTCCTCGACCTGATCCAGGAAGGCAACATCGGCCTCGTGCGTGCGGTCGAGAAGTTCGACTACCAGGCCGGCTTCAAGTTCTCGACGTACGGCTCCTGGTGGATCAAGCAGTCCATCAACCGCGCGCTGGCCGACAGCGGACGCATCATCCGCATCCCCGTGCACACCTCGGAGAAGATCTCCTCGATCACCCGTATGCAGCGCCGGCTGATGATCGAGCTCGGCCGCGAGCCCTCCATCGACGAGGTGGCCGCGGCAGTCGACCTGCCGCCCGCCAAGGTGCAGGAGCTCATCCGCCACGGTCGCGACACCGTCTCCATCCACACGCCGGTGGGCGACGACGACGCCGAGCTCGGCGACCTGATCGAAGACACCACCCAGGCTCAGCCGTTCGACGCCGCTGCTGCGTCGCTGCAGCACCACGACCTGTCGGTGGCGCTCGCCACGCTGCCCCCTCGCGAGGCCCGCGTGGTGTGCATGCGCTTCGGGCTCGACGGTGAAGACCCGATGTCGTTCGACCAGATCGGCGACGTGCTCGGGGTGTCCCGCGAGCGTGCGCGTCAGATCCAGCGCCGGGCGCTCGGAATGCTGCGCGACGAGTCGCTGCACGACTACCTGATCGCCTGATCGGTTCTCCGCTCTCCTTCCTTCCTGGTCTGAACGCCCGCCCCTTCGGGGGCGGGCGTTCTGTCGTTTCCGGATCGGCTCCCTCCTCCGGAGGTCGGTGCCCTGGTCGCGCTCGACTACTGAAGGGCACTACTGAGACGACTACTGAGGCCGCACTGAGATCAACACCGGTAGCACAATCGGGAGCGCGAGCTCCTTGACGGCGTGCCGTCGGCGGAGAAAGTTGGTCTCCAACCAGCTTCAGCGACCCCGGCCGACGGTCGGAGCCAGCTGATGACCAAAGCCAGCCGACAGTCGAAGACAGCCGACGAATGAAGCCAGGGGAGGTGGGTGCAATGGAGTCCGCCGACGAGCGATCCACGCACACCTCCCAGTCCCGCGCCCTCCGGATCGGGCTCGGCGCCGCCGGGCTCGCCGGAGCCTGGGTCGCGGCCGGACTCCTCTTCGGCGCAGGCACCGCCTCTGCCGGCGAGGCGCCGCAACCGTCGTCGGATGCCTCGTCGGATGCCTCGCTGCTCGGATCGACCACTGACCTGCTCGGTTCGGCCGCTGACACCGTGGGATCGCTGGGCGGCGCGGCGGCGGATGCCGTGGCGAGCACGGTCGACGTCGCCACCTCGGTGGTCGACCCCACGGTTCCGGCCGCAGCGGCGCCCGTGACGGAGGCAGTGCTGCCGCCGGTCGCCGACGTCGTGCAGACCGTGACGGAGAGCGCCGTCGCCCCGGTGGGCGACGTGCTCCCAGCTCCCGTCACCGAGCCCGTGGCTGCCGTCGTCGACACTGCAGCCGGAGCCGTTCCCGTGGTCGTCGACATCGTTCCGGCCGTGACCACCGATCTGGCCGGCGCTGTCGACGGCGCTCTCGGCTCGGCTTCGGTGAGCTCGGTCGTCGAGCCGGTCGCCGGCGCTGTCGACGGCGTGGTGGGTGGCCTGACCGTTCTCGCTCCGGCACTCGGCGACTCGCCTGTGGGCGGCCTGACCGGTCCGGTCGCCGGTGCCGTCGATGAAGCCCTCGGTTCGGTCGGCGACGCGGTAGCCGACGTGGCCCCCGTGGTCGACACGGTGACGGATGGTGTGATCGCCCCCGTGGTTCCCGTCGTCACGGGCGTCGGCGATGGTGTGGCGGGCGGTACCGACGGAGGCTCTGGGCTTCCCGTTCCCGGCCTGCCGACGCTTCCGCAGCCCGCCCTCCCGGCACCCGGCGGTGCCGGTGACGACTCCGCCCCGGCCGGTGCGACCCTCCCCGGCGATGCGGTGGGCAGCCCTCGAGGCGACACGTCGTCGCTGCGCGCAGCAGACGTCGCCACGAGCGCGGCCGGTGCCGGATACTGGCCGCTCGCCTTCTCGTCGGAGACCGGGTCGGGCGCGGGTTCGGCTGACGTCTCCGCCGGGGAAACCGGTGCACCGGCATCCGTCGCCACCCCCTCGGACTCGCCTCTCGGCCACGCCCCCGGTGCACCCGCACCGTTCGGCGGCGTCGGCGGCGCCCTTCCCGCCCCCTCCTCGAGCTCCTCTGGGAGCGCAGGCTCTGCCGGGGGCGGTGCGGCACTGGGCTCGGACCTCACCGACGCGGCGTTCTCCGCGACGGTCGCGACCGCTCTTTGCGGCCTGGCGGCAGACGATGATCTGCCCGGCTCCCCGGTGTTCGACACCGACATCTCTCCTGACTGAGTGAACCCCTCCCGCACGGTGCGGGCACGGTTCGACGTCTCCCCTGCTCGGGGAGCGCATTCACTCATTCAAATTGTGGAGAGGTTTTCTCATGAACACGTTCGTATCCCGAGGACTGTGGACAGTTCTCGTGACCGGTGGCCTGTGTGTCATCGGTGCCGGCGTCGCGAACGCCGCAGAAACAGACGGCAGCGACGCGATCGCCGCCGGCAACCAGGCCATCGTGCAGGTCGATCTTCCGATCGATCTGTCGGGCAACGGCATCTCGATCGTCGGCGACTCGTCGTCGTCGGGTTCGTCGACCTCGGCTCCGGCCGAGTCGGCGGCTCCGGTGGCGGTGTCGACGGATGGCGCCGATTCGCTGCTGGGCGGCAACCAGGCGGTGATCGATGTCGACATCCCCATCACGGTGGGCGGCAACGGCGTCTCCGTCATCGGCGACTCGTCGTCGACGGGTTCCGAGTCGGAGACGACGGATGCACCGGCCCCGGCTCCGGCTCCGGCGGAGACCTCGGGCGAAGAGAGCGTCGCCGGCGGCAACCAGATTCCGATCGACGTCGACGTGCCGATCACCATCGGCGGCAACGGCATCTCGGTGATCGGCGATTCGTCGTCGACGGGATCGTCGACCGCAACGACCGACGGCGGCTCGTCGGCGGCCGACGGCGGAACCACCTCGGGTGACGACAGCATCGCGGGCGGCAACCAGCTGCCCATCGATGTGTCGGCCCCGGTGACCATCGGCGGCAACGGCATCGCCGTGATCGGCGACGCCAGCTCTGACGGATCCGACGTCACCACCGGCACCGGCAGCCCGGCGGGCACCACGCCCACCGGCACCGGCACCGGCACGCCGGAGACCGACGGCTCCGACAGCGTTCTGGGTGGCAATCAGATCGCCCCGGTCATCGGAGTCCCGATCACCGTCGGTGGCAACGGCATCGCGGTCATCGGCGACGCGGAGTCCAGCGACTCCGACGTCACCACCGGAACCGCGGGCGGCTCGGTCGGCGCACCGGAGACGGACGGCTCCGGCTCCATCGCCGGTGGCAACCAGGTCATCCCGGTGATCGGCGTCCCCGTCACGGCCGGCGGCAACGGAATCACGGTCATCGGTGACGCCACCTCCGACGGATCCGACATCACCGGCACCACCGGCACCACCGGAACCGGCGCACCGGCCACCACAGACGGATCCGACGGCATCGCCGGTGGCAACCAGGTCATCCCGGTGATCGGCGTCCCCGTCACGGCCGGCGGCAACGGAATCACGGTCATCGGTGACGCCGAGTCGACCGACTCCGACGTCACCACCGGCACCGGCGGCACGATCGGCGGCCCGGTGACCGACGGAGGCGACTCCGTCGGCGGCGGCAACCAGGTCATCCCGGTGATCGGCCTCCCGATCACCGTCGGTGGCAACGCGGTCTGCGTGATCGGCGACTGCACCACGGATGGCTCCGACACCACGGTGACCCCCGGCACGCCCGGCACCCCCGGCACCCCGGGAACGCCCGGAACCCCCGGCACCCCGGGAACGCCCGGAACCCCCGGCACCCCGGGAACGCCCGGCACCCCGGCTGATCCCGGAGCCCCGGCGACGCCCGGCACCGGCACCACCACCCCCGGCACCACCGTGGTGGCCGGCTCCACCCGCACCGCAGTCGGTGCCGGAAGCGTCACCGCTGACGGCACGCTGGCCCTCACGGGAGCGACCCCGCTTCCGCTGATCGCCGGGCTCGCACTGCTGCTGCTGGCGGGCCTCGCCCTGAGCCTGATCGCCCGCCGATCGGCTCGCACCGAGTGACCACCGGATAGGCACCGAGCAGGAACCCCATCGGTACCTGCTCACCTCGGAACACCCGGCACAGAAGCTGAGCGGGGCGCCCCACCACGGTGCCCCGCTTCGGCCTGCCCACGGAGCGCCCGAGGTAGGCCTGCCGAGACCGAACGCGAGATACACCGCCGCACCGCTGCGCGGCCTGAGCTCGCCGACGTGATCAGATGGCGTTCGCGGGCAGTTGGTCCGGTGCCCGAGCGGAATCTGGCCCCACCTAGAAGGGTGGGGTGTCGGGGAGGGGTCGGCTGATTCCCGGGATGCGCGTCGACCGCTGTGAAGCAGGTGCCTCTCGGCGGCCAGGTGCGTGCGCCGTGGGCGCCGAGGCATGGGTGAGCAGCTGGTCGGGTGGTGTGGTGGTGTGGCGGGCACCGGAGGGTGACGTCCAGTGCAACGCTCGGCCCTCCCCGCCGGTGACTTGCCAGTCGGTTTGGTGTTTCAGCGTGTGATGCCTTCGGCATAGCGCGGCGAGGTTGTCCAGGCTGGTGTGACCACCGTTGGCCCAATCGACGGTGTGGTCCAGATCGCATCGGGCGGCGTCTCGGGTGCAGCCCGGAAACCGGCAGGTCTGGTCATCCATGATCACCGCCGCACGAAGATCGGCCGGGACTTTGTAGCGTTCCCGGCCGACCGTGAATCGGGTGCCGGTGGCCGGGTCGGTCAGGATCCGCAGAACCGACGGCGCCCCGGCGACCAGGCGGCGGGCGGTGTCGGTATCGATCGGCCCATACCCCTGCAGCTCCCCCGCCTCATCCGAGCGACCCAGGAGGGTGAGGACGGGGACGGTGACGGCGATGTTCGCCGTGATCCCCCGGGCTCGGGTGGCGGTTTCGCCGTCCCGATCCAGGAGGAGGTCGGTGAGGCTGTCGGCGCGGAGCTGCGCGTGAGTGCGGGCTTCGTCGGGTGCGCGAAGCGACCGGGCGAGCTGGTCCAACGTGTCGTCGATCGCGAGTGCTGACACGGCGGGCAGGTGACACACCAGCGTGGCCATGCCGTCGAGTTCCTTCTCCACCCACACGCCCCGTTCGTCTCGGGCTTCGCGGTGGCGGGTATCGATCGAGTCCGGATGCATCCTCTCCCGCAGGTTCCGGGCATGGGTGGACAGTTGGGTGGGGGTCTGGGACTCCGCGTTCACCAGGGCAATAGTTTCGAACTCGGCGCGAGCCTCTTCGGGGAGGGTGCGGGCCTGCCGCACCACCGCCTGCGCATGCCGATACGTGATCTCACCCCGCCCCAACGCCTCGAGGGTGGCGGGCAGGAAGTCGCACAGCATCTCCGCGTCATCGATTCGCTGCGCGGCGGTGCGTTCCGGAATGCGCAACGTGGTTGCGACCTCCGCGACCAACGACCGACGCGCATGCTGCAACGACCCACCCGGCAACCCGGCGACCCAGTTCGCTTTCCGTGCCGCCGCCGCCAACCGAACCACCGCCCGCGCATCCAACATCGCCTGCTCGCGTTGGATGATCGCGACCTCGTCCGCATCCGCTCCGATGCCGCGCAGCATCGACTCCCGAGTCCCACCAGCGGTGGGATCGGACGGAACGGGGGTGAAAGCAACAGACTGGTTCATGAGCGTGCCTCAATTGTATCGCAGCGGCACCCGAGAATCAATCAAAACACCAGATCAGACAATGATTCTCCGTCGTTCCCGCGCTACCACAACCGGCCGACATCCGCCCGACCCGGCCACGGTCATCGAGGGCAAGCGCGAAGCGCGCGGCAGCACACCACACCCGGAACACCAGGCTCCCGAGACCCGACCGGGACTGCCGCGCGCTCCGCGCTTGCCCGAGATGGATGCGGTTGCGTTCGAGAGATCACCCGCCGATTTCGAGACCGCGATCGGGCTCCCGCAATCTCAGCTCAGGCCGCGCCCCGCCGCTGCCGCCGCACCCCGAGCACCACCGCCCGCCCCACGAGCCCCGCCCCCACCACGACCACCCCCGCCAACACAGCCCCCACCGGCAGCGTCACCACCAGCACCACGCAGCCTGCCACCCCGACGAGCGCCAGCCATCTCGGGTACCGCCGGGCATCCGGCGTCTGGGTGAACGCCGCGACGTTCGCCACGAAGTAGTACAGCAGCACCCCGAACGACGAGAAGCCGATCGCGCCCCGCAGATCGACCGTCAGCACGAGCAGCACCACCACCACCCCCAGCACCAGCTCGGCCCGACGCGGCACGCGGTAGCGCGGATGCACCGCTGCCAGCGCCCGCGGCAGGTCACCCTCGCGCGCCATCGCGAGCGTGGTTCGCCCCACTCCGGCCACGAGGGCCAGCAGCGCCCCCAGGCACGCCAGCGCAGCGCCCACCCGAACCAGCGGTGCCGCCCACGGCCAGCCGTTGGCCGTGACGGTGGCTGCGAGCGGGTCGACGGATGCCGCCAGCCCCGCGGGGGTCAGCGCACCCAGAGCGACTCCCGCGATCACCGCGTACAGCACCAGCGCGATGGCGAACGAGACGGCGATCGCCCGCGGAATCGTGCGGGCCGGCTCACGCACCTCCTCGCCGAGCGTGGCGATGCGCGCATAGCCCGCGAAGGCGAAGAACAGCAGCCCTGCACCCTGAAGCACCCCGTAGAGGCCCACGTCGTCGGGCCCGGGGTGGGCGACGGATGCGCCGGCCCCTGAAGCCGCACCGGTCACGAGCAGCGGCACCGCGCCCGAGGCGGCCACCACGGCGAGCACCACCAGCACGGCCGTCACGAGCACCCGGGCGAGCCGGGCCGTGCGCGTGATGCCGAAGGAGTTCACGACCACGAGCGCCACCACGGCGAGCGCCGCGACGGGCTTGGCCCACTCGGGCGGAACCGCGTATGCGGCGAACGCGAGCGCCATCGCCGCGCAGCTCGCGGTCTTGCCGATCACGAAGCACCACCCCGCGGCGAAGCCCCACCACTCCCCCAGGCGTTCGCGGCCGTAGACGTAGGTTCCCCCGGCAGAGGGGTACTGAGCGGCGAGCTGCGCCGATGAGGCGGCGTTCGCGAACGCGACGACCGCGGCCACGAGCAGGGCGACGAGCAGGAGCGGCCCGGCGGCACCGGCGGCCGGGGCCAGGGCGGAGAAGATTCCCGCGCCGATCATGGCGGCCAGCCCGATCACCACGGCGTCGCCGAGACCGAGCCGCCGGTCGAGCGAGGCGCCGCCCGCGTTGCTCGCTGCCGCCCCCGCGCCCACGGCGTCGGGTGCCGGTTCGGCGGCGGGCTCAGTCACCCGGTGAGAGTACCGAACCGACGTGAACGCCTACGCCTGCCTACCCCTCACCCGAGCCGCCGACCACCGCACCTCAGCCGAACACGCTCACCGCCCAGGTCACCCCGAACCGGTCGGTGAGCATCCCGAACCCGGCCGAGAAGTCCGAGGCGGCGAGCGGCTCCACCACGGTCGCGCCCTCGGCGAGGCCCTCCCAGATCGCCGTCAACTCCTGCAACGACGCACCCTGCAGCGAGATGAAGAAGGGCTGGTCGGTGACGGTGAGCCCGTTCTCGCGGCGCACCTCGGGGGTGCCGGCGGCGGGTGACGCGCCCGGGATGTCGTAGGCCATCACGGTGAACCCGCTCCCGGCGACCACCTGACCCCAGACCACCTTGTCGGCATCCGGGAGCCCCGCCGGCATGCCGAAGTCGGCGTACGTGCGAACGACGGCCTCGCCGCCGACGACCCCCGCATAGAACTCGAGGGCCGCCCGGGCCTGGCCGGTGAAGTTGAGGTGGGTGACGGTGGTGACAGACATGAGGTCTTCTCTCGGTCGAAGGAGCCGAACCGCTTCCGGCTCCGATACGTCGACCCTTCCGGGTGATGCGGACAGGGATCGGCCGCTACCGGCGGCATCATTGACTCATGCCCACGAACGCCGCCCCCACCACCTCGCAGCGCCTGCTCTCGCTGCTGTCGCTGCTGCAATCGCGGCGCGACTGGCCGGCGCGCATCCTGGCCGACCGGCTCGAGGTGAGTGAGCGCACCGTTCGGCGCGACATCGACCGCCTGCGCGAGCTCGACTACGCCATCGCCGCCACGCGGGGTCCGGATGGCGGCTACCGCCTGCGCGCCGGCTCCGAACTGCCGCCCCTGCTCTTCGACGACGAGCAGGCCGTGGCGCTCGCCATCGCCCTGCGCTCCGCGGCGTCGCTCGGCCTCGGCATCGAGCACGACGCGGAGCGCGCGCTCACCCTCGTCACCGGCCTGCTGCCTTCGCGGCTCGCGCACCGCATCGAGCACCTCGAGCTCACGGTGTCGCACTCCGGCGGGCCCGGCACCGTCGCGCCGGGCATTGTCGCGCCCGGCACCGTCGCGCCGGGCATTGCCTCGCCGGGGGCTGATGCCTCCCACCCGCAGGCCGACGCAGGCGTACTGCTCCGGCTCTCCGCCGCCGTCCGCGCGCACGAGGAGGTGCGCTTCGACTACGACTCCCCCTCCACGCCTCCACCCGGCAGCCCCACGGATGGGCGGGCACCCCGCGCCCCGCGTCGCGTCGAGCCCCATCACCTCGTGCTGCACTCCGGCCGCTGGTACCTCATCGGCTTCTCCCCCGAGCACGACGACTGGCGCACGTACCGGGTCGACCGCCTGCACCCGCTCACGCACAACGGCCGCGGGTTCGTGCCGCGCACGGTGCCCGGGAGCGACGCGGGCAGCTTCCTCTCCGCCCGCTTCAAGGGCTCGTCGGCCGTCGACGCCTGGGCGTGCGTGGGCGAGGCCGTCGTGTCGCTGCCGATCCGCGACGTGGCGCCGTTCGCGGGCGACGGCCTGGCGGAGGAGCTGCCCGACGGGCGCACCCGCATCCGGCTCGGCGCCTGGTCATGGGCGGCACTGGCCGCCACCATGCTCCGCTTCGACGCCGACCTGCAGGACGTGCAACCGGCGGCCCTGCGCGCGGCCTTCGCCGCCCAGTCCGCCCGCGCCCGAGCCGCCGCTGCAACTCCGGAGTAGACGTCCGCGGGTTACGCGGTAGACTCGGTTCCGCAGACCCCCCCGCACTTGTGGATCAGGGGGTCTAGCTGTTTAACCCGTCAGATCATCTGAGGAACCCGATGCCTGTCGCGCTCGGAGAGATGTGTCGTGTACCAATCGCGCGCGAACTCGTTCTTCGGGTAGTGATCGACGAAGGCATTGGCGCTCCAGGCGACCAGGTCGGCCATCTGGACGAGTTGCGAGGTACGCGATTCGAGGTGCACGGCGTCTTCGACGACGTTGCGGCTGGCAAGGCTAAGCCCCCGGTGGGTGGATCGGTACGAGGTGTCGCTGCCGTCGCCGTCCATGAACACGATCGCCAGCGAGTTCGTATCGGTGAGCTCGGCCTCGAACCGGGTGACCAGTGCGGCGTACGCTTCCTGCCGGGTTCGCCCGAGGTCTGCCGCCGCGCCCGTCCGCCAGACGGCACCGACGGTGAGACCTTCGATGGATCGCAGCGTATCAAGGCAAACCGTGGCTACTTCGCGACCGAAATCCTTCCAGTGCTCCTGGCCGTCGTGAACGTGCCGGTCGGGCACCCGTTTCGCGATGCGGCCGCGTCCGTTGACGTAGTCGGTCGTATGGAGTTCACGCACGACGGGGACTCCGAATTCCCGCCAGAGCATCTTGCGGGTGTCGAGCCACGCCTTCAGCACCCCGGCCCAGTGATCGGGAGAGAACTCGATCCAGCCGTAGACGGCTGTGCCCGACTGCGGATGACCGGAGTCATCGACGTAGATCATTCGATCAAGGTTGCGAGGCATCGAAGCCTCCCGCGCACGGCATCACTGTCGAAGCCTTCCCTTGCCGCCCCGAGAAGACCGTAGCAGAGGCCGCGACGGCGCCTTAGCGGCGCGGCACCGGTACCAAGCCCGCGATCAGCGAGTGCCCGCGGGCGCTGAAGTGGATGCCGTCGGCGTCGACGTCAGCCCGCAACCGAGATGGCGAAGCCGGGTCGCGCAGCGCGTAGTCGGCGTCGATCACGCGATCCACCCCCGGCGGCACCAGCGCGAGCCACGCGTTCCAGTCCAGTCGCGTCTGCTCAGCGCCGCCGGTGAGGCCGCGCGGCGGTTCGGTCATCGCGTACACCCGCGCCTCCGGCCAGAGCTGCCGCACGCGCGAGAGGATGGCCGACCAGTCGCGCTGGATGTCACCGAGCGGCCGACCGTGCGCGATGTCGTTCGAGGCCGTCCACAGCGTCACGACGTCAGGGTCGATGTCGCCGTACTCGTTCCACTTCTGGGCGGTGGGGGTGAACACGGGCGTCTGGGCCCCCGGGGAGGCGAAGGTGATCGCCGCGGCGTCGTTCGACAGCGCCCACTGCTGCGGCCACGCCGTCTGCTGCCCCCGCGTGGGGAACGCCGTCTCGTCGTAGCTGCCCGGCGCGTTGAGGGAGTGCCCGACGCTCACCAGCACGGGCACCTCGGCCGCCACCCGGTACTCGATCCAGACGTCGAAGTAGCTCGACGATCGCGGCGTGCCCACCACGCCCGCATCGGCCGCGCGCCCCGACCCGGCATCCGCGTCGATCCACGACAGCCCCGGAGTGGTCGCCAGCGTCGACCCGGCCGGCGTCGTGAATCCGACGGCCAGGAGGTAGCTCGTGTGCGCCTCGAGCTCGAGCTGCTCCGGCAGGATCCAGTCGGTCACGAGCCCTTCGGCGGGCAGGTTCCTCGTGTCCGCGATGGCCACGGCGCCGCTCGAGAGACTGCCCGTGAGGCTCGTTATGGCCGGCGGGCCCACCCCGTCCGCGTCGGCCGAGGCCGCCTCTCCCCCGGGCGCTGCGGGCTCCTGGGCGCCGACGGCCAGCCCCGTCACGGTGACCGGCGCCGTGAACACCTCCTCGGTGTCGAACCGCCAATTGCGCAGGTGCACCCGGAAGGCCGTGGCCGCCGCGCCCAGCTCGAACGGCACCCGCATGCTCGCATCCAACCGCGCGTCGGGGCTCGGCACCGTGCTGCCGATGGTGTGCCCGAAGCTGTAGTCGACGGTGCGCTCCGGGCTGCCGGCCTGACGGTGCAGGGTGAGCCCCGACGGGCCCGGCCCCTCCGCCGCGACCGTGGGTGCGGCCACCGGCTCGGTCGTGACCGCCCACACCGACACCCCGGTGGCCACGATCGCCACGGCGGCACTCACGGCCGCGACGGCGAGCAGAGCCCTCGTGCGCCGCTCGCCGCGAAGGCGGTCGCGGGCCGATGGGTGTTCCATCACTCGAGTGTAGGCAGAACGCCGGCACCGGATGCGCGGGTCAGGTCGTGAGGAACCAGGTCCAGATCAGCAGCATGGTCACCACGAACCCGCTGAAGAAGTTGAACCAGAGAAACCGCTTCCAGCCCGTGTTGGCGGTCTCGGCATCCTCGTCGCGCACCGACCAGTACGGCAGCACGCTGAGCGCGTAGGGCAGGGCGAGCACCGCCGCGATGGGCCCGGGCCACGCGCTGAACAGCAGCAGCACCCCGGCGAGCACGTAGCACGCGAAGGCGAAGCGCACCGTGGCCCGCCCGCCGATCACGGTGGCGATCGAGGAGATGCCGCCCTCGCGATCGGCCACGATGTCTTGCACGGCACCGAAGGCGTGGCTGGCGATGCCCCAGAGGAAGAAGGCGCCGAGCACGGCCCAGAGGGCCGGCGTGAACACGGCACCGGCCAGAACGAGGCCGTAGACCGCCGGGCTCACGAAGTGCGTCGACGACGTGAGCGAGTCGAGGAAGGGCCGCTCCTTGAACCGCAGCCCCTTCGCGCTGTAGGCGATCACGGCGAAGATGCTCACGGCCAGCACGAGCCACGACAGCGGTGACCCCACCGCCACCAGGTAGATCAGGAACGGCACGTTCGTGATCACCACGGCCCACAGCGTGACCTTGTGCAGCGAGCGGTCGAGCACCGCACCCTCCACGCCGCCCTTGCGCGGGTTGCGCAGATCGGACTCGTAGTCGAACACGTCGTTGATGCCGTACATGGCGAGGTTGTAGGGAATCAGGAAGTAGAGGGTGCCCAGCACGAACACCAGGTCGACCTCGCGGGTGACCATGAGGTAGCCCGCCGCGAACGGGAAGGCGGTGTTCACCCACGAGAGCGGGCGCGACGACACGAGCAGCTGTGTGATCACGACCGGCCTCCTGCATCCGTCCGCCGCGCGCCGAGCAGCAGCCACAGCGCGGGCAGCAGCACTACGGCGGCCACGGCGTAGGCGAAGTCCTCCAGCGGCGCGATGCCGATGAACGCCCCCGAGATGCGCGTCTCGTCGTAGCCCACCAGCCCCACCCCGATCATCACGTTGTCGAACACGGCGGTGAGCAGCAGCAGCACGGCCAGCGTGAGGCCGAACGCGCCCAGCCGGCCGCCCCGCGCATCCGTCGGCCGGCGCCGCAGCACCACGATCGCGGTGAGGCCCACCACCGCCACCACCCCGAGGAACACCGCGTTGAGCGCCCAGTACGTCACGCCGCCGCCCGCCTGGCGAGCAGCAGCTGCGCGCCGCGGAACACGTTCATCGTGAGGTAGCACAGCAGCGTCAAGAAGAAGATCTCCTCCAGCGGCAGCTCGGGAGCGAGCTGCAGGCCCGTCATGAACGACGTCTCGCCGCGGAAGAAGATGCCCAGGCCGATGCCCAGCAGGTCCCACACCACGAAGAACAGCACACCCGTCACGAGCACCACGGCGGCCCGGCCCGGCCGGTCGAAGAAGAACAGCCCGAACCGCCGGTCGAGCACCACCATGCCGGTGAGCGACACCAGCAGGGCGACGAGATACAGGATGCCCATGGCCCACGCGACTCAGAGCGAGAGCGGCTCGGGCAGAGCCGTCGTGGTGGTCACTCCGTGCAGGCGCTTGAGCACCAGCTCGGCGCTGATCAGGCACATCGGAAGACCGATGCCCGGGGTGGTGGAACCGCCCGCGTAGTAGAGACCGTCGACCTTGGCGCTCACGTTGCGCGAGCGGAACATCGCGCTCTGGCGCAGCGTGTGGGCCGGGCCGAGCGCGGTGCCGCGCCACGAGTTCAGCGTGTTCTCGAAGTCGGCCGGGCCGATGGTGCGGCGCACGGTCACCCGCGACGCCAGGTCGGGGATGCCGGCCCAGGTGGCGATCTGCTCGATCACGGTGTCGGCGAGCTCCTCGACGCGCGGGTCGCCCGCTCCGTCGACTCCGCCGGCACCGATCGACGGGTCGGCCGGGAGCGGCACGAGCACGAAGAGGTTCTCGTGGCCCTCGGGAGCGACGTCGGAGTCGGTGGCGCTGGGCTTGCAGACGTAGAGCGAGGCCGGCTCGGGGATCTCGAGGTCGTCGAAGATCTTGCCGAAGTTCGACTTCCAGTCCTTCGTGAAGAAGAGGGTGTGGTGGTCGAGCTGGGACAGCTCGCCCTCGACGCCGAGCAGCACCAGCAGCGCGCTCGGGCCGGCCGTGCGCTTGTCCCAGTAGCTCTCGGGGTAGGTCTGCAGCTCGGGCAGCAGCAGAGCCGTCTCGGTGTGCCAGAGGTCGGCGGTCGACACCACGATGTCGCCCTCGAGCGAGTGCGCCCGGCCCTCGGTGTCGGTGTAGTGCACGCCGCCCACCTGCGGGCGGCCGGCGGTGGGCGCGGCCGCGCCACCTGCGGAGTCCGCCGCATCCGTCGACGTCGCGGTCGCGGCTGCAGGGGAGCCGGTGGCGGCCCCCGGCTCTTCGCCGGCCAGCAGGCGGGCCAGCGCGTCGCGGTCGATCACGTCGGTGTCGTACATGGTGGTCTCGTAGTCGTAGGCGTCGACCGGCTGGGGGGCAGGTGCCGCGGTGCCGTCTGCCGCCATCACGATGCGCGTCACGTCGGCGCCGGTGACGATCTGCACGCCCTCGGCGCGCGCCAGCCGCTCGATCGCCTCGATCACCGCGGCGATTCCGCCCTTCGGGTACAGCACGCCCTCGTCGAGGTCGAGATGGCTCATCAGGTGATACATGCTCGGAGCGGCATACGGCGAGCTGCCGAGGAAGACGGCGGGGTAGCCGAGCACCTGCACGAGCCGCGGGTCTTTCACGGTGTGGCCGGCGAAACTGGCCAGGGGCTCGGTGAGCAGGCGAACCAGTCGGGGCAGTCGCTTCAGCACCGGGCCGGCTGTGAACACCGGGCCGAGCTTCTCGAAGCTGGAGTAGAGGAAGTACTCCTTCGCCAGCTCGTAGGTCTGCTCGGCGGAGTCGAGGTAGCCGGCCATGCGCACGCCCGACCCCGGCTCGATCGACTCGAACAGCTCGAGGTTGGCGGCGCGGTCGGCCCTGAGGTCGATGGGCTCGAACTCGTCCTCGAAGTACACGCGATACCCGGGGTCGAGCTTCACGAGATCGAGCTCGGCCTCGGCCGAGGTGCCGAGCAGCTTGAAGAAGTGGTCGAACACCTCGGGCATGAGGTACCACGACGGCCCGGTGTCGAACCGGAAGCCGTCTTTCTCCCACACCCCGGCGCGGCCGCCGAGCTGGTCGTTCTTCTCCAGCAGCGTCACGGCATAGCCGTCGCGGGCCAGGAGCGCCGCACTGGCGAGACCGCTGATTCCGCCGCCGATCACCAATGCTGTCTTCGCCGTCGTCACGTGATCGAGTCTCCTTCGTCAGCCCTGCTCATCGTGTCACGCGCTCCCTGGGCAGCCGCCCCACCGCGGCCCCCAGGGCCAGCCTCGCCTTCACGGGATTCGGCACCCGGATGCGCGCGGTCGCCAGCACGGCCGCCGGTGTGGCGCGAAGACGGTCGGTGAGCTCCTCGAACAGCGCCTGGGCCAGCGCGACGGCGCGACGGCTGGAGGCGGGCAGGAGCGGCAGGCTGGCCCGCGCGATGCGCAGATCGTCGTCGATGTCGGCGATGATGCGTGCCTTCTCCGTCTCGGTGAAGGTGTTCACGTCGATGCCCGGGAAGTAACTCCGCCCGAGGGCCCCGAAGTCGGCGGCGAGGTCGCGCAGGAAGTTGATCTTCTGGAACGCGGCACCCAGGTGCCGCCCGCCGTCGACGAGCACCTGCAGGCGGTCGGCCGGCACGGTCTCACCGCGCAGGAAGGCGGCCAGGCACATCAGCCCCACCACCTCGGCCGAGCCGTAGACGTAGTCGACGAACGACTCCGGGGTGTGCCTGGTGGCCGAGATGTCGGCCCGCATCGAGCGGAAGAAGGGCTCCGTGAGCTCCTCGCCGAAACCCGCCCGCCGCGCGGTGATGCCGAAGGCGTGCACGATGAGGTTGGTGCTGTAGCCGCACTTCAGCGCCTCGCAGGTCTCGCGCTCGAGCGCGTCGATGCGATCGGTGATCTCCGCCGCGCTGAGCTCGGCCGAGGCCGCCACCCCGTCGACCACCTCGTCGGCCAGGCGCACGAGGGCGTAGATGTTCTCCACGTCCTGCCGAACGGCGGGCGAGAGCAGTCGCGACGCGAGGCCGAACGAGGTGGAGTAGCGCCGGATGACCACGGAGGCCGTCTCCATCGCCACCTGGTCATAGAGGCTCGCCCCGGTGGGCTCCTGCCCGCCGCCGCCTTGAGCGGCGCCGACGCGGTTCACTCGATCGGTCGTCATCGGCCACCCATCATGGCCTCAGCGTACCCGGCCGAGCACGGAGGCGACCACGGGCCGGAACTCCTCGCGGACGGCGTCGGGCAGCGCATCGTGGGTGAGCGATTCCCAGGCGCGGTTGGCGAAGTCGCTGGCCAGCGACTCGGCGAAACTCCGCGATCCGGTGGCTTCGAGAACGGCGCGGATGCGGTCTCCGTCGGCGGCGGTGAGGTCGGGCGTGCCGAACACCTGCTCCACCGTCATCCACTCGGGTCTGGTCACCGCGTGCGCGAGCAGCACCGTGCGCTTGCCCTCCCGCAGGTCGCCGAGCGTGGTCTTGCCGGTGTCGCCCTCGTCGCCGAACACGCCGAGCAGGTCGTCGACCACCTGGTAGGCGATGCCGATGTCGCGGCCGAAGCGGCCGAGAGCCTCCACCGCGTCGGCCGGCGCGCCGGCCAGCACGGCTCCGGCCTGCAGCGGGCCCTCGAACGAGTAGCCGGCGGTCTTCAACCGCTCCATCTCCACGATCTCGTCGACGCTCGGCGGTTCGGGCCGGATCGAGAAGTCCACGTCGTAGAGCTCGCCGGCGGCGGAGACGAACATCGCCTCGTCGAGGATGTCGTGCAGCCGGGTGCGCAGGATGCCGTCGACGCCCGATCGGTCGATCAGGCGGTACGCGTTGAACAGGGCGAGGTCGCCGGCGATCACCGCCACCGACATCCCCCGGTGCTCGGCGGTGGGCAACGGGATGCCCGCCGTGGTCGCGATGTCGCGATAGCTGCCCGACACGTTCGGGCCGCCCCGTCGCACGAAGTCGCGGTCGATCACGTCGTCGTGCACGATGAGGGCCGTGTGCAGCAGTTCGAACGCCGCCCCCACGTGAGCGGCCGCGTCGAGATCGGTGCCGCCGAGCGCCTCATAGGCCGCCATCACCATGCGCGGACGGAAGCGCTTGCCGCCGATCGTGTTGCGCTCCAGCGTCTGCCAGAGGGCGGCGTAGGGTGCCCCGAGAGACCGGGCGCGATAGTGGGAGTCACTGAAGAAACCGGCCAGAACGCGGTCGACGTGCTGCTGCCGGCGCTCCGACACCGCGATCAGGTCGTGCGTATCCACAGCGTCGACTTTACATGGTTGTCTTGTAATAAAGGAGAATAGCGAAATGACCGAAGAGATCGAGCGGGTCGTGCTGCTCTCCGACGACGGACTCGCCATCGGCACGGCCGACAAGAGCGCCGTGCACTCCGAGACCACTCCCCTGCACCTCGCCTTCTCCTGCCACGTGTTCGACGACGCCGGCCGCGTGCTCGTCACCCGCCGCGCGCTCGGCAAGCTCACCTGGCCCGGCGTCTGGACGAATTCGTTCTGCGGGCATCCGGCTCCGGGCGAGCAGATGACGGATGCGGTGGTGCGGCGGGCTGCGAAGGAGCTCGGTCTCGAGATCTCGGGTCTCGAACTCGCCCTGCCCGACTTCCGCTATCGGGCGGTCGACGCATCCGGAATCGTGGAGAACGAGATCTGCCCGGTGTACACCGCCCGCGCAGCCTCGCCGGTGCGCCCGAACCCCGACGAGGTGGCGGAGTGGCACTGGGCCGACGCCGACGAGCTCGGCACCGCGGTGGCCCTCACGCCCTGGGCGTTCAGCCCGTGGCTGACGCTGCAGCTCCCCCAATTGCAGGCCGTGACCGCGCGGTAGCGGCTATGGGATGCTGTGAGCATGGACGCCCACGAGATCCGAAACTCCTACCTCGCCTTCCTGGAGCAGAACGGCCACGCGGTCATCCAGCGGGCGCCTCTCGTGCCGCGCGGCGACACCAGCACCCTGTTCAACGGCAGCGGAATGCAGTCGCTGCTGCCCTACCTGCTCGGTCAGGAGCACCCGGCCGGCAACCGGCTCGTCGACTCCCAGCCGTGCGTGCGGGCGCAGGACATCGACGACGTGGGCGACAACCGGCACACCACGTTCTTCGAGATGCTCGGCAACTGGTCGCTCGGCGACTACTTCAAAGAGACGCAGATCAGGCAGTTCTTCACCTTCCTGGTCGACATCGTGGGCCTTGACCCCGAGAACCTCTACGTCACCTGCTTCATCGGCGACCCGGCCAACGGCATCCCGCGCGACGACGAGGCGGCCTCGATCTGGGCGGCCGTGTTCGCCGAGCACGGTGTCTCGAACGGCATCGCCGAGATCGGCTCGCAGGCCGACGGCGACGCGCGCGGTGTGAAGCCCGGCGAGCGCATCTTCTTCTATGACGGCGGCGAGAACTGGTGGTCGCGCGGCGGCTCGCTCGAGGCGACCCCCATCGGCGACCCGTGCGGGCCCGACAGCGAGGTGTTCTACGACTTCGGCCCCGAGCATCAGGATGCCGCCTACGGCCTCGCCCATCCGGCCAGCGACGGCGGCCAGTTCATGGAGATCGGCAACCAGGTGTTCATGCAGTACCGGCGCCTGGACGACGGGTCGTTCGAGGAGCTGGCCCGCCGAAACGTCGACTTCGGCGGCGGCCTGGAGCGCATCGCCGCGGCGTCGCTCGGGTCGGACGACGTGTTCCGCATCTCGCTGCTGTGGCCGATCGTGGCGAAGCTGGAGGAGCTGACCGGCCGGAGCTACGACGACGAGACGGCCGCCATGCGCATCATCGCCGACCACCTGCGCGGCGCCACCTTCCTGGCGGTCGACGGCGTGCGGCCCTCGAACAAGGAGCAGGGCTACGTGATGCGGCGACTGCTCCGCCGCGCCATCCGCCTGGCCCTCTCGCTCGGCCTCGCCGAGAACTTCTTCGCCGAGGTGGTGCCGGTGATCGCCGACCTCTACGCCGCCGACTACCCCGAGGTCGCGGCCTCACGCGACGAGGTCGTGGCCGTGCTGGTGAAGGAGGAGAACTCCTTCCGCCGCACGCTGGAGGGTGGGCTGGCAGCGCTGGCACTCTACGAGGGGCAGACGCTCACCGGTGGCGACGTGTTCCGGCTCTCGGACACGCACGGTTTCCCGAAGGAGCTCTCGGTGGAGGAGGCCCGACGCCTCGGCATCGCGGTGGCCGACGACTGGGAGGCCGAGTTCGGCGCCGCCCTCGAGGAGCAGCGCGCCCGGTCGCGCGGGGCCACCCGTCTCGGCGCGGCCGGCCTCCCCGGCGGCACCCCCGCCCCCTGACCACGCCCGCCCACCCCGCCCGCCCGTCGAGCCGTCGCAATCCGCCCCTGAACGGCCCTCAAAGGGCTGTTTGCGACGGGTCGGCGCGCGTCAGCCGCCGAGGCTGCCGTCGGTGACGCTCGACACGTCGGTGCGGTGGAAGTTCAGGTGCGAGCGCGAGGCCGTGGGGCCGCGCTGGCCCTGGTAGCGCGAGCTGTACTCCGCCGAGCCGTAGGGCTTCTCGGCCGGGCTGGAGAGCTGGAAGAAGCAGAGCTGGCCGATCTTCATGCCCGGCCAGAGCTTGATCGGCAGGGTGGCGACGTTGCTGAGCTCGAGCGTGACGTGCCCCGAGAAACCGGGGTCGATGAACCCGGCGGTCGAGTGGGTGAGCAGCCCCAGCCGGCCGAGCGAACTCTTGCCCTCGAGCCGCGCGGCCAGGTCGTCGGGCAGGCTCACACGCTCGAAGGTGGCGCCGAGCACGAACTCGCCGGGGTGCAGGATGAACGGCTCATCCGGCTTGGCTTCGATGAGCCTGGTGAGCTCTGGCTGGTCGGCCGCCGGGTCGATGAACGGGTACTTGTGGTTGTCGAACAGCCGGAAGTACCGGTCGAGCCGCACGTCGACCGACGAGGGCTGCACCATCGAGGGGTCGTAGGGCTCGAGACTGACGCGGTTCTCGCGGAGCTGGGTGCGGATGTCGCGGTCGGAGAGGAGCACGCAGTCAGTGTATAGACTGGTCGCCATCGCTCGATACGAGCGTTTCGCGGATGTAGTTCAATGGTAGAACTTCAGCTTCCCAAGCTGATAGCGCGGGTTCGATTCCCGTCATCCGCTCTCGGGAGCGCATCATTGAGGCATGGCATCCTCCGTTTTCCGAACCGTCGCCCGCGTGGCTCTCGGTGCCGCCCTCGTCTTCGCCGGCACCAGTCACCTCACGTTCGCCCGTAAAGACTTCCAGGCCCAGGTGCCCGAGTTCGTTCCGGTCGACATCGACACCGTCGTGCTCGCCTCGGGCGTGGCCGAGATCGCTCTCGGCGCCTCCCTCATCGCCCTCCCCCGCCACAAGCGGGCCGTCGGAAACGTCGCCGCGGTGTTCTTCACCGCGATCTTCCCGGGCAACGTGTCGCAGTGGTTGCACGGCCGCAGCGCCTTCGGCCTCGACACCGACCGCAAGCGTGCGGTGCGCCTGGTGTTCCAGCCCGTGCTCGTGGCGTGGGCTCTCTGGTCGACGCGCACTCCGCGCTAGGTTGAGGGCGTGACCCACCGCGTTCTGCTCGACGTCGACACGGGGGTCGACGACGCCCTGGCCATCCTCTTCGCCGTGGCCCATCCCGAGATCGACCTCGTGGGCATCACATGCGTCGCCGGCAATACATCGCTCGAGAACGTGCTGGCGAACACCTTGAAGGTGCTCGACATCGCCGGAGCACCCGACCTCCCGGTGGCGGCCGGCGCGCGGCGGCCGCTCATCGAGGCCTCCCGGGCCTCCCATGTGCACGGCTCCGACGGTCTGGGCGACCTCGGTCTGCCCGTGTCGAAGCGGGTTCCGGATGCGCGTCCCGCCGTCGATCTCGCCCGCGACCTCCTGCTGGCCTCCGACCGGCCCGTCACCATCGTGGCCCTTGCGCCCCAGACCAACCTCGCTCTGCTGCTCAGGCTGTACCCGGAGGTCGTGCCGAAGATCGAGCGCGTGCTGTTCATGGGCGGCTCGGCGTCGGGCGGCAACGCCACGGCGGTTGCGGAGTTCAACGTCTGGCACGACCCCGAGGCGGCCGCCGTGGTGATCGACTCCGGCGTGCCCACCTTCATGTACGGCCTCGACGTGTTCAACCAGGTCACGGTCGACGAGGCCAGGGCGACCGCTCTCGTCGAGGGCGAGAGCGGTTCGGGCCGACTGGCCGGCGCTCTACTGCACTACCAGATGGCCGATCCGGAGTCGACGGATGACCCTGGCTCCTTCGGCGGGCACATCGGGGATGCCGGCGCGGTCTGCGCTCTGGTCGACCCCGGAGCACTCCGGGTCGAACGTCTCCCGGTGCGGATCGAGCTGGAGGGCGCCAGCCGCGGGCAGACCGTGGTCGACCGCCGGCGCCGAATGGGCGAGGACGCCGTGCACGCGACGGGTGCGGCCACCGCCCACTGGGTCGACGTGGCCCTGGATGTCGACCGCCACCGCTACGCCGAGCTCTTCCTCGAGACGATCAGCCGCCTGCCGTGAGCGGGCCCGAGGCGCCGGAGTCGATCATCGCCGTGAGCGAGGCGGAGTACCGGGCCGAGACGAGCGGTGAGGGGCTGCCGCCGGCAGCGCGCATCCGGAGCTGGCTGCTGGTGCTGCCCCAGTCCTTGCCCTCCCGGCATTCGCCCCGGTACACCCTGAGCTACCTGATCGTAGATGCCGATGGGGGCATACACGTGATCGACCCGGGTTGGGACTCCCCGGAGAACCGTCGCCGCCTGCTCGATCTGCTCGCCGAGCTCGACGCCGGGCTCGATCGGGTGGTCAGCAGCGTGTCGACGCACCTGCACCGTGACCACCTGGGTCTCGCCGACTGGCTGCGGGATGAGTCCGGGGCGAGGGTGGTGCTGCACGCCGCCGAACAACGATCGATCGATCTCCTGGCCGAGGCGGAGCGCACCCGCACCGATACCGACCGGCGGGCGTCTCTCATCGCCTGGGGTGTACCCCAGGCCTTCCTCGATGCCCTTGAAGGCATGTCCGTCGAAGCCACCGCGTCGGCATCTCAGGCGGATGCGCTCGTGCAGCACGGCGACCTGCTGGCCATCCCCGGCCGCTCGCTCGAGGTCATCCACACCCCCGGGCACACGCCGGGCCACATCGCGGTCGTCGATCGCGGCGGGCGGCTCGTGTTCACCGGAGACCATCTGCTGCCGTCGATCTTCGGCGGAATCGGGCTCGGTGGGCCGGCCGACGACCCCGTCGGCGACCACCTCGCCTCGCTCGATGCCCTCGAACAACTGGGGTCGGCACCGGCCGGCGACCCCGCCGCCTACGAGGTGCTGCCCGGCCACGGGTTCCGGTTCACGGGCCTCGGCGAGCGCATCCGGGTCACCCGCGCGCACCATCTGCGGCGTTCGGCCGAGGTCGCGGCGGTGCTGGACGCCGATCCGGAGGCGACGGTCTGGCAGGTCGCAGAGCGCATCCGCTGGCCTGCCGGCTGGTCGGCGCTGCGGCCGTTCCACCGGTTCTCCGCCCTCGCCCAGACCGCCATGCACATCGACCACCTGCGCGTGACTCACCCGACGGCGAGGCCCTGATGCCCGAGTTCATCGAGATCCCCTCCCCCGGCTGGCCGCTGCAGTTCGGCGAACCCGGCCGCCCGGGCATCGTGATCGTGCACGACGCCTACGGCCGGTTGCCCTATCTCGAGGCCTACGGCCGGGCGCTGGCCGGCCAGGGCTTCTTCGTCGTGCTGCCCGACCTCTTCGGCGGGGTCGCCACCGTCGACGAGGCCGGTGCGGCCGAGCTGCAGGCGGCACTCGACCCCGGCTTCGCGATGGCCGCGCTCGACGACGCCGTCGCCCTGGCCCGGACTCCCGACGGCCCGGCACCCGACTCGGCCGGCCCGGCCGGCGACTCGGTGCGCGTGGGCCTGATCGGCCTCGGTCTCGGCGGACGGTTCGCGTTGCGCGTGGCCCAGAGCGGGGCGGCGGATGCGGTGGTCGCCTACTACGCGCTGCTGGGCGACGACGAGGGCGGCGTCATCCCGTGCTCCGTGCTGCTGCATCGCAGCGACGACGGGGACTGGACCGGGGGAGTCGACCCGGATGACTTCGTCGGCCGCCTCAAGGAGCACGGCACCCCGGTGACGCAGCACCGCTATGCCGCCCGGGAGGGGTTCGCCAACGCCACCCTGCTGGACCTGCTCGACAAGAACGCCGCCGCCCTCGCCTTCGCCCGGTCGACGTACTTCTTGCAGGCACAGCTGCTCGACTGACCGCGCTAGCCTTGCCTGCCATGACCGCTTTCGCTCCTGAGATCGTCGAGGCGATCCTCCGCCACATGAACGGCGACCACTCCGACGACAACCTGCTGATCGCCCGCGCCTTCGTCGATCCCGGTGCCGAGCGCGCCGAGATGGTGGGCCTGGACGGCGACGGGGGAGTGTGGAACGTGACCTCCGGGGGTGCGACGACCCGCGCATCCGTCGCCTGGCCGGCCGGCCGCATCACCGAACGCGGCGAGGTTCGGCGTGAGATCGTGGCGCTCTACGACGAGGCCTGCGCGGTGCTCGGAGTCGAACCCAGGCCGCATTCCTAGCCGATCACTGGACTTCTGACAGGGGTGTACCGCTAGAGTTAGGGCAACCTAACCTAACCTGACGACCGCTTGGAATGAGCACATGGCTGCAGTGATCCCCTTCTCGCAAGCGCTCCGGGAGCGCACCTGGACCGGACATTCTGACAGCGAGGGCGCCGGTTTCATGACCGACCTGATGAGTGGCAAGGGCTCGCGCGATGACTACATCGCTCTCGTGGCGCAGCACTTCTTCATCTACGAGGCCCTCGAAGCGGCGGCGGATCGCATGAAGAGCGACCCGGTGGCGGCGGCGTTCATCTCGCCCAAGCTCACCCGGCTGCCCGCCATCGTCGAAGACCTGCGGTTCTTGATCGGCGACGACTGGCACGACCGGATCGACCCGCTCCCCACCACCGCGCGCTACGTGCGCCGCATCAACGAGGTGGCGGCCACCTGGAACGGCGGGTTCATCGCCCACCACTACACGCGCTATCTCGGCGACCTGTCGGGCGGCCAGATCATCCGCACGCTCATGCAGCGCCAGTTCGGCTTCGAGACCAACGGCGTGGGCTTCTACCTCTTCGGCGACATCGCGAAGCCGAAGGAGTTCAAGGAGGTCTACCGCACCCAGCTCGACGCGGTCGACTGGAGCCCGAAGGAGCGCGAGCGCGTGATCGACGAGGTGCTCGTGGCCTACCGGTTCAACACGGAGCTGTTCCTCGACCTCGCCGACGCGAAGGCAGCCCAGGTCGCCTGACCGCCCCCACCCCGCTCAGGCCGGGATGGCGTCGCGGCCCCGCTGTCGGGAGACCGCCACGAGGCTGAGCGCCAGCCCGATCAGGGCGAACACCACCAGCACCGCGCCCGCCTGCACCGCGGTCGAGAGCGATCCGCCCGCGATCAGCGCCTGCAGGCCCGTGACGGCCTGCGCCAGCGGCAGCACGGTGGCGAGCCCGGAGTACACGGGCGAACTGATGCCGTTCGGGATGATCACGGCCGCCGCCGCGAGCTGCACCACCACGAGGGCGAGCGAGAGCAGCCGGCCGGCCTGCCCGAACAGGGCCACCAGCCCTTGGTGCAGCGTGACGAACGCCACCGAGGCGAGCAGCGAGAACAGGATGCTCGCGGCCAGGTGAGCGGGCTGCGCACCCACCGCGAAGAGCACCACCGCCACCACCGCGGCCTGCGCCACGGCCAGCACGACAGCCGGCCGGAGCGAGCGCAGCACCACCGAGGCCGTCGACGCGGTCGACACGATCGCCGCGCGGGTGAACGGTGCCAGCAGCAGGTAGACGGCGAACGCCCCGATCCACAGGGCCAGCGGCACGGCCACCGCGGCGATCGCCGCCGCGGGGGAGGGGAGCGCTGACGTCGTGCTCTGCTGGGTCACGATCGGGGTGGTCACCACGGTCGCGAGCTGCGTCTGCTGGTCGTCGGTGTAGGTCGGGATGGAGGTCACCGCCTGGCTCAGCCCCCCGGCCACCGCGCTCTGCGCCGACTGGATCTTCTGCAGTCCGCCGGCCAGCTCGCTCGCGCCTCCCGCCGCCTGCCGGATTCCGGTGGTGATGCCCGCCGTGCCCTCGGCCACGACGGCCGCGCCCTTCGCGGCATCCGAGAGACCGCTGGTGAGCGCCGGGATGTCGGCGGCGAACTCGGCCTGCGCCCCGCTCAGCGCGCCCGACACGCTCTCCAGCGCGCTCACGCCGAGCGCATCCACCCCGAGCCCGAGCGTCACGGTGAACGAGCTGACCCGGATGCCGGCGGCTTCGAGCTGCAGGGCGTCGAGACGCTGCTGCACCTGGTCGGTCGAGAGGGTCGGCACATCCGCGCGGAGCGTGGCGATGCCGGCCTCGAGGTCTTTCTGCCGCTGGTCGATGTCGTAGCTCTTCGCCGTCTCGTCGGCGAGACGGGTCTTGAGCAGGCCGATCCCGTCGGTGATGCCGCGGGAACCCACCGCGAGGCCGTCGGCGTAGACCGGCAGATCGGCGGTGGCCACCACCACGGCGTCGAGCCCCCCGGAGAGCGCCTGCGCCACGGTGGTCACGGGTGCACCGCCCTCATCGGCCAGAGTGGTCAGTCCGTCGGCGAGCGTGTTGGTGCCGTCGACCGACTGGCCCAAGAACCCGCTGATCTGGGTGGAGGCATCGGCGGCCTTGCCGAGGTCGGTGTTGAGCGTCGTGAAGGCGCCGAGCGTCTTGGTGACGAAACCGTTCGTCGACTGGTCGGCCACGGCCGACTGCAGGTCGGTCGAGAGCGCGGTCGCGAGCAGCTCGGTGGCGTAGCCGGTGGCGGCGTTCGTCTGAACCTGCAGCGTCGCCTGAACGGGGTCGGCCGAGGAGACCGAGAGGTACGAGGCGGTGAAGTCGGAGGGGATGGTCACCACCGCCGAGAACGTGCCGGAGGCCAGCCCGGCCGAGGCCGTGTCGGCGTCGGTGACCGTCCAGCTGAAACCGTGGCCCGAGGTGCCGTCGGCGAGATCGGTGGTCAGCAGCTTGCCGATCAGCACCGGGGTGTCGGTGCCGTCGGCGCCCTTCACCGTCACGGCGGCGTCGTTGTTCACCACCGCCGCCGGCAGCAGCGGCCCCGTGGCGGGGGAGTCGCCGGGCGACGCCGGCGATGCCGAATCGGATGCGGCGGGCGACTGCAGGGCGGTCACCGCGACACCGGCTATCAGCAACGGAGTGAGCACGGCGAGCACCACCGCGACGCGGCGGCCGATCGGTGACGGGCTGCCGGTGTCATTCCGGCGCACGAGGGAGCCCAGGCTCGTCATGCGGTGACCTCTTCTCGGGGGTTCGGGTCGGACGGATCGGAATCGGGAGCACCGGCGTCGTCTTCTTCAGCGCCGACCGCTACGAGCTCTCGCGCCGGCAGGTGCGCGGTGAGCTCCAGCCCGGGCGCGGCCGGAACGAGCTGCACCACGCGAACCGGCCGGGCTCCGGCCTCCAGCCGTGCACCGTGGTGGGCGACCACGAGGGTGGTGGCGAGCGGCAGCACCTGATCGATCACGGCCAGGGCCCGTTGCAGCAGCCCGGTCGGCACGCCCGTCGCGTCGACGGCCACGAGCCGCGCCCCGCTGGCCGTGGCTGCGGCGACCTGACCGAGCCACTCGGCGGCGGCTCCGGTGCCCCACAACCCGCCCAGTTCGAGCTCGAGCTCCTGCTGCAGCCGCTCGAGCACGCCCTCGGTGCGGCCCGACACCGAAGCCCGGCCGGCATCCGAGGCCCGGCCCGACACCGAAGCCCGGCCCGCATCCGACGCCCGCAGCACCAGCACCGAGCTCCGCCGCAACGCCCCCGCGTGAAACGGCAGGGCCTCATCGAGCACCCGCAGGTACCCGCCCAGCAGCTGCTGCCGCCCCGCGAACGCAGCCACCACGGCCTCCGGATGCGTCTCCGCGGCTCCGGTCACCACCACGAGCGACCCCGCTTCGGCCCTCAGCTCGAACCCTTCTGCCCGAGCGCCCGCCACCACCGCGCCCGAGGCGGCCACGGCGAACGGCCGGCCCGCGTCATCCAGCGGCCGCCAGTCGGTGGCTTCGAGCAGCTCGCGCACCCCCTCGCCCTCGAGGTCGACGTTCGGCAGCACCCGGCCCAGAGCCGCCGGCAGCGCCCACCCCCAGCGCCCGAGCAGGATCATCAGGGCCGGGATGAACGTCATGCGCACCAGGAACGCGTCGATGAACACACCCGCGGCCAGTCCGAGTGCGATCGGCTGCAGCACGGCTCCGCCGCCGGGCACGAACGAGGCGAACACCGCGAACATGATCAGCGCCGCCGCCGTCACCACCCGTGCCGCGCCGATGAAGCCGTGCCGCACCGCGGTGTGCGGGTCGCCGGTCTTCACGAATTCCTCCCGCATCCGCGACACCAGGAACACCTGGTAGTCCATGGCCAGGCCGAACAGCACGGCCATCAACAGGATGGGGAAGAAGCTGATCACCGGCCCCACCTTGGCCACCCCGAGCACGTCGGCGAGCCAGCCCCACTCGAACACGGCCGTCACGATGCCGAACGACGCGAAGACCGACAGCAGGTACCCGATGGTGGCCGACACGGGCACCGCGAGCGAGCGGAACACGATCGTGAGCAGCACGATGCACAGCCCCACCACCACGATGCCGTAGGGCACCAGCGCCCCGGCCAGCCGCTCCGACACGTCGATGCCGAGGGCGGTCTGCCCCGTCACCTGGTAGCTGAACCCGTTGGCCTCGCTGAACGCCGGCGCCATCGAACGGATGCTCGTGACGAGGTTCCGCGTGGCCTCGCTGTCGGGCGCCGAGTCGGGGATGATCGACACGATCAGCATGTCGGCCGTCTGATTCGGGATGGCCGGGCTCACCGACTCCACGTCCGCCAGCCCGGCGAACCGGTCCTGCAGCGCCGTGCGTGCCTCGGGGATCTTCAGCGTCGAGGAGATGTCGGCGGTCACCAGCAGCGGGCCGTTGAAGCCGGGGCCGAAGCCCTCACTCAGCAGGTCGTAGCCGGTGCGTGACACCGAGCCCTCCGGGTTGTAGCCCGCATCCGGAAGCGTCAGCCGCATGGAGCCGACCGGCAGCGCCACGATCACGAGGCCGATCACCACCACCGCCACGGTGATCACCGGTTTCGCGGTGACGATGGTCACCCATCGCGCACCGAGCGTGCGGTGGGTGCCCTCCGCGGCGAGCTCACGCCTGGCGGCTCGCGAGCGCGGCCGGGCCACCAGCCGTCTTCCGACGAGGCCCAGGATGGCGGGCAGCAGGGTGAGTGCGACGAGCACGGCCACCACCACCGAGAGAGCGGCACCGAGCCCCATCACGGTGAGGAACGGGATCTGCACCACCGAGAGACCGAGCAGCGCGATCACCACCGTGAGACCGGCGAAGACCACGGCGCTGCCAGCGGTCGCCGTGGCCACCGCGGCGGACTCCTTCGGATCCATGCCCCGGATGACCTGGGCCCGATGGCGGGAGACGATGAACAGGGCGTAGTCGATTCCCACCGCGAGCCCGAGCATCGTCGCCAGCAGGGGAGCGGTGGAGGAGACGCTGGCGAACCCGGTCGACAGCACGATCAGCGAGTAGGCGATCGCCACCCCGATCACCGCGGTGATGAGCGGCATGCCCGCCGCCAGCAGCGAGCCGAAGGTGATCAGCAGCACCACGAAGGCCACCGCCAGGCCGATCAGCTCGGTGTCGGCCGCCGATTCGCTCACGTCGGTGAGGCCGGAGAAGGCCACGGTGAGGCCCGACGAGTCGGCGGACGCCGTCTCGGCCGCGGCCTTGATCGCCTCGCCGTCGGCCTCCGTCAGCGCGGAACTCGCCACCGACAGCTGCACCGTGCTGAAGGCCAGCTCGCCGGAGTACTCGCCCGTGGTCGAGACCTGGCCTGTGACGCCGTCGTCGAAGGGCCCCGCCACGGTCGACACGGTGGGCACCGCGCGCAGGGCGGCGTCGGCGGCGGCGATCTGCGACTCGAAGTCGGTGATCGGCGTGCCGTCGGGCGCCTGGTAGATCACCCGCACCGATCCACCCGCTGCCTGCGGAAAACGCTGGTCGAGCATGTCGATCGCCTGCTGAGATTCGGTGCCCGGAATCTCGAACGACGCGGCGAAGGTGCCCTTCAGCAGCTGGCCGCCTCCGACGATCACGACGAGCAGCACGATCCAGCCCACGATGACGGTGATGCTCCGTCGCGCGGCGAACCGGCCGATGCGGTACAGCAGCGTAGCCATGGAACCCCCTCTTCCTCGAGAAGGTTATCGACACCGACCCCTCCCGCAGGGGCCACGGGCCGCCCCCTTACAGGGGTGCTGCCGGGGTTCTCCGACGACCCATGAAGGCCTGAACGGCGCTGTCGACGATGATGTCGCTCGGCCGCAGCGGGCGGGTGAGATACAGACCCTGGAGCGAGGTGAGGCGTGAGAGTGCCACGTAGGTCTGCCCGGGGCTGAACACGCGGGAGCCGAGGTCGACGACCGCCTCGTCGTAGGTCTGGCCCTGCGACTTGTGAATGGTGACCGCCCAGGCCAGCCGCAGCGGGAACTGGGTGAACTCGCCGATCACCTCCTTGGTGAGCTTCTTCGACTCGGGGGCGTAGGAGTAGCGGTGCTTCTCCCAGGCCACCGGGTCGACCTCGTGCACCTCGCCGTCGACCTCCACCCACACCGTCGAGGCGATCTTGGTCACGGTGCCCACGGTGCCGTTCACCCAGCGCTGCTCGGCGTCGTTGCGCAGGAACATCACCTGCGCCCCCACCTTGAGCTCGAGATTGAGGTCGGCGGGATAGGCGCGGCCCCCGAAGTCACCGCTGATCTCGGCCTTCGCACTGAGCACCCGGCCCGGCAGCCGACCGAGCGCCGTCTGGTTGATGCGGTTCACCGAGTCGTTGCGGGTGGCGAGGGTGATGGCCGTGTCGGGAGCGGGGGAGCGTGCGCCCGTGCTGTTCAGCGCGTCGGCGATCTCCTTCGTCACCATGCCGAAGCGCACGGCGTTCAGCATGAACTTGAACTCGTCGTCGTGCTGCCGGTGGATCTCGGTGAGCTCCACGATCTCGAGCTCGGTCTCCTCCCACACCTTGGCGTCGAAGAACCACATCGAGCGGTAGTGGTCGGCGAAGTAGGCGCGCTCCTCACCGTCGCCCGGCACGGGTGCCAGCTGGTAGGGGTCGCCGAAGAGCACCACCTGCACGCCGCCGAACGGCTCGGCCTTGCGGCTGCGGGCCTGACGCAGACTGCGATCCATCGCATCCATCAGATCGGCGTTCACCATCGAGACCTCGTCGATCACCAGGGTGTCGATGGTGTTGAGGAGCTTGCGCACCTCGGCGTTCTGCTCGATCTCGCTGTCGGCGACCACGCCGATGGGCAGCCGGAACAGCGAGTGGATGGTCTGCCCGCCCACATTGAGTGCGGCAACCCCCGTGGGAGCCGAGATGACGAGCTGCTTCTCCGTGTTCCAGGAGAGGTGGTTGAGCAGCGTCGACTTGCCCGTACCGGCCCGCCCGGTCACGAACACGTGCTTGCGGGTGCCCTCGATCAGCTCGAACACGCGCTGCTGCTCGGCGGAGAGGGTGGGGCGTGCCATCCCTCCAATCTACCGCCGCCCGGGGCGGCGACCCGGCTCCCGCCTAAACTGTGCACATGGACAGGGCGGGTGTGCAGCAGAACGAGAGGCTGCACCGATCCATCATCGTCTGGGTGGGACTGCTGCTGCTCACCGTGGCCGCGTTCGTCTCGGCCGTCGGCATCCTGAACCGCGAACTGTTCAGCGCCAGCACCTTCGTGCGCATCTACCTCGACGCCCTCGCCGAGCACGACGTGCCGGCGGTTCTCGCCACCCCCGGGGTCGAACTGGCCAGCGGCGACGAGGCCGGCATCGGCGAGGCGGCGCTCGTCACCCCGGATGCGCTCGGCACCATGAGCCGCATCACCGAGGTGAGCGACACCGAGATCCTGCCCGGCCGGCACCGCATCGTCTACTCCTACACGCTCACGGGCACCGGCGACCAGTCGATCGACGGGCAGACCGAGTTCGACGTGCAGCAGACCGGCACGAGCTGGCTGCTGTTTCCCGAGTGGGAGTTCCTGCGGTCGCCGACGGCGCGGGCCACCGTGACCGTGTCTCACGCCAGCACCTTCACGGCCGGAACCGTGCAGGTCTCGGCCGGCGACCCCGGCGCCTTCCATGCGAGCCGGAGCTATGACGTGCTGGTGCCGAGCCTCACGGTGCTCGGCCACTCCTCGCACTACCTCGGGGCGTACCCCACCTCGCTCGCGGCCACGAGCACCGGCAGCGCCGTGAGCGCGGTGGTCGACGTGCAGCCCACCACCACCTTCCTCGACGACGTGCAGACCACGGTGCACGACTTCCTGCGCGAGTGCGCCACCGAGACGCTGCTCTACCCGCCGGGCTGCCCGTTCGGCCTCGAGGTCGACGACCGCATCGACTCCGAACCGGCCTGGTCGATCGAGGCCTTCCCGGCCCTCACCATCATCGCCGGGCAGGACAGCTGGGTCGTTCCGAACGCGACCGGCACTGCCCGGGTGCAGGTGAGCATCCGCTCGCTCTTCGACGGCACGGTGTCGACCATCGACCGCTCGATCCCCTACGACGTCACGTTCGCGCTGGCCATCGAGGCCGACGGTTCGGTGCAGTTCTCACCCCGCGGCTGACAGCCCGCGACGCGACGACGACCTGAGCGTCAGCGCGCGTCGTCCTTCTCGGCCAGGCGCTCGAGCATCGCGTTGTACTCGCCGAGCTCGGCCTCGTTGGTGCGGTCGGCGTTGCGGTCGCGACGCGTGGTCTCCTTCTTGTCGACCCGGCTCCACTGCACCGCCACCACCAGGGCGAGGATGAACGTCGGTATCTCACCGATGCTCCAGGCCACGCCGCCGCCGTTCTGCTGGTCCTGCAGGGCACTCGGCCCCCAGTCGCGGCCCGTGGCGCCGAACCAGTCGGCGAGCAGCAGCCCGGTACCCTCCATCAGCGCCAGGCCGAAGAAGGCGTGGAACGCCATGGTGGCCAGCAGAAGCAGCAGGCGGAAGGGGTACGGCAGCTTGTAGGGCACCGGGTCGACGCCGATCAGCGCCTGCACGAACAGGTAGCCCACGATCAGGAAGTGCACGATCATCCACTCGTGCCCGATGTGGTCCTCGGTGGCCCAACGGAACAGCGGCGTGTAGTAGAAGGTCACGAGGCTCGTGGCGAAGAGCACCCCGGCCACCACCGGATTGGCGATCACCGTGGCCACCTTGGAGTGCACGGCGAGCAGCACCCACTCGCGCATGCCGCGGCTGCCGTCGCTGCGCTTCTTCACGGCGCGCAGCAGCAGGGTGACGGGGGCGGCGGGCACGAGCAGCAGCGGAACCATCATGCTCAGGGTCATGTGGCCGAACATGTGCACGCTGAACAGGTACTTCTCGTACACGTTCAGGCCGCCGTTGGTCACGTAGAACAGCAGCAGGATGCCCGCGATCCAGAGCACCGTGCGATACCAGGGCCACCGGTCGCCGCGTCGATGCAACCGCACCACGCCGGCCACGTAGAAGTAGACGGCGAAGGCGCACACCAGCACCCAGATGAGGTCGAAGTTCCACTGGGTGAGGAAGTTCGACACCGTGAGCTCCGGCGGCAGCGGCTCGCCCGTGAGGATCTGCGCGGCCGTCGGCGCGGCCGGCGCGGTCTCGGGAACCGGGGTCGCGGTGCGGGCGAGCGCCGCGGCGAACCCGGTGGCGATGCCCATGAAGCCGAGCTCGGCCACCATCAGCCACCAGAAGTGCCGCCGCCGCTCCGTGCTTCCGAGCTTTCCGATCACGAACCGGCGGTGCACGGCACCCACCACGCCGAGCGCCAGCAGCGCTCCGACCTTCACCAGCACGAGAACGCCGTAGGGCGTGAGCAGCCGGTCCAGCGAACCCACGCGCAGTTCGGCGCTCACGTAGCCCGACGCGGCCACCACCACGAAACACACCAGCGCGACGCTGGAATACCGGGCCACCACGTCGACGAGCACCGGAGTGCTGAGCTGTCGGCTGAGCAGCGCGATCACCACGAGCCCGCCGAGCCACGCGGCCGCGAAGATGAGGTGCAGTCCCAGAGCGGTGATGGCGACGTCGTGGCCGTCGGTGCCGGCGGCGTGACCCTGCTGGGCCATCGGCACGAGACAGACGACGGATGCGAGGCCCACGAGCACGAGCGCGGTGTGATTGCGCACCGCGAAACAGAGAACGGTCACCACGGCGCCGAGCAACGTGGTCTGCAACCACGCCTGGCCGAGGGCGATCTGGGTGAGGAACTGCCCGAGCCCCTGGCTGAACGTGTCGTCGAAGCTGAGGGCGCGGGCGGTGACGCTGAGGTAGTTGAAGAACGCCGTCAGCGCGGCGGCCACGGTGAAGAGGGCGGCCGATCCGGCCGCCACGTCGAGCGATCGGTTCCAGGCCGGGCTCGACGGCGGAATGGCGAACAGCACGAGGCCGATGGCGCCGATCATGCCCGCCGCCCCGAGGTTCACGAGCATCGACGAGATGGGGAGGCCGTAGCGCACCACGGTGCCCGGGTCTTCCAGGAGCTGCGGGGCGGCCCCACCGCCCACGGCCAGGGCCACGAGGAGTGCGACGAACGAGGCCGCCACCAGCACGGCGGGGCCGGTCACCCTCACGACTCTCAGCACCCGTCTACTGTACGCGGGCCCGCCTGGGCCTTGGTCGAAAGCGGGGCAACCGGCATCCGGTGCCAGCTGCCGGGCCGTGCGTACCGGGAACGCGAAAAAGGGCGACGACCGAAGTCGTCGCCCTTTCGAGCGGATGGCCGTCACCCGAAAGTGCGGCCCACCGAATGCAAACTACTTGGCAGCAGCCTTCAGCTTCGAGCCCGCCGAGATCTTGACCGAGTGACCGGCCGGGATCTCGATGGTGGCGCCGGTCTGCGGGTTGCGGCCGGTGCGAGCGGCACGCGAGGTGCGCTCGACGGCGAGCCAACCCGGGATGGTGACCTTGGTTCCCGAGGCGACCGAGTCGGCCAGCGTCGAGAAGAGAGCGTCGAGGACCTCGTTGACGGAAGCCTGCGTCTGGCCGGAAGCGGCGGCGACGGCTGCGACGAGCTCGGTCTTGTTGAGTGACTTGTCAGCCATTTAAGGTGTCCTCCTCGGACCTTTTCGCTACCGGAGTAGCAGTTTGCGTAGAACGGTCCCGGCCACCAGGGCCAGTGCGGTTGGTCGGTACGACCGTGGGTAATTTACCAGCTGGACTTCGTAATGCCCGGCAACTCGCCACGGTGAGCCATGTCACGGAAGCGCACACGCGAGATTCCGAACTTGGAGAGGTTACCGCGGGGGCGGCCGTCGACGGCGTCGCGGTTGCGCACGCGGATCGGCGAGGCGTTGCGGGGCAGCTTCTGCAGCCCCAGGCGGGCGGCCTCGCGCTCCTCGTCGGTGGAGGTGGGGCTCACGAGAGCCTTCTTCAGCTCGAGGCGCTTCGCGGCGTACCGCTCCACGATGACCTTGCGCTGTTCGTTGCGGGCGATCTTGCTCTTCTTGGCCATGTGGTTACCGCTCCTCTCGGAAGTCGACGTGCTTGCGGATGACGGGGTCGTACTTCTTGAGCACGAGACGGTCGGGGTCGTTGCGACGGTTCTTCTTGGTCACGTAGGTGTAACCGGTGCCCGCCGTCGAGCGGAGCTTGATGATGGGACGGACGTCCTGCTGCTTAGCCATTAGAGCTTGATCCCCCGAGCCATGACGTCTTTCACGACGGCCTCGATGCCACGGGCATCGATGACCTTGATGCCCTTAGCCGACAGCGTCAGCGTGACGTTGCGACGGAGCGAGGGGACGTAGTACGTCTTCTTCTGCACGTTCGGGTCGAAGCGGCGCTTGGTGCGCCGGTGCGAGTGCGAGATGTTGTGACCGAAGCCGGGAACGGCTCCAGTCACCTGGCACACTGCTGCCATTGTTTCCTCCGTTGGTTACCGTGAAGCGAGTGCTTCACCCAAGATGACTTGTCGGCGAGCCGTGCATCGTTCTCTCGGACTGCGCGCGACCCACAATGGGCGGAGGATTCCACCCAACCTGACTACCTTAGACCACTCCGGCCCCCGGAACAACCTTCGGGTCAGGGGGTGGGCACGCAGGCCGAGCAGAAGCCGAAGATGTCGACGACGTGCTCGGGGCGGCTGAAGCCGTGCAGGGTCGCCGTCTTCTGCGCCCAGGACTCCACCTCGTCGGCCTCGATCTCCACCGTGAGGCCGCAGCTGCGGCAGATCAGGTGGTGGTGGTGCGCCAGGGAGCAGGCGCGGTAGAGCGACTCGCCGTCCGGCGACTGCAGCGAGTCGGCTTCGCCCTCCTGGGCGAGATCGGCCAGGGCGCGGTACACGGTGGCGAGCCCGATGTGCGAGCCGGAGTTCTTCAGCGACGAGTGCAGGCTCTGGGCGCTCACGAAGCCCATCTGCGTGTCGAGCGCACCGCGCACCGCCTCACGTTGCCAGGTGTTCCGCTTCACGACCGCACCGCCTTTCCCACACCCCAGATTAGCCGCGCATCCTGAACTCCGGCGGTGTTCACCACGTTCACGCCGTCACCGCCCGGCCCGAGTGCCCCCGTCGCGCCCTGCCCCACGAGACGGCCCGGCACACCACGTAGATCGCGAACGAGATGGTGGTGACGTACGGGCTGATCGGCACGGATGCGCCGAGCGCGAGCATGATGCCGCCCACGAGCGACAGCACGGCGAACAGGGTGCTCAGCAACGGCACCACCACGGGCGACGACGACAGCCGCAGAGCGGCCGCGGCCGGTGTGACGAGGATGGACAGCACCAGCAGCGATCCCACGATCTGCACCGACACCGCCACGGCCAGACCGAGCAGCAGCATGAACGCGATCGAGAGGCCGCGCACGGGCACCCCGCGGGCCGAGGCCACGTCGGCGTCGACGCTGGCGAAGGTGAGCGGCCGCCAGATGAGCATCAGGCCCACCACCACCACGATCGAGATGGCGATCAGCGAGTTCAGCCTCGGGTCGTCGACGGCCACGATCTGGCCGGTGAGCAGGCCGAACTTGTTCGCCGATCTGCCCGGGTACAACGACAGGCACAGGATGCCCAACCCCAGGCCGAACGGCATCAGCACGGCGATGATGGAGTTGCGGTCACGCGCCCGCGAGCCCAGCAGTCCGATGATCAGCGAGGCCACCAGCGAGCCGATGATGGAACCCTCCACCACACCGATGCCCAGCAACAGCCCCGCCGCGGCCCCCGCGAACGACAGCTCGCTGATGCCGTGCACCGCGAACGCCATGTCGCGCGACATCACGAACACGCCGATCAGCCCGCCCACGACGCCCAGCACGGCACCCGCGATGATCGAGTTGCGCAGCAGCACCACGAGCTCGCCGTAGTTGGCGAAGTTGAAGATCTCGCCCCACAGATCGCCGCTCACGACGACGCTCCCGGCAGTCCGGCCCCGGGGGAGGGATGCGGGTGCTCGTCGTGGTGGGCGAGCTGGTCGTCGGGGTGCCCGTGCGCACCGTCGGGAGTGCCCACCACGATCACGCGACCCTGGGTGCGGATGACGTCGACCTGCGACCCGTAGAGCTCGCTCAGCACCTCGGAGCGCAGCACCTCGTCGGGGGTGCCGATGCGGAAGCCGCCGCCGGCGATGTAGAGCACCCGGTCGACCATGTCGAGGATCGGATTGATGTCGTGGGTCACGAACAGCACCCCGAAGTCGCGTTCGCGCCGCTGCTGGTCGATCAGCTCGCTGACCGCCCGCTGATGGGTGAGGTCGAGCGAGAGCAGCGGCTCGTCGCAGAGCAGCAGGCGCGGGCCGCCGGCGAGGGCCTGGCCGATGCGCACCCGCTGCTGCTCGCCGCCGGAGAGGGTCGAGACCCCGACGCCGGCGTACTCGGTGGCGCCGACGGCCGCGAGCAGCTCGTCGACCTCGCGCCGGCGCCGGGCCGAGGGCAGGGGAACGCCCCAGCGGTGACCCGACAGCCCGAGCCCCACGAGGTCGCGGGCGCGCAGGGGAGTGCCGTCGTCGGCGAGCTTCTGCTGGGGGACGTAGCCGATGCGGCGGTCGCCCCGACGGCCGGGCGAACCCAGGAAGGAGACCGTGCCGGAGGAGAGTCGCTGCTGTCCGAGGATGACCTTCAGCAGGCTCGACTTGCCGGAGCCGTTCGACCCCAGCACGGCGATGAACTCGCCGGCCTGCACGTCGAGGTCGAGGCCCGACCACAGCGTGCGCGGCCCGAAAGAGAGGGCCGCATCACGCAGCGTCAGCACCGGATCGGTCACGTTCACACCCTAACGCGGCCCAGAACCGTCAATTTCCGAGCGCAGCCGAGACCGCGTCGAGGTTGGCGGTCATCCAGCCGATGTAGTCGTCGCCGTCGGGCAGGGTCTCGGTGACGGGCACCACCGGGATGTCGTTCTTCTTCGCCGCGTCGAGCACCGCCTCGGTCTGCGGGCCCTCGGTCTGCTCGTTGTACACCAGAACCTTCACCGACTTGTCGTCGAACAGCGCCAGAGTGTCCTGCAGCACCGTGGGCGGCACGTCGGTGTCCTCCTCGATCGCCTCGCTGAACTCGTCCGGGGTGAGGTTCTTCAGGCCCGCGGCGTCGAGCAGGTAGAGCGGCACGGGTTCGGTGATGGCCACACCCGCTCCGGCGTGGGCCGAGGAGATGGCCGCCTCCGAGCTCTCGAGGTCGGACAGCTTGGCCTTGAAGCTCTCGCCGTTCTTCTCGAACACGGATGCGTCGCCCGCGTCGAGCGCGGACAGCTCGGTCACGAGCTGGTCGACCAGTTTGCTCACCGTGGGGAAGTCGTACCAGAGGTGCTCGTTGAACTCGCCCTCGGCCGGCTCCTGGTCGTACCCGGAGATCTCGGCCACGTTGAGCACGGCGGCATCCGGGTTGTCGGCTGCGGAGAGCATGGTGTCGATGAAGTCGTCGTAGCCGCCGCCGTTCTCGATCACGATCTGGGCCTTCGAGAGCGAGAGCTGGTTCTGCCCGTCGGCCTGGTACTCGTGCGGGTCTTTGTCGGGGTCGTCGATGATCGACGTGATGGTGGCCGCGTCACCCGCGACGGCCTCGGCGATGCTGCCGTACACGTTCGTGGAGGCGACGATGCTGATGCCGTCGGATGCGGCCGAGCTGGAACCGGCCGAGTCGGCGGCCGTGCTGCCTGAGGAGCAACCGGCCAGACCGAGGGCGAGCACGACGCCGGAGGCGAGGACAGGGGCGAGCTGCAGTTTTCTCTTCACGCCCCGAGTCTATTGATAATGATTTTCAATACCAAATCAGTCCAGGAGAAGCGCAGGCTCCTCGAGGATCGAGGCGACGTCGGCCACGAACCGGCTCGCCACGTCGCCGTCGACCACCCGATGGTCGAAGCTCGCGCCGACGGTGGTGACGTAGCGCGGCCGCACCTCGCCGTCGACCACCCAGGGGCGCTGCTTGATGGTGCCGAGGGCGACGATGGCGACCTCGCCCGGGTTGAGGATCGGGGTGCCCGTGTCCATCCCGAACACACCGATGTTGGTGATGGTGATGGTGCCGTCGGCCATGTCGGCGGGTGAGGTGCGGCCCTCGCGGGCCGTGATGGTGAGCTGCTCGAGCGATTCGGCGAGCCGGCGCATCGACATGTCGTGGGCGTCTTTCACGTTCGGCACGAGGAGGCCGCGCGGAGTGGCCGCGGCGATGCCGAGGTTCACGTAGTTGCGCACGATGATCTCCTTCTCGGTGAAGGCCGAGTTGACCATGGGGTTGCGCTGAACGGCCCAGATGATGGCCTTCGCCATGATGAGCAGCGGGGAGATCTTCACGCCCACGAAGTCGGGGGACGCCTTCAGCCGCTTCACGTAGTCCATCGTGCGGGTGGCGTCGACGTCGACGAACAGGCTCACGTGCGGTGCCGTGAACGCACTCGCCACCATCGCCTTGGCGATCTGCTTGCGCATGCCCTTCACCGGGATGCGCTCCTCGCGATCGGGGGCCCACTGCGGGGTCTCGATGTTGTGGAACACCTTCGCCTGGTCGGCGTGCCGGATGACGTCCTCGCGCGTGACGTCGCCGATCAGACCGGTGGGGGTGACCTCGTTGAGATCGACGCCCAGGTCTTTGGCGAGCTTGCGGATGGGCGGCTTCGCGATCACCGGCAGACCGGGGATGGGCTGCTGCGCGCGGGCGGGCCGGGTGGCCGGGGTCTTCGCATCCGGGCTCTCCCCGATGGCGGGGATGGCCTGGGTGCTGCGCCGGGAGCCGCGGCGGCTCGCCACGCTGCCCTTGATGCCGTAGCCCACGAGCACCGAGCCCGGCTTCTCCTCGGTGGCGGTCTTCTGCGCCGTGGCCACGAGCGACTCGGTCTCGCTCAGGTCGGCGGCGGGCACCACGGGGATGGGTGCCGCGACCGGGGTCGTGGGAGCCGGAGCGCCGGCGGCGGGCGCACCTGTGCCGGACACCTGGCCGCTGGACACCGAGATGATCGGGGTGCCCACCTCGACGGTGTCGCCCTCCGCCACGAGGATGCCCTCGACCGTTCCCGCGAAGGGCGACGGCAGCTCGACGAGCGACTTGGCGGTCTCGATCTCGACGATGACCTGGTTCACCTGGATGGTGTCGCCGGGAGCGACCTTCCACGAGACGATCTCCGCCTCGGTCAGGCCCTCGCCGACGTCGGGGAGGTTGAAGTGCGACGACATGGATTCTCCTGTGGTGCCTGGCGCGGGGCCTAGTAGGCCATCACGCGGTCGACGGCTTCCAGGACGCGGTCGGCGTCGGGCAGGAAGACGGTCTCGAGCTTGGCGGGGGGGAAGGGGACGTCGAAGCCCGACACCCGGAGCACCGGGGCCTGCAACGAGTAGAAGGTGCGCTCGGCCACCGTGGCCGCGATCTCGGAGCCGACGCTGACGAAGCCGGAGGCCTCCTGCGCCACCACGAGCCGGCCCGTCTTGGTGACGGAGTCGACGATGGGGCCGTAGTCGACGGGGCTGAGCGACCGCAGGTCGATCACCTCCACGCTCACCCCCTCGCCCTGGGCGAGTTCGGCGGCGGCCATCAGCACGCTCACCATGGCGCCGTGGCCGAGCAGCGTCACGTCGGTTCCGGTGCGCACCACGCGACTGGCGTGCAGGGGCGCCGCGCTGCCGGTGAAGTCCACCGGGCCCTTCGGCCAGTAACGGCTCTTGGGCTCGAAGAACATCACGGGGTCGTTCGAGCGGATGGCCTCCTGGATCATCCAGTAGGCGTCGTTCGGAGTCGACGGGCTCACCACGCGCAGTCCCGCCGTGTGCGCGAAGTACGCCTCCGGGCTCTCCTGGTGGTGTTCGATGGCCCCGATGTGTCCGCCGTAGGGCACCCGGATGACCACGGGCATCGAGAGGGCACCGCCGCTGCGGTTCGTGAGCTTCGCGAGCTGGCTGGTGATCTGGTCGAAGCCGGGGTAGATGAAGCCGTCGAACTGGATCTCGCAGACCGGCCGGTAGCCGCGCATCGCGAGGCCGATGGCCGTGCCGATGATGCCCGATTCCGCCAGCGGCGTGTCGACCACGCGCGTGGCGCCGAACTCGGCCTGCAGCCCCTCGGTGATGCGGAAGACGCCGCCGAGGCGGCCGATGTCCTCGCCCATCAGCAGCACCTTGGGGTCGTCGGCGAGCGCCTGGCGGAGTCCGAGGTTCAGGGCTCTGGCCATCGGCAGTTCCTCGACGCGAGCGTCGAGATCGGCCGGTGCGGCCGGGTTCACGGTGGTCATGCCTGCTCCTCCTGCCCGGCGCCGGTCTCGGCGAACGACGCCTCGTACCTCTCGAGCCAGAGCTTCTGCTCGGTGATCGCGGGATGCGGTTCGGAATACACGTGGTCGAACATCTCGCCGAGCGGCGGCCCTTCGAGCACGAGGGTGCGGCGGCGCACGTCGGCGGCGAAGTCCTCGGCCTCGACGCGGGTCTGCTCGAAGAAGTCGTCGCCCTCCCCGAGGCTGCGCAGATGCTTCTCGAACCGCACGATCGGGTCGCGCTTCACCCAGAACTCCCGCTCCGCGTCTTCGCGGTACTTGCTGGGGTCGTCGGAGGTGGTGTGGGCGCCGATGCGGTACGTGAGCGCCTCGATGAACTGCGGGCCACCCCCGGCCCGGGCGTCGTCGAGCGCCTTCGCGGTCACGGCGTAGCTGGCGAGCACGTCGTTGCCGTCGATCTGCACGCTCGGGATGCCGAAGCCGCGCGAGCGCAGGTACAGCGGCACGCGCGACTGCACGCTCACCGGCACCGAGATGGCCCACTGGTTGTTCTGCAGGAAGAAGACGTTCGGGGTCTGGCTCGACGCCGAGAACACGAAGGCCTCGCTCACGTCTCCCTGCGACGTCGAGCCGTCGCCGAAGTAGCAGAGCACGGCACTGTCGACCGACGGGTCGCCGGTGCCCACCAGACCGTCGCGCTGCAGGCCCATGGCGTAGCCGGTGGCGTGCAGGGAGTGCGAACCGATCACCAGGCAGTACCCGTGGAAGTTGCCGTTCGTGGGGTCGGTGACATCCCAGCCGCCGTGCGTGTTGCCGCGCATCAGCTCCACGATGCCCACCAGATCGACCCCGCGCACGAGGGCGACGGCGTGCTCGCGGTAGCTCGGGAAGATGTGGTCGTGCGGCCTGGCGGCGTACGCCGAACCCACCTGGGCGCCCTCCTGGCCGTGGCTCGGCGGCCAGAGCGCCATCTGGCCCTGGCGCTGCAGGTTGGTGGCCTCGGCATCGAAGCGGCGCACCGTCACCATGCTGCGGTAGAAGCGCCGCAGGTCATCGCTCGTGAGCCGGTCGAGGTACGGGGCGTACTCCTCGGCCGACTCCGTGGGGGCGTAGGCGCCCTCGACCGAGAGGAACTGCACGGCCGAGGGGTCGATGGAGCCGGTCATCCGAGCATTCTCGCAATCTCTTCGGAGGCGTCGAGGACATCCTGCACGGATTCCTCCTCGCCGATGGTCACTCGCACGCCGTCGGGCAGGTAGCCGCGGGCGATGATGCCGTGCCGCTGGAAGATCTCGAGCGCCTCGGGGGTGCGCTCGCCCACCGGCAGCCAGACGAAGTTGCCGTGCGGCTTCGGGATGCCCGTCCAGCCCTGCTCCAGGAGCGATTCGTAGAGGGCGTCGCGCCGGGCGGCGAGATGCGCCACCCGCTTCCGCAGCTCGTCGCTGCGGTCGAGCGAGGCGAGGGCGGCCACCTGGGCGTGGTCGGTGAGGCTGAGCGGCACGATGGTGGTGCGCGCGGGCGCGAGCACGGCGGCCGGCCCGACGCCGTACCCGATGCGCAGCCCGGCCAGGCCGTAGGCCTTGGAGAACGTGCGCAGGACGACGAGGTTGGGGTAGCGCCCCACCAGCTCACGGCCGTTCACCGCCGACGGGTCGGTGACGAACTCGGCATAGGCCTCGTCGAGGATGACGAGCACGTCGCTCGGCACCGTCGCCATGAAGGCGGCGAACTCCTCCTTCGTCACGATGGTGGAGGTGGGGTTGTTCGGCGTGCAGACGAGCACGAGTCTGGTGCGATCGGTGATCGCCGCGGCCATGGCGTCGAGGTCGTGGCGGTGGTCTGCCGTGGCCGGCACGGGAACGGCCGTGGCGCCCGGCAGCACCGTCATCCACGGGTACACCTCGAACGAGCGCCAGGAGAAGACCACCTCGTCGCCGTGACCGGCGGCGGCCATCGTGAACTGCATCAGCAGGGCCACCGACCCGGCGGCGACGATCACCTCGTCCTCCGCCACGCCCCACTCGTCGGCGAGGCGCGCGGTGATCTCCGGCGCCGCCGCGTTCGGGTAGCGGTGCATCCGGCGCGTGACGGCGTCGACCGCGTCGAGCACGCCGGGCAGGGGGTCGAACGGATTCTCGTTCGAGGAGAGCTTGAACCCGGTGGGCGCCGCCTTGCCCTGGCGATAGGCCGGCAGCGCGAGGATCTCCGGACGCATGCGCACGGGCACGGCAGGGGTGATCTCGGGGCCGGAGGTCATCCGTCCAGTGTAGTTCTCGGCCGCATCACGACTCGGGAATATGCTCCGCGCGATACTCGTGCTTCAGAACGGCGTACACGAGGGTGTCGGTCCACTCGCCCTTGAAGTACTCGTCCTCGAGGTGATGAGCCTCCCGGCGCAGGCCCAGACGCTCCAGCAGAGCAGCGGATGCACCGTTCCGGGCGTCGAGCCGGGCGATCACGCGGTGCAGTCCGAAGTCGGTGAAGGCCAGGTCGAGCACGGCCCGCGCGGCCTCGGTGGCGTATCCCCGACCCTCCGCGTCACGGGCGATCGCGTAGCCGAGCTCGCCCCGCGCATCCGGTTCGCTGTCGAACTTCAGCAGCACCTCGCCGATCACCCGGCCGCCCTCGGCGAGACCTGAGTCGTCGCGCAGCTGGATGGCGAGCACCAGCCACTGACCGGGCTCGGTGACACTGGTCTGCCGGGTGCGCGAGTCGAGGGCCGTGACCGTCTGCTCGCGTGTGCGCACGGGCCAGGGGATGTAGCGCACCACCTCCGGGTCGCAGTGGTAGCGCAGCAGGTCGTCGAGGTCGCTCTGCCGGTGCGGACGGAGGGCCAGACGCTCGGTCAGAACCGGGTACTCCGGCAGCCAGGGCAGGTTCACCATGACTCGACTCTGCACCCCTCCGGCCCTATCCGCGAAACCGGGAGGTCTGGGATAGTGGGGGTCATGCGCAGATTCCTGGTCTCCCTGATCGCGAACGCGATCGCCCTGTGGCTCACCACCCTGATCGTGGCGGGGGTGAAGGTCGATGCGTTCGGCAACGACGACGGTGCCGTCTCCACGGTGCTCACCTACCTGTTCGTCGCCCTCATCTTCGGTGTGGTGAACGGCATCATCGGCAGCGTCATCCGGGTCGTGGCCTTCCCGCTCTACATCCTCACGCTCGGACTCATCTCGCTCATCGTGAACGCGCTCCTGCTGCTCCTGGCGGAGTGGGTCTCGCAGCTGTTCGGCTTCGGGCTCGTGGTGGAGAGCTTCTGGTGGGCGGTGCTGGGAGCGCTGGTGCTCGCCATCCTCTCGGCCATCATCGGCGCGATCCTCCGGCCCCTCGCGGGCCGCCGCGACCGCTGATGCGAGAATAGGGTCATGCGCGACTCCGACGATCCTGAGGATCAGGCGTTCCGCATCTGCGTGGTGTGCACCGGCAACATCTGCCGGTCACCCATGGCCGAGATCGTGCTGCGCGACCTGGTTGAGAAGTCGGGGCTCGGCGAGCGCGTGATCGTCACCTCGGCGGGCACGGGGGAGTGGCACGTCGGCGAACAGGCCGACCCGCGCACCGTCGCCTCGCTCGCGGCAAAAGGCTACGACGGCCGCGCCCACCGCGCCCGGCAGTTCGACGCCGAGTGGTTCGACTCCCTCGACCTCGTGGTGGCGCTGGACCGCAGTCACGAACGGGTGCTGCGCTCGTGGGCCCGCAACGACGACGACCGGCAGAAGGTGCGCCTGCTGCTCGGCTTCGACTCCGACTACGCCGGTCACTCCGACGTTCCCGACCCCTACTACTCCGACGCCGCCACCTTCGATTCGGTGCTGGCCATGATCGAGCACGCCTCGCGCGCGCTGTTCCGCCAGCTGGAACCCGCCTTCCGGCCGCCCGCCCCCGCCCAGCCCGTCGTCCCCTGACGCCTCCTACTCCCGAAGAAAGCCCCGGTTCTGCCATGCCCTCCCTGCCTCCCCAGCCGATCAGCCCCCTCGACGGCCGCTACCGCCCCGCGGTCACCGCGCTCGGAGAGCACCTCTCCGAGGCCGGCCTCAACCGCGCCCGGGTGCGCGTGGAGATCGACTGGCTGCTGCACCTCACCGACCACTCGATGTTCGGCTCCACCCCGCTCGGGCCCGAGCTCGCCCGGAAGCTCCGCGACGTCGTCGCCCAGTTCGGCCAGCCCGACATCGATCGCATCGCCGAGCTCGAGGCCACCACCCGGCACGACGTGAAGGCCGTGGAGTACTACGTGCGCGAGAAGCTCGCCGAGCTCGAGCTCTCCGACGTCGCCGAGCTCACGCACTTCGGCTGCACCAGCGAGGACATCAACAACCTCTCCTACGCCCTCACCATCCGCTCGGCCGTCACCGAGGTGTGGCTGCCGGCCTTCACCCGCGTGATCGAGGAGCTGCGCCGCCAGGCGGTGCTCTACCGCGACGAACCGATGCTCGCCCACACCCACGGCCAGCCGGCCACGCCCACCACCATGGGCAAGGAGCTGGCCGTCACCGTGCACCGGCTCGAGCGGGTGAAGGCGCAGATCGAGGGCACCGAGTACCTCGGCAAGTTCAGTGGCGCCACCGGCACGTTCGCGGCCGACCTGGTGGCCGATCCCGGCACCGACTGGCAGGCCGTGGCCGCGGAGTTCGTGGGCTCGCTGGGCCTGGAGTTCAACCCCCTCACCACCCAGATCGAGTCGCACGACTGGCAGGCCGAGCTCTACTCGCGCATCAGCCACGCGAACCGCATCCTGCACAACTTCTGCACGGATGTCTGGACCTACATCTCCATCGGCTACTTCACCCAGATCCCGGTGGCCGGTGCCACCGGTTCCTCGACCATGCCGCACAAGGTGAACCCCATCCGGTTCGAGAACGCGGAGGCCAACCTCGAGCTGTCCAGCGCGCTGCTCGACTCGCTCGCGGCGACCCTGGTGACCTCGCGGCTGCAGCGCGACCTCACCGACTCGAGCGCCCAGCGCAACATCGGGGTGGCGCTCGGCCACTCGGTGCTCGCCCTGGACAACATCCTCGGCGGGCTCGGTCAGATCGCGCTCAGCAGCGACGCGCTGGCCCGAGACCTCGACGCCAACTGGGAGGTGCTCGGCGAGGCGATCCAGACCGTGGTGCGGGCCGAGATCACGGCCGGGCGCTCGCAGATCAGCGACCCGTACGCGCTGCTGAAGGAGCTCACCCGCGGCCGCCGCATCGGCCAGGCCGAATTAATCGAGTTCGTGCGCGGCCTCGACATCGGCGAGGCCGCCAAGGAGCGGCTGATCGCGCTCACGCCCGCCGGGTACACGGGCCTGGCGTCACGGCTGGTCGACCACATCGTCACCCCGGCCGAGTAGGCCCGGCCACGGTCAGTGGCCGGCCGGCCCCTGGTCGTCGCCGTCGATCTCGTGCTGCTCGCGGTCGTTCGGCTTGATGGAGAGCGAGAACATCGCCATCACCACCAGCGTGACGATGAAGGCGATGCCGAAGAAGACCCCCGCGAGGAGGAACTCGCGCGTCGCCATCAGCACCACCAGCCCCACGAACACGGAGAGCACGGCGGAGAGCACGATCAGTTCGACCGGCTTCAGCCGGTCGCGCCTCGTAGGTTGGTTCACGATGTCCTTCTGGTGGGTTCAGGCCCGGTTGCCGTCACGGGTGCGCCGGATCCCCAGCGCAGCGACAGCCCACCGATCACGAGGAAGAGACCCACGACGGCGCAGTACGCCCCGAGCATCCCGACCGCGAACACCGGGTCGGTGGGGAAGAAGATCAGCACCAGGGCGAACGCCACGGTGAGCGCACCCACCACGGCCCAGTCGCGGCCGGCCGGGTTCTTGCCCGCCTTCAGGCCCGCGTAGAGCTCGAGGAACCCGCCGATCGCGGAGTTCATGGTGGCGCAGAAGAGCAGGAAGCCCAGACCGCCGTCGTTGAACCCGAGCGCCAAGGCCCCGAAGACCACGCCCGAGATGCCGTGCACCAGGAACACCACACGAGTGGCCCGATCGGTGACGGTGCGCCACGACAGCACGGCCAGGATCAGGCCGGAGACGATGGCGAACACCCCGTAGGCGAACAACCCCACCTGGGCGGAGTGGTTCGAGGAGAAGGTGATCACCAGCGCCGTCACGATGAACGGCACGGCGCGCGCCACCGGCACACCCCAGTAGGGCGACCGCGCGATGCTGCGGCGGGGATCGGTCACTGGCGTGGGCCTCGATTCGGGTGGAGATGTGCCTCTAGTTTATTGCGCCCCGGCTGAGTGCCCGTCGTGCCGGGTTCGACGGCCACCAGAAGCGGTCGCCGGTGAGGAAGACGAGAGCGGGCACGAGCACGGTGCGCACCACCAGAGTGTCCAACAGCACGCCGATGCACACGATCACTCCGATCTGCGTCAGCGCCACCACCGGCAGCACCCCGAGCACCGCGAACACCGCCGCCAGCAGGATGCCCGCACTGGTGATCACGCCACCGGTGGAGCTGAGGGCGCGCACCATTCCTTCCCGGGTGCCGTGCCGAGCGGCCTCCTCCCGGGCGCGGGTGGTGAGGAAGATGTTGTAGTCGACGCCGAGCGCCACCAGGAACAAGAACGCGAAGAGCACCACGTTCGAGTCGAAGGCCGGGAACCCCAGCAGGTTCTGGAACAGCACGTTCGACGCGCCGAGGCTCGCGAAGAAGGTGGCCAGCACGCTCGCGATCAACAGCACCGGAGCCACCAGCGACCGCAGCAGCATCGCCAGGATGACGAACACGATCGCGAGGATGAGCGGGATGATCAGGGCCTGATCCGCGGCCGCGGCCGTGTTCGTGTCGAGCGCCGTGGCATCGTTGCCGCCCACCAGGCTGTCGGCGAGCTCGCCTCCGGCATCGGCGTACGCGGCCCGGAGCGACGTCACGGTGTCGAAGGCGCCGTCGCTCTCCGGCTCGGCGGCGAGGGTCACGTCGAGGCGGGTGACGCCGGCGGCGCTCTCGCCCGGCCGCACCGCCTCGACGCCGGGCACGGTCTCGGCGAGGCTCACCGCGTCGGACGTCACCGCATCCGGGGTGAGCACGATCGTCTGGGCGGTCAAGCCCGCCGAGAACGACTCGTCGATCACCGACTGGGCCTTCACCGAGTCGGGCTCGCCGACGAGCTGGTCGGTCTGCGAGAGACCCACCTTCACGCCGATCAGGCCGAGCGACAGCACGCCGATGCCCAGCACGGCCACGAGGGCGACCGACATCGGTCGTTTTGCGACGCCGCGGCCGAGCCGCATCCAGAAGCCGGCGCGAGGCGAGGCGTGGGGATGCGCACGGTCGCCCCCGGCGACCGCATCCGTTCGCCCGGCGGCCCGCGGCACGAACGGCCAGAACAGCCCGCGACCGCACACCACGAGCGCTGCCGGCAGCACCAGAAGGGCGAACAGGATGGCGACCACCACGCCCACCGCGCAGGCCAAGCCCAGGGCGCGGTTGCCGCCCAGCTCGGCCAGCAGCAGGGTGAGCAGGCTCAGCGCCACGGTTCCGCCGCTGGCCGCGATGGCGGGCCCGGCGCTCCGCCACGCCGTGAGCATGGCGGTGTGGCGGTCGGGCTCGTGGGTGAGCTCCTCGCGGTAGCGGGCCACCAGCAGGAGTGCGTAGTTCGTGCCGGCGCCGAACACCAGCACCGACAGGATGCCGCCGATCGAGGCGTCGATGGTGATGCCGAGCGGCTCGGCCAGGCTGGTCATCACCACCCGCGCGAGGCCGTCGGCGAGCCCCACCACGGCGAGCGGCACGATCCAGAGCACGGGGGAGCGGTAGGTGACGATGAGCAGGATGGCGACCACGATCACGGTCACCAGCAGCAGCCGGAAATCGGCTCCCGCGAAGGCGTTGGAGATGTCGGCCTGGAAGCCGACCGGGCCGCTGAGCAGGGCCGTGAGGCCGTCGGGCAGGTCGGCGCCCGCCTCGGCCCGCAGTCCGTCGGCCCGTTCTCCGACGTCGCCGTCGGGGTCGGCCGCCAGCGGAACGGCCACGAGGGCGGCGGTGCCGTCGTCGCTGAACTGCGGCACTACCGCCTGGGGCGCGAGCGAGTCTGCGGCGAGGCGCGTCGCCGCTGCCGTGACAGCCTCGCGGTCGGCCTGGGTGAGGGCGTCGCCGGCCCGCGTGTAGACAACGATCGCCGCGGTGGTGTCGGCATCCGGGAACTGCTCGAGGAGCGCCGAGACCCGGGCCGACTCGCTCGAGTCGGGGAGCCCGGAGGGCGGGAAGGCGTCGCTCTCGCTCTGCGGGAGCAGGGCGAACAGCAGGGTCACCGCCACGGCGGTGAGGGCGAGAGTCACCCAGGCGGTGCCTCGTCCGCTGACGAATCGCGCGACTGTTCGCATGCTCTCTCTCCTAGGAATCGGCGTGGCGGGGCTATTCGCTAAGCAACTTAGCTACCTATGGGATTAGCATGTCATTCATGACAGACGGCCGCAACCCGGAGAGCACGGCACCGTGGTCGCGCGACGACCTGGCCGAGAGCGGCATGCCGATGGTGTCGCAGATCTCCCAGCAGCTGCGCGACGTCGACGCCCTCTCGCGCGCCTTCGAGCGACGCCTCGGTTCGGTGCTGACCGTGAACCAGACCGACCTCACGGCGATGGAGCACCTCATCCAGGAGGGCCCGCTCACGCCGAGCGAGCTCGCCACGCGCTTGAAGGTCACCACCGCGGCCTCGACCCTCGTGGTCGACCGTCTGGTCGCCCTCGGGCACGCCGAGCGGCATCCGCACGAGCACGACCGCCGCAAGATCGTGGTGGTGCCCGCGCGCTCGTCGGTCGACCGCACGGTGCAGGAGCTGCTGCCGATCATCCACGGCATCGCGGGCATCGTCGACGACCTCAGCGAGGCCGAGCGAACGGTGGTCTCGGATTTCCTGGCCCGCGTCGCCGACGTCTACCGCGCGGCGGTCACGGCCCCCTGAGCGGCCCGGCCCACGCCGATCAGGCGGGGGGCATGTCCGCGAAGCGGGAGAAGTGGCCGTGGAAGCCCACGGTGATGGTGGCCGTGGGCCCGTTGCGGTGCTTGGCCACGATGAAGTCGGCCTCGCCCGCCCGTGGGTTGTCTTTCTCGTAGGCGCCCTCGCGGTGCAGCAGGATGACCATGTCGGCATCCTGCTCGAGCGAACCGGATTCGCGCAGGTCGCTGATGGCCGGCTTCTTGTCGGCCCGCTGCTCGGGGCCACGGTTCAGCTGCGAGAGGGCGATCACCGGCACCTGCAGTTCCTTCGCCATGAGCTTCAGCGCTCGCGAGAACTCCGACACCTCCTGCTGGCGGCTCTCCACCTTCTTGCCGCTCGTCATCAGCTGCAGGTAGTCGATGACCACGAGCTTCAGGCCCACCTTCTGCTTCAGGCGACGGCACTTCGCACGGATCTCGACCAGGGTCATGTTCGGGCTGTCGTCGATGTAGAAGGGCGCGTCGTTGATGCGGCCGCGGGTGGAGGCCAGCGTCGTCCAGTCGCGGCCCTCGATGCGGCCCTTGCGCATGCTCTGCAGCGGTACGGATGCCTCGGCCGAGAGCAGGCGCATCGCGATCTCCGAGCGCCCCATCTCGAGCGAGAAGAAGATCGACGGCATGTCGTTCTTGATCGACGCCGCGCGGCAGAAGTCGAGCGCCAACGTCGACTTACCGAGCGCCGGACGCGCGGCCACGATGATCATCTGCCCCGGGTGGAAGCCGTTGGTGAGGTTGTCGAGGTCGGCGAAGCCCGTGGGCACGCCCGTCATCGACCCGTCTTTGCCCGCGGCCGCCTCGATCTCGTCGATCGCCGCGGTGACGGCGACGGTGAGAGGCACGTAGTCTTCGGCCTCGACGCCGCCGTTGACCGCGTACACCTCGGCCTGGGCGTTGTTGACCAGGTCGGTCACCTCGCCTTCGCTGGCGTACCCCATCTGCACGATGCGGGTGCCCGCCTCGACGAGTCGGCGCAGCACAGCCTTCTCGCTCACGATCTGGGCGTAGTACCCGGCGTTCGCCGCCGTGGGCACGAGGCTCGTGAGGGTGTGCAGGTAGTCGGCCCCACCGGCGCGGGTGAGCTCTCCGGTCTTGGTGAGCTCGTCGGTCACCGCGATGACGTCGGTCGGCTCTCCGTGCGAGTACAGGTTGAGGATGGCCTCGAAGATCACCTCGTGCTTCGGGATGTAGAAGTCGACCGCCCGCATCACCTCGACCACGTCGGCCACGGCGTCCTTCGACAGGAGCATGCCGCCCAGCGCGCTCTGCTCGGCGAGCAGGTCGTGCGGAGGGGTGCGCTCTCCCGCACGCGGTGCGCCCTGGCGCTCTTCTCCGGCGAGACCGAGATGGGCGATCGACACTGCTGCTCCGCTTCCGCCGCGCGAGGCGGCCGTGACTGTGTTCTTTTCCTACGCCGAGCCACCGACATCGTCGTTCCGTGGGGCGCTGCCCAAGACTAGGAACGGGTTCGGTGCGGATCAACACGGCCTGTGGATAACTCTGTGGAACATCTGCGCGAAACGCCGGGCGCCATGTGCACTACCTGTGCACTCAGGTGTGGACAACCTGGAGACCGGTCGTTTAAAAGCCGCTCTGACCTGGGCTTTCCAGTTTCCACACCGTCCACACCCACACTTCCTTCGACTCCCGCTTGAGGGTTAGCGAACCGGTGTGTTCCTGTGCATAGAGATGGGGAGAATTCGGGCATGGAAAAGGGGTGTCCGAGCCTTTCGGCCCGCGACACCCCTTCTCGAATGCTGCTACTTGGCAGCGACCACCTGGAGCGAGATCGTCGCCGAGAGGTCGTCGCGCAGTCGCACGGTGGCCTCGTGGTTGCCCGTCACCTTGATGGCGTTGGGGATCTCGATCTTGCGCTTGTCGAGGCTGCCGATGCCGGCCGCCGCCACCGCGTCGGCGATGTCGGAGGTCTTCACCGAACCGAACAGGCGTCCGCCCTGGCCCGCCTTGACCGTGAGCTTCACGACGGCGTTCTCGAGCGTCTGCTTGAGGTGCTGGGCCTCTTCGACGGTTGCGAGCTCGCGAGCGGTGCGAGCGGCTTTGATCTGCTCGACCTGCTTCTCGCCACCGCGGCTCCATGCCACGGCGAAGCCCTTGGGGATGAGGTAGTTACGGGCGAAGCCGTTCTTGACCTCGACGACGTCACCGGGAGTACCGAGACCGGTCACCTCGTGGGTGAGAATGAGTTTCGACATGCTGCTGCTCCTTAACGGCCTGAGCCGGCGTAGGGCAGAAGTGCCATCTCGCGGGCGTTCTTGACGGCACGGGCGATGAGGCGCTGCTCCTGGACGGAGACTCCCGTGATACGGCGGGCGCGGATCTTTCCACGCTCCGAGATGAACTTGCGAAGGGTCGCGACGTCTTTGTAGTCGATGACTCCGACGCGGATGGACTTCGCCGGGGCCGCGTTCTTCGCGCCCTTGGCGCCGCGGAGCGGCTTGCGGCGGTCGCCGCTTGACTTTCCAGCCATTGGTTTACTGTCCTGTTCTGAAAGAAGAGAAGTTTAGAAGGGGGTGTCGTCGGCGTAGCTGCCGGGGGTGTTCCAGACGTCGTTGCCGCCGCCTCCGTTGGAGGAGGCGGTCGAAGGCGCGCTGGCTGCCCAGGGCTCTTCGACGGCCGACTGGCCACGCGAGCCGCCGTTGAAGTTGCCTCCACCGCCGCCGCCACCTGCGCCACCACTGGACGCACGCGTCACCTGGGCGGTCGCGTACCGGAGCGAGGGACCGATCTCGTCGACCTCGAGCTCGATCGAGGTGCGCTTCTCGCCCTCTTTCGTCTCGTAGGAGCGCTGACGCAGACGGCCGGTCGCGACGACGCGGCTGCCCTTCGTGAGCGACCCGGCGACGTGCTCGGCGAACTCGCGCCACACCGACGCCCGGAGGAACAGCGCTTCGCCGTCCTTCCAGTCGTTCGACGCGCGGTCGAAGGTGCGAGGCGTCGAAGCGATCGTGAAGTTCGCGACCGCGAGCCCGTTCTGCGTGTAGCGCAGTTCAGGATCGGCCGTGAGGTTGCCCACCACGGTGATGACGGTTTCGCCGGCCATGGTCGACTACTCGCCGGCCTCGGTCTTGGCAGCGGGCTTCGCAGCCGGCGCAGCCTTGACGGCGGCGGTCGGAGCAGCGGCAGCGGCCGGTGCAGCAGCGGCCGGAGCGGCAGCCTTGGGGTTGGCGGCCTTGCGGGCGGCCTTCTCCTCGGCGAGCTTCGACGCGGCGGCGACCTGCGCGATGCCCTCTTCGGCCCGCAGCACCTTGGTGCGCATGACGGCTTCGGAGAGCTTCAGCTGACGGTCGAGCTCGACGGTGGCGTCGGAGGTCGCGGTGAGGTTCACCACGGCGTAGATGCCTTCGGTCTTCTTGTTGATCTCGTAAGCCAGGCGACGTCGGCCCCAGATGTCGACCTTGTCGACGCTGCCACCCGCGGTACGGATGACGTTGAGGAACTTGTCGAGACTCGGAGCCACGGTGCGCTCGTCGATTTCAGGATCGAGGATCACCATGAGTTCGTACTGATGCGTCACAAACCCACCTCCTTCGGACTAGAACGGCCACAGACGGTCTGTGACAGGAGGGTTCTGCATCTGTCCGGCCCCCGCGTGGAGAGTTCCACTGGGAGCTGGACGACTTCCTCACCCTACCAGAGCAGGCCTTCGGTGGCCAGGGTCGCGGGCGGCCCTCCGGAACGGCAGCGGGAGCGCGCCCTCGGTGCGGTTGTGTCAGGGTTCTTCTGTGACGAACCACCGCATCGCCCTGGTCTCGCTGCACACCTCGCCCCTGGATGCCCCCGGCCGGGCCGACGCGGGCGGCATGAACGTGATGCTGCTGGGCCTCGCCGACGCGCTCATCGCCGCCGGTCATGAGGTCGAGCTGCTCACCCGGTCGAGGGATGAGGGCGACGCCGACGCCCGCACGCCGGGCGGCGCCCTCGTGCGCCACCTCGACGCGGGGCCCCGCGCATCCGTCGCCAAGGCCGAGCTGCCGGCCCACCTCGCGGCCTTCGGCGAGCGGATGAGGGAGCTGCCCCCCTACGACCTCGTGTACTCCCACTACTGGTTGTCGGGTGCTGCCGCCCTGCCGGTGGCCCAGGAGTGGGGCGTTCCGCACGTGCAGAGCCTGCACACGGTGGCCGCTCTGAAGAACTCCTCTCTCGCGCCGGGTGACACCCCAGAGCCCGGGCTGAGGCTGTCGACCGAGCGGATGCTCGTGCGGGCCTCCGAGCTCACCGTCACGCTGAGCCGGGCCGAGCGCGCCGCCGTGCTCGAGGCCTACGGCGCTCCGGCCGACCGGGTGCGCGTCGTGGCCCCTGGCGTCGACACCCGGCTGTTCGGGGTGGGGAAGAAGGCGGCGCGGCCCACTCTCGTGGTGCTGGCCCGCATCCAGCCGCTGAAGGGGGTCGAGCTCGCGATCGAGGCCGTGGCGCGGGTGATCGGTCGCAGCGTCATTCGGGGCGGGCTGCCGTCGGGTGCGCCATCCCGGGTTCGGCCCCGGCTGGTCGTGGCCGGCGGCACGAGCCCGGGTCACGAGGCCTACGCCGACGGGCTTCGCCGCCGGGTCGCCGAGCTCGGGCTCGATGACGACATCGAGTTCCTGCCCGAGCGCACCCGGGAGCAGGCGGCCGTACTCCTGCGGGAGGCCGCGCTGCTGCTCATCCCCTCGCACTCGGAGACGTTCGGGCTCGTGGCGCTCGAGGCGGCCGCCAGCGGTACTCCGGTGATCGCCGGGCCGGCCGGCGGGCTGGCCGAGTCCGTGGCCGACGGGGTCAGCGGGGTGATCGTGCCCGAGCGCGACCCCGAGGCGTGGGCCGAGGCCATCGAGTCGCTGCTGAACGACCCGGTGGCGCTCGAGCGGCTCTCCTCCTCGGCCGCCGCCCACGGCGCCGCCCGGGGGTGGGATGCGACGGCTCTCGAACTCGGTCGGCTCACCGGGTCGCTCGCCGCCGATCCCACGGCCGGGTTCGGTGACCGCCCGGTCTTCCTGCACGCCCATCCCGACGACGAGTCGATCTCCACCGGAGGCACCCTCGCCGCGCTGATCGCCGCCGGGCGCACCCCGGTGCTCCTCACCGGAACGCGCGGCGAGTACGGCGAGGTCGTGCCGGGCGAGCTGCACCCGCTCGAGGGCACACCCGAGCTCGCCCCGCACCGCGAGCACGAGCTCGCCGCCGCGCTGGCCGAGCTCGGCGGGGTGCCGCAGCACTTCCTCGGCTCCGAGTCGGCCCGCGCAGACGGACGGCCCCCTAGGCAGTATTCCGATTCGGGAATGCAGTGGGGAGAAGATGGATTCGCCGAGGCGACCGCCGAGGCCGGCGCGGACTCGCTGAGCCTCGCCCCTCTCGAGGACGTGGTGCTCGACGTGCTCGCGGGCATCCGGAATCTGGCGCCGCACGGGGTCACCGCGGTGGTGGGCTACGACGCGCTCGGCGGATACGGCCACCCCGACCACGTGCGGATGCACCACGCGGGGGTGGAGGCGGCCCGGCGGCTCGGGGTGCCCTACCTCGCGATCGTGGAGCCGCGGGTGGAGGGAGAAGCCGGCTCGGCCGCGACGCTCGCAGTGCCGCTCGACTCTGAGGCTCTCGCCGCGAAGACCCGTGCGATGGCCGCTCACCGCACCCAGCTCACCATCGCCGGAGACCCGCCGGAGTTCACGCTGAGCGGGGGTCAGACCCACCCCGTGGCGGGCGTCGAGCGGTACCGGCTGCTGCCGTGAGGGCGCACGCATGCTCCGTCCAGCCCAGCGGGCATAAGATCGTGGAGTTTTGACACAAGAGAAAAAGGCTGACGGAATGGGCATCAAGGTCGCGATCGCGGGCGTGGGCAACTGCGCGAACTCTCTCATCCAGGGTGTGACGTACTACGCCGAGGCGGATGACACCGAGGCGGTGCCCGGCCTGATGCACGTGCGCTTCGGTCAGTACCACGTGGGCGACATCGAGTTCGTGGCCGCCTTCGACGTCGACGCCGAGAAGGTGGGCGCCGATCTCGCCGACGCCATCTGGGCGAGCGAGAACAACACCCTGAAGTTCGCCGATGTGGCCCCCACCGGTGTCACCGTGCAGCGCGGTCCCACCCTCGACGGGCTCGGCGAGTACTACGTCGAGATGATCGAGGAGTCCGACGCCGAGCCCGTCGACGTGGTCGCGGCCCTGCGCGAATCCGGCGCCGACGTGCTCGTGTGCTACCTGCCCGTGGGGTCGGAGAAGGCCGCGAAGTTCTACGCGCAGGCGGCGCTGGACGCCGGGGTGGGCTTCGTCAACGCCATCCCCGTGTTCATCGCCTCCGACCCCGAGTGGGCCGCGAAGTTCACCGCCGCCGGCCTGCCGATCGTGGGCGATGACATCAAGAGCCAGGTGGGCGCCACCATCACGCACCGCGTGCTCGCCCGGTTGCTGGAGAGCCGCGGCATCCAGCTCGACCACACGTACCAGCTCAACGTGGGCGGCAACATGGACTTCAAGAACATGCTCGAGCGGCGCCGCCTGAACTCCAAGAAGATCTCCAAGACGCAGTCGGTCACCTCGAACATCGACATCGACCTGCCCGAGGGCGACGTGCACATCGGCCCGAGCGACCACGTGCCGTGGCTGAACGACCGCAAGTTCGCGTTCGTGCGCCTCGAGGGCCACGGCTTCGGCGGCGCCCCGATGAGCCTGGAGTACAAGCTCGAGGTGTGGGACTCGCCGAACTCGGCCGGGGTCATCATCGACGCCGTGCGCGCGGCGAAGGTGGCGCTCGACGCCGGGCTGGGCGGGCCCGTCGAGCCCGCGGCGGCCTACTTCATGAAGTCGCCGCCGCGTCAGCTGCCCGACGAGGTGGCGCGCACCGAGCTCGAGGCGTTCATCGCCGCCAACACCCCCGCCTCCTGACCTCGAACCCCAGATCCGTCACTTTTCGCCCCAAAATCCCCGTTTTGGGGCCGAAAGTGACGGGTCTGGCGTGAGCGCGGCTCAGAGGGAGGCGTGCCATTCGAGCAGACGCCGGGTGGCCTCGTCCTCACCCAGGGGGCCCTCGTCGAGCCTCAGTTCGAGCAGGAACGCCCGCGCCTGCCCCACCTCGCGGCCGGGCTTGAGATCGAGGATGCGCATGATCTGCTCGCCGTCGAGATCGGGCCGCACCGACTCGAGCTCCTCCTGCTCGGCGAGCGCCGCGATGCGGGCCTCGAGGTCGTCGTAGGCGAATGACAGCTGGTCGGCCTTGCGCCGGTTGCGCGTCGTCACGTCGGCCCGGGTCAGGATGTGCAGGCGCTCGAGCTGGTCGCCGGCGTCGCGCACGTAGCGTCGCACGGCCGAGTCGGTCCACGCTCCGTCGGTGTAGCCGAAGAACCTCAGGTGCAGCTCGATCAGGCGTGAGACCGCCGCGATGGTGTCGTTGTCGAAACGCAGCTCGCGCAGGCGCTTCCGTGCGAGCTTGGCGCCCACCACGTCGTGGTGGTGGAACGACACCTGGCCGCCGGGCTCGTTGCGCTTGGTCGCGGGCTTGCCGATGTCGTGCAGCAGCGCGGCGAGCCGCACCACGAGGTCGGGGGAGCGCAGCCGCCCCCGCGACTTCTCCAGGTCGATGGCCTGGTCGAGCACGGTGAGGCTGTGCTCGTAGACGTCTTTGTGGTGGTGGTGCTCGTCGCGCTCGAGCTGCAGGGCGGGCACCTCGGGGAGCACCAGCTCGGCGAGCCCGCTCTCGACGAGCAGTTCCACGCCGCGACGTGGCGCATCCGTCTTCAGCAGCTTCGACAGCTCGTCGTTCACCCGCTCGATCGACACGATGCCGATCGAGTCCTTCATCTCGGTGATGGCCACGGCGGTGTCGACCGCCACCGTGAAGCCGAGCTGGGCGGTGAAACGGATGGCCCGCAGCATCCGCAGCGGGTCGTCGCCGAACGACACCTCGGGGGCGCCGGGCGTGCGAAGCACCCCCGCGATGAGGTCGTCCATGCCGCCCGAGGGGTCGACGAGCACCAGCTCGGGCAACCGCAGCGCCATCGCGTTCACGGTGAAGTCGCGTCGCAGAAGATCGCCCTCGAGCGAGTCGCCGAACTCCACGGCGGGCTTGCGGCTGGTGTGGTCGTACTCGTCGGAGCGGTAGGTGGTGATCTCCACGCTCTCTCCGTCGATGCGGGCCGCGATCGTTCCGAACGCCCGCCCCACGTCCCACTGCGCCTGCGAGATGGGCGTCACGATGGCGAGGATCTCGTCGGGCCGCGCGTCGGTGGTGAAGTCGAGGTCGGTGATCGACCGGCCGAGGAAGGCGTCGCGAACGGGACCGCCGACGAGGGCGAGCTCATGCCCGGCCTCACGGAAGGCGGCGGCGAGCTTCGCCACGGGGCCGTCGCCCGCGAGCGTCGCCAGGAACTCGAGGGACTGCTGAACCGACTGCACCGAGCTATTTTAGCGGCGCGCCCCGTGCCGCCCAGCCGGTTGCCCGATCTCCCAGGCCGACTCTCCTAGAATCGGGTCTACGGATGCGAGCGCCACCGAGCGCGCTCGACTCGGCCTATGAAACCAGCAGCGCGTCGATTGTCTCGAGTTGCGCCCGCGATCGCAGCCAGCGCGCTGCTCGCCGGTGCCATGCTCGCGACCCCGATCGGAGCATCCGCCACGACCTTCTCGGGCGCGACGCCGGCACCAGCCGCACCCTCCGCCGTCGACACCGCCACTGCGGGCGCCACCGTCTCGGTCGCCCCCGCGGCGAACGGGGTTCTCACGGCCGGCGGCGACCTGACGGTGTCGATCGAGCTCGCCGACACCGGCGGCTCCGGCCTCGGCGCGGGCACCGTCTCACTGGCGATCGACCGCACCGAGCTCGCTGATTCGGCCGGGCTCACGGCCTGGCTCGACGGCAGCACGCCGGCGGCGGCCACCCCGATCGCCACGGTCGCGTCATCCGCCGTGTCTGCTCCGGCGACCTCGACCCAGCAGGTCGTGGTGCCCGCAGCCCAGCTGCCGCAGGGCCTCACGGGCGCTCACGGGCTCGTGGCCACCCTCACGGTCGACGGCGCCGACGTGGCCTCCGCCCGCTCGACCGTGGTGATCGACGACGGATCACTCACCCAGCGAGCCGACGTGACGGTGGTGGCCCCCATCACCTCGGTGGCGAGCTCCACCGGCCTCATCCAGGCGCCGGCGCTCGAGGCGTTCACCAACGACACCGGCGTGCTCACCCGCGAACTTGACGCCGTGCTGGGCCGGCCGGTGACCATCGCGGTCGATCCGCGCATCATCGTGTCGATCCGGGCGCTGGGCTCGACCGCGCCGGAGTCGGCCGTGGCGTGGCTCGAGCGGCTCGAATCGGCCTCGAACCCCATCATCCCGCTCACCTACGGCGACTCCGACATCTCCGGCGAGCGCCAGGCCGGGGCCCCGGCCGTGCTGCAGCCCACGTCGTTCGCCTACGCGCTCGACCCGGCCGATTTCACCGACGTCGACGACCTCATCGAGCCGACCGCCACCGCGAGCCCCACCCCTACGCCGTCGCCCACCGCCGCAACGGCGACCACCCCCACCCTCGAGCAGCTCACCGCGTGGAACTACACCGCCACGTCGGTCGCCTGGCCGCGCGCCGGCTCGGTGACGGCGGCCGACCTGCCGTTCTTCGCCGCATCCGGCTACAGCACCACCATCGTCGATTCGCAGCAGGTCGCCGCCACGGGGAACGGAGCGGTTCCGGCCGTCGCCACCACGGGTGAGCAGTCACTGCTGGTGGCCGACCACGCGGTGTCGCAGGCTGTACAGGATGCGGTGGCCGCCGGTTCTGAGACCGGCCGCGGCGAGGCGGTGGCCGAGCTCTCGGCCGCCCTCGCGGTCGCCGCCTCGGCCGCCGGTGGAACCGCGGAGTCACCCGCCCCCGTGCTCGCCGTGCTCGACCGCGCGGCGATGAACCTCACCAGCATCGACCAGGTGATGGGTGTGATCGAGGGTCTGCCCTGGAGCGCCCCCGATTCCATCACCACGCTGCTGAACACGGCCCCCACCACCACGGTATCCATCGTCGACGCCCCGCAATCGGAGGAGCGGGTGGCGCGGATCGCGAAACTGCTCGGCGAGGCGGCGCAGGTGGATGCGTTCTCCTCGGTGCTCGTCGAACCCGCCCTGCTCTCGGGCCGGCACCGCGCCGATCTGCTGGCCCTGCTCTCGAACAGCTGGGTGGCCAACGAGGGCGGCTGGAGCGTGACCTCCGATGCCTCGGGCACCGATACCGCCGCCACGCTGGCCTCCGTGCAGATCGTCGAGGGCTCCGACATCAACCTGCTCTCGAGCCAGGCGCCGCTGCCGCTCACCATCAGCAACGAGTTGCCGTATCCGGTGTCGGTGATCGTGCACGTCACGGCCTCGAACGGCCGGCTGCTGATCGCTCAGAACGACGTGGGCGTGACGGTCGAGGCGAATTCGCGCAAGGGTGCTCAGATCCCGGTGACGGCGGTGGCGAACGGATCGGTCGTGCTGAGCTTCCAGCTCACCAGCACCACCGGGGTGCTGATCTCGAATCCGTCGCCCGTGGCCGTGAACGTGAGCGCCGACTGGGAGACCTGGGGAACCGTGATCGGTGCCGGGGTGCTCGTGCTGCTGTTCGGTGCCGGACTCACCCGCAACATCCTCCGCCGTCGCCGGCAGCGGGGGCAGCCGGAGGAGACCTCGTGACCAGCACCAGCATCGGGCGCGCCAGCGCGTTCCTCGCCTCGGGCACGATCGTCTCGCGCGCCATGGGATTCGTGCGCACGATCGTGCTGCTGCAGACGATCGGCGCCGTGGGCAGCGCGAGTGCCGACGCGTTCGCCGTGGCCAATCAGCTGCCGAACAACATCTACGCCATCATCGCGGGCGGGACCCTCTCGGCGGTGCTGGTGCCGCAGATCGTGCGAGCGACGCTGCACAGCGACGGCGGCAAGGGTTACATCAACAAGCTGCTCACCATCACGATGGTGATCCTGGGTGTCACGACGCTCGCAGCCACGTTGTTGGCGCCGGTGCTGGTGACGGTTTCGGCGGCCAGCTGGTCGGGAGAGCAGCGGGCGCTCGCCATCGCCTTCGCCTACTGGTGCCTGCCGCAGATCTTCTTCTACGGGCTCTACACGGTTCTCGGCGAGGTGTTGAACGCCAAGAACGTGTTCGGCCCGTTCACCTGGGCACCGGCGGTGAACAACGTGGTGTCGATCGCGGGCCTCGTGGTGTTCATGACGCTCTTCGGTGACGACCCGAACGGGGAGCGGTTCGTCACCGACTGGTCGCCCGACAAGATCGCCCTGCTCGGCGGCTCGACCACCCTCGCGGTGGCGGCGCAGGCCCTCGTGCTCTTCCTGTTCTGGCGACGGGCGGGCATCCGCTACCGGCCCGACTTCCGCTGGCGCGGTGTGGGCCTCGGTGCCGCCGGCAAGCTCGCGGGGTGGACCTTCGGCATGCTGCTGGTCACCCAGGCGGCCGGCCTGGTGGAGACGAACGTGGCGGCCATCGCCTCGGGCGACGCCGCGTCGGTCGCGGCCATCCAGGCGGCCTGGCTCATCTTCATGCTGCCGCACTCGCTCATCACCGTGTCGCTGGTCACGGCCTACTTCACCAAGATGAGCGGACACGCCAACCGAGGCGAGACCACCGAGTTGCGACGGGATGTGTCGGCCGCGCTGCGCATCGCGACCCTGTTCATGGTGCTCGGCACCGTGGTGCTGATGGTGACCGCCTACCCGTTCACGAGCCTGTTCACCGGCAATCTCGCCGACACCGTGGCCATGGGCAACGTGCTGATCGCCTTCCTGGTGGGCCTGGTGCCGTTCAGCGCGCTGTTCGTGCTGCAGCGCGTGTTCTACTCGCTCAGCGACACGAAGACGCCGTTCTTCCTGCAGGTTCTTCAGGCTTCGATCTTCACGGTGCTGTCGCTGTGCTGCGCGTTGCTGCCCGACGATCTGATCGCCATCGGGCTGGCCCTCGCCCTGTCGCTGGCCACTGCCGTCCAGACCGTGGTGGCCGCCGTCATCATCCGGCGCCGGCTCGGGGGAGTGGGCGGGTCGACGGTGCTCAAGAGCACCGGGCGGTTCGTCGTGGCCGCGCTGCCCACCGCCGTGGCCGGGGTTCTCGTCTACTGGGGCATCCGGAGCACGCTGGGCGACGAGTTCCTCACGGGCGGGTTCCTCACGCCGATCGTCTCGATGGCCGTGCTCGGCGTTGCGATGCTGCTGGTCTACCTGGGCAGTCTCGCGCTGCTGCGCTCGCCTGAACTGGCGGATGCGCTGGGCCCCGTTCGCGCCCGCCTCACGCGGGGCCGCTGAGCGCCCGGCTGCGCTCTCAGGGAGTCCCCTGACGGCTCCGCCGCCCCGGAATACCGGACGGTTAGGATGTGTTGTACCGGTCAGCGCGCACGCCACCGGTGTGCCCGCGACCATCTCACAGGAGACAGAAACACATGCGCGAGATCATCATCATCGGCTCCGGCCCCGCTGGATTCACCGCGGCGATCTATGCCGCCCGAGCCGGCCTGAAGCCCCTTCTTCTCGCGTCGAGCGTCGAGGCCGGCGGCGAGCTGATGAACACCACCGAGGTCGAGAACTTCCCGGGCTTCCCGGAGGGCATCCAGGGCCCTGAGCTCATGATCAAGCTGCAGGAGCAGGCCGAGAAGTTCGGCACCGAGGTCGTTCTCGACGACGTGACCGCGGTTCACCTGCACGGCGACGTGAAGCGGGTCGACACCGGGTACAGCGGCACCTTCGAGGCTCGCTCGCTGATCTTCGCCACCGGTTCGGCCTACCGCAAGCTCGGCCTGCCCGACGAGGAGCGCCTCTCGGGCCGCGGAGTGTCGTGGTGCGCCACGTGCGACGGCTTCTTCTTCAAGACCAAGACCATCGCCGTGGTGGGTGGCGGCGACTCCGCGATGGAGGAAGCCACCTTCCTCACGCGCTTCGCCGAGAAGGTGTACGTGGTGCACCGCAAAGACACGCTGCGCGCCTCGAAGATCATGCAGGAGCGTGCGTTCACGAACGACAAGATCGAGTTCGTCTGGAACTCCGAGGTCGTCGGCATCTCGGGTGAGACCGCCGTCGAGGGCCTCACCTTGCGCAACACCGTCGACGGCTCCACGTCGCAGCTGCCCGTGCAGGGTCTGTTCGTGGCCATCGGCAACGACCCGCGGGTGCACCTCGTGCACGGCCAGCTGGCGCTCACGGTCGATGGCACCATCGCCGTCGAAGGCCGCTCGTCGAAGACGAACGTCGCGGGTGTCTTCGCTGCCGGTGACGTGATCGACCCCCACTACCGCCAGGCTGTCACTGCCGCTGCCTCCGGCACCGTGGCGGCGCTCGACGCCGAGCAGTTCCTCGCGTCACTCGACCAGGTCGAGGGAGCGTCGCACGCCGACCTTGCTGCCGCAGTCGCCGCCGAGGTCGAGGACCTGGTCGCAGCCGACTGAACCCGTCCGGGCCCGCCTACCCGGGCATCCGGCTCACGAACCACACGAAAGAAGGAACAATGTCCAACGCCAAGGCCGTGTCCGACGCCAGCTTCGAGGCCGACGTCCTGAACTCCGAGAAGACCATCCTGGTCGACTTCTGGGCCGAATGGTGCGGCCCGTGTCGCGCCGTCGCCCCGATCCTCGACCAGATCGCCTCGGAGCACGGCGACAAGATCGAGATCGTCAAGCTCAACGTCGACGACAACCCGCAGACGGCCATGAAGTACCAGATCACCTCGATCCCGGCGCTCAAGGTCTACAAGGGCGGCGAGGTCGTCAAGACCATCATCGGCGCCAAGCCGAAGGCGGCCCTCGAGGCCGACCTGGCCGCGTTCATCTGATCGCGTCCGCCTCCCGAACGGCCTGACGGCCAGTTCGTACCAAGTGGCCCGCCGCGTTCGCGCGACGGGCCACTTTTGCATGTCATACGATTGAATTTCGGTCAACGTCGGAATGGACGTCAGTGAGCAGCCAGAACCCCCCACAGCAATCGGGTAACAACCTCGATCCCTGGTACGACAACTATGCCGAGCGCACGGCCGGGCTGGCCGCCTCGGAGGTGCGGGCGTTGTTCGCCGTCGCATCCCGTCCGGAGGTGGTCTCCCTCGCCGGCGGAATGCCGGCGGTCTCCGCGCTGCCGCAGGAGTTGGTGATCGACTCGATGAACCGGGTGATGCGCGACCACGGATCCGTGGCGCTGCAGTACGGCTCCGGTCAGGGCGTACCGAAGCTCCGAGAGCAGATCCTCGACGTGATGGCCATGGAGGGCATCAGGGCGAGCGCCGACGATGTCGTGGTGACGACCGGTTCGCAGCACGCGCTCGAGCTGGTGTCGAAACTCTTCCTCGACCCCGGAGACGTGGTTCTGGCCGAGGGCCCGAGCTACGTCACGGCCGTGGTGATCTTCCGGTCGTTCCAGGCGCAGACCCATCACGTGGCGATGGACGAGCACGGAATGATCCCCGAGTCGTTGCGCGAGAACATCGCGCGCCTGCGGGCCGCCGGCAAGAAGATCAAGTTCCTCTACACGATCCCGTCGTTCCAGAACCCGGCCGGCGTCACCATGTCGTGGGAGCGCCGTCTCGAGGTGCTCCAGATCGCGAAAGAGAACGGCATCCTCGTTCTCGAAGACAATCCGTACGGCCTCCTGCACTTCGACGCGCCGCCGCCCCCCGCGCTGCGCTCGGTGGAGCAGGACGGCGTGATCTACCTCGGCACCTTCTCCAAGACGCTCGCGCCCGGCTTCCGGGTGGGGTGGGCGTTGGCACCGCACGCCATCCGCGAGAAGCTCATCCTCGCCAATGAGGCAGCTGTGCTCTCACCCAGCTCGTTCAATCAGATGATCATCTCGGAGTATCTCGACACCATCGACTGGCGTGCTCAGGTCGATCGCTTCCGCGGCGTCTACCGCGAGCGAAAAGAGGCGATGATCAGCGCTTTGAACGACTATCTGCCGAACCTCACGTGGACGGACCCCAACGGCGGTTTCTACGTGTGGCTCACGCTTCCCCCCTACCTCGACTCGAAGCAGATGCTGCCGCGCGCCGTGAAGGAACTGGTGGCCTACACGCCCGGCACGGCGTTCTACGCCGACGGCGGCGGGCACAACAACATCAGGTTGTCGTTCTGCTACCCGACCCCCGAGACCATCCGCACCGGCATCCGTCGTCTGCAGACCGTCATCAACGGGGAGATCGACCTGGTCGAGACGTTCTCGGCCACGGGTTCGCTGCCCACCACGCGCGACCGCAACTTCTCAGCACCGCCCCCGAACCTGGATTGAGCTCATGAGCGAAAAGACTCCTCGAACCGTCGTCGTGCTGGCAGGCGGCATCTCGCATGAACGCGATGTCTCGCTTCGCTCGGGCCGACGAGTGGCTGACAGCCTGGCCGAACGCGGTCACACCGTCGTCCTCCGCGATCCTGACGCAAACCTCCTGCAGTTCCTCGACGAGACGCGACCGGATGTCGTGTGGCCCGCTCTGCACGGTGCGAGCGGCGAAGACGGCGCCCTCCGCGCGTTGCTCGACGTCATCGGCGTGCCGTACGTGGGGTCGACGTCCGATCCGGCGCGGCTGGCCTGGAACAAGCCGACCGCCAAGGTGTTGGTGGAACGAGCGGGCCTCCGCACGCCCTCGTCGATCACGTTGCCCCGGGACACCTTCCGCGAACTGGGAGCCACCGAGGTTCTCTCGCGCGTGGTGGACTCTCTCGGCAGCGACCTCGTGGTCAAGCCGGCTCATGGCGGTTCAGCGCTCGGTGTCGGTGTGATCGAGTCTGCGGACGACCTTCCGCGTGCAGTGGTCGACGCCTACACCTACGGTGAGGTCGCGTTGATCGAGCAGCGCATCCGCGGCATCGAAGTGTCCATCGGCGTCGTCGATCTGGGGGAGGGGCCGGTCGTACTCCCCGCCGTCGAGATCGAGCCGCGCTCCGGCATCTACGGCTTCGAGGCCCGCTACAACGCCGGCGAGACCAGCTTCTTCACGCCGGCCCGGCTGGATGACGAGACCGCGCAGGCTGCCGGCGAGGCGGCGTTGCGAATTCACGAGGTGCTCGGCCTCCGCCACATCTCCCGGGTCGATCTCATGATCGATGCTGCCGGCACCCCGTGGTTCCTCGAAGTGAACGTGCTGCCCGGCCTGACGGAGACGTCGATGGTGCCGCAGGGCATCCTGGCCGCGGGCATGACCCTCGGGTCGGTGTACGAGACCCTGAGCGAGGTCGCCATCGCCGAGGCGGCCGCTTCGACGATGTAGGTCTTCCTACGACGAGGGGGACGATGTTTCACGTGAAACGTCGTCCCCTTCGTTTTGCCCAGACCGCCCGGTCCGGGTGGGCTCTATCGCTCAGACGAAGTGCGGGCCGCGCTTCCGAGCCGCCCCGAAACCCTCTTCACCCAACTCACTGAGGATGCGGTTCAGGTCTTCGATGGTGGCAAAGTCGATCACGATCTGACCCTTCGACCGGCCGAGGCTCACTCGAACCCTGGTGTTGAGACGATCACCCAACCGCTCACCGATCTCATCCAGGTGCCCTCGCTTCTGGCCGGCCGTGGTCTTGGCGCGTGCCTGCTTCGGAGCCGACGAGGCCAAGGCCTCCGCCGCCCGCACTGACAGATCTTCGTTCACGATCTTGTCGGCCAGCTTGGTCATGGCATCGACATCACCGACGGCAAGCACGGCCCGAGCGTGTCCGGCGCTCAGCACCCCCGACGCCACGCGGTTCTGAACCGCTTCAGGCAGACGCAGGAGCCTCAGGGTGTTCGTGATCTGTGGGCGTGACCGACCGATGCGCTCGGCCAGCTGGTCCTGCGTGATGCCGAAGTCCTCGATCATCTGCTGATACGCCGAGGCTTCTTCCAGCGGGTTCAGCTGCGAACGGTGCAGGTTCTCCAGGAGCGCATCGCGCAGCATGTCCTCATCGGCGGTGTTCTTGACCACCGCGGGGATGGTGTCGAGGCCCGCCTCCTTGGTGGCCCGGAGTCGCCGCTCACCCATGACGAGCTCGTACTGCTGCTCGGCACCCGGTTCGCGGGGGAGTTCACGAACCACGATGGGCTGCAGAACACCGATCTCCTTGACGGAGTGAACAAGCTCTGCGAGATCTGCGGCATCGAACACGCTACGCGGCTGCTTCGCGTTCGGCACGATGCTCGCCGGGTCGAGCTGCGCCAGACGCGCGCCCGGCACGGGAACCAGCGCCGACGCATCCGACGCCGCATCCCGACGCGGTGCGTCGAAGAAGACGTCCACCGGACGTGAGCCTTCCACCCGGGGCTCATCCGTGGGGATCAAGGCGCCGATGCCGCGACCGAGGCCGGTTCTCTTCTTAGTTGCCACTGTTCGGGGCTCCTCTTTCTGCGATTTCGGCGGCGGCCTCGAAGTACGAGACCGATCCGGGTGAACCAGGATCGAAGCCGATGACTGTCTGACCATAGCTCGGCGCCTCGGAGATGCGCACCGATCGGGGGATGATCGCTGCGAGCGTCTGCTCAGGGAAGTGTTTTCGGACATCCTCGGCCACCTGGAAGGCCAACCTCGTGCGACCGTCGTACATGGTGAGCAGGATCGTCGAGACCGCGAGAGTCGGATTCAGGTGGCGTTCGATCAAGCTGATGTTGTTGAGCAGCTGGCTCAGCCCCTCGAGCGCGTAGTACTCGCACTGGATCGGGATGAGGACCTCACGCGCGGCCACGAAGGCATTGATGGTGAGCAAGCCGAGTGACGGAGGACAGTCGATGAAGACGTAGTGGAATGGCTCCCCGGCCTCCTCCATCTCGGCGAGGAAACGGTCGAGTGCCCCACGCAGACGCTGCTCACGAGCCACCATGGGCACGAGCTCGATCTCCGCGCCGGCAAGATGGATGGTTGCCGGCAGGCAGAAGAGGTTCTCGGACTCCGGGCTCTGCTGAACGATGTCAGCCATCGAGCCGTCGTGCACGATGACGTCATAGACGCTCGCCTGGTCGCCGCGGTGCTCGACCCCGAGTGCGGTTGAGGCATTGCCCTGGGGGTCGAGATCGATCACGAGTACTCGCGCGCCCTCACGGGCCAGGGCGGCGGCCAGGTTGACGGTCGTGGTGGTCTTACCCACGCCGCCTTTCTGGTTCGCAACGGTGAGAACCCTGGTGCGGTGGGGGAGTGGGTACTCACGCTCGGCCAGGGCGCGTTTGCGCTGTGAGAGGTTCGCCAGTTCTCGGGCCAGCGGCGTCGACGCGTCGAAGGCGGTGGGATCACTGGTCATTCACTAAATCCTGTCGGTATGTTTCACGTGAAACATGGGGGAGCGAGAAGCCCGAACGGACGACTTCGATCGTATCGAACAACGCTGACACTCCTGACCATGAGGCTCCCACTCCTGAGCTGCCGAACGTTGTGTGGACGATCAACATGGTGAGTAGCCGGCCGCGAGCACCCGTCGATGAGACCCGCGTGCGATTCGGGACGGGTTCGAGCAGGGATGTCTCCCAGAGGTGGTGCAGAGACATCGCTGGTAGCAGAATCGTCGTTGTGCGATGCCTGGTGATTGCCGATCATGAGATTCCTGCGCGCGCCCCGCTGAAACTCGGTCCCGGCGACGTCGTGCAGGTTGGCGAACGTGATACGGAATGGCCTGCCTTCGTGTTCGTTAGAGCAGCGCAGGGGATGGGATGGGTTCCCTGGCGTCATCTCGATATCGATGGCTCGGTTGGTACTGTCCGCGTCGGATACGATACGACCGAGCTGCCGGTGTCCTCGGGTGAAGAGGTCGACGTCCTGGAAGATGATCCGCACAGCGGCTGGTCCTGGTGTCGAAACACTGATGGGAGTGAGGGGTGGATTCCTCACTGTGTGCTGGTCCCTGCATGACGCACCGTCTGTCACGGATCGGACTGCCCCCCGCGAACACCGACTATTAATTCGCCAGCCTCTCCCGACCTGCCCACCGGAGCCCCACCCGAGACATCAGACCAACGTCCTAGTTGCCGGAAACCCTCACGGCACTCGCGCGCGAATCACCCGGGTGACGTCGACTCCGAGGTCGGTACCCAGCTCGATCACTTCGACATCGACCAGACGGTACCTTCGGATCGCCTTCTCGGCCGCAGCGACCTCGGTGGCCGCTCCGGCACCCTTCATCAAGACCATCTCGCCGCCGGCGCGCAAGAGGGGAGCAGTCATCGGAACCAGCTTGCTGAACGCACTCACCGCTCGCGCCGTGATCTGGTCGAGTCGGCCCTTCGGGAACTCCTCCGCCCGAGCGCGCACCACCGTCACGTTCGACAGCTCCAGGAGCGCCTTCTGCTCCTCAAGCCACGAGATTCGGCGCTCCATCGGCTCGATCAGCACGAAGTCGACGTCGGGGCGGGCGATCGCCAAGACGATCCCCGGGAGACCGGCGCCGCTACCGATGTCGCCCACAGTGCCCGGTCGAAGCAGGGGCGCCACCAGACCGCAATTCACCACGTGGCGACTCCAGATGCGGGTCAGCTCGACCGGCCCGATGAGACCGAGCTCTTCTCCTCGGCGAACGAGATCGTCGGTGTACAGCCGTGCCAGGTCGATACGATCGCCGAACACCTGCGCCGCAACGAGCGGCTCAGCCTCCGGCAGTGGGGGAGTGGCGGAGGGCTCAACCCCGGCGGCGGACTGTCCTCGGTCGGTCGTCATGCTGCACGCTCCACCAGGGCGATGAGCGACCCGAAAGCGTTGCCCGGCCTGTCGGTAGACCACCGACGTTTCACGTGAAACATTCCCATTGCCGCGTCAGCCGCGCGAGATGACCGTGTGCCGGTCTCGTCCTTCACCTTCGGACTCCGACGTGAACCCACGGTCGGCCACGATGTCGTGCACCAGCTTGCGCTCATATGACGACATGGGCTCGAGATGTGCTGCAGCCTCACCGGATTCGATCCGGGCGATAGCGCTGTCGACCAGCGTCTCCAGTTCACGCTGACGACGTTCCCGGCTGCCACCGACGTCGAGGATGAGTCGCGAGAACTCGCCCGACTTCGTCTGCACTGCGAGGCGCGTGAGCTCCTGGAGCGCAGCCACCGTGTCGGGGCTCGACAGGATGCGCAGGTTGCTGTCGCCCGAGGCATTCACCGAGATGTAGGCGCGACCGTCGGTCACCTCGATGTCGATGTCTCCGTCGAGGTCGCAGATGTCGAGGAGTTCCTCGATGTAGTCGGCTGCCACGTCGCCTTCGTCGACCGACGAAGCAGCCGAGGCGGAATCGGAGTCGAGGTCGACATCGGAAGCAGCAGTGACGCCACCCGCCTCGAGGGGCAGCTCGATGGGGGAGTCGCCGTCGACCCGTGCCTCAGTCGTCTCGGTCACATCGCTCATTTCTTGTCACCCTGCTTCTTGGCCCGGTTCTTGCTCACGGGCTGCTGACGTTGCGTGGTCTTCGGGGCCTCGGGGATCGTCTCGATGGCCGGAGCACCCTTGGTGGGCTCGAGCTTGCCCTTCTTGGCCAGGCGGGCCTCGCGGGCCTTCGCCGCTTCAGAGCCCGGGGTCGGCATGTTGCGGATGACGAGGAACTGCTGACCCATGGTCCAGAAGTTCGAGGTGAGCCAGTAGAACATGACACCGAGCGGGAACGCGACGCCCGAGAACACGAACACCAGCGGCAGGATGTAGAGCAGAACCCGCTGCTGGCGGTACATCGGGCTCGCCTTGGCCTCGGGGGACTGGTTCTTCGCCATGATCTGCAGCTGCGTGTAGAACTGCGACGCCGTCATCAGAACCACCATCAGGCCGGCGATGAGCATGACCTCCCACGGGCCACCCGCGTTGAAGGCGCCGATGAACGTGTCGTGCAGGGGAGCGACTCCGAAGAGCGTGGCGTCACCGAACTGCTTGCCGAGGTCGGCATTGAGCGGGCCGACGCCGGCCTGACCCTTCTGGGCGTTGTTCAGCACCGAGAAGAGGCTGAAGAAGATGGGCATCTGCAGGAGCAACGGCAGGCACGACGAGAGCGGGTTGGTGCCGGTCTTGCGGTAGAGCTCCATCGTCTCGCGCGACATCGCCTCCCGCGAGAACTGGTCTTTCTTGCCGCGGTACTTGTCCTGGATCTTCTTGAGCTGTGGCGCGACCTCGAGCATCTTGCGCTGGCTCTTGATCTGACGCACGAAGATCGGGATGAGGGCGGCACGCACGACGATCACGAGACCGACGATCGACAGCACCCACGTGAGCCCGGCCGCCGGATCGAGGCCCACGGCGGTCCACAGCCAGTGCCAGGCGACCAGGATCAGCTCCACGACCCATTTGATGGGCCAGAGGATGGTATCGATGAAGGGGATTTCCATGGGTGGCGTTAGCCCTTTCCGTGGCTAGCTGGTACGACGAAACCAAATGACGTGAGCCGGTATCGCTGCCGGCGCACGGGCGGCACATCATCGACGCCGCCCTTGGCCCAGGGGTGGCAGCGCGCGATGCGATAGACACCCATCGCCGAACCGACGATGAGCCCTCGCTGCTGGATGGCCTGGAGCGTGTAGGAGGAGCACGACGGGTAGTACCGGCAGACGTCTCCATAGAGTGGAGAGATCACCGCACGGTAGCCGCGAAGCAGGAGCACCGCGAGATTGCGGGGGAGAAGTACTATCGCTGTCACCACTGACATCATGCGAGTACTGATCCTTTGGTGAGAGAACGCGATAGTTCTTCGAAGAGTACGCCGTAAGGCTGGGATGCAGCTTCGGGAAGAGCCCGGATCACGATGTCGGTGCCGGCCGGAATCGAGGGCAGCAGAGCGAAGCAGGCTGCCTTGAGGCGGCGGCGCACACGGTTGCGCACCACGGCGACTCCGACCGATTTTGCGACGATGAAGCCGAAACGCGCATCCGACGACGAATCATCGGATGCGCGAATGTAGGTGACGGTGCTCGGGCCCGCGTACTTCTTGCCGCGTCGCACAGTGGTGCGGTAGTCACCGCCCTGCGTGATGCGATTGCCCTTGGCCAGCACCGCGGTGGGGAGACTACGCGGAGAGTTCGGTACGACCCTTGCGGCGACGAGCCGACAGGATCGATCGGCCGGCACGGGTGCGCATGCGCAGACGGAAGCCGTGCACCTTGGCGCGACGACGGTTGTTCGGCTGGAAGGTTCGCTTGCTCATAATGATCTCCGGGTGCGGCGGGCGTCCTGGTGATCGCCCGACTGAAGTAAGGGGTGTGGCACAAACCACACAAGTCAACTGACTAAATCTACGACCTAGAAGTCTGCGGGTCAAATGGCAGCGGGCAAAGAATCAATTATCCCCACCCTGTGGACAAAATCTGTGTAGGACACGCGACCCGTCAATACAGCAAACTTGCCCTTGATCGTGGCAGTAGCTAGCTTAGTTGCCTACAGTTACTAACAGCCGCCGCGGGGGCGCCGAGCGGGCGGCAACGGTGGCCTCGTCGAACACAACGGTTCGGCCTGATGACGATGTTCGACAGGAGTCTTCCTTGGCAAACGGTGCTGCTTCGACAGAGGAGAACTGGCGAACGGTTCTCGAAGCGCTGTCGACGGATGAGCGCATCACCCCGCAACTGAAGGGTTTCCTCGGTCTCGTCGTCCCGAAGGGGATTCTGGGCGGCTCCTTCTACCTCGAAGTGCCCAACGACTTCACCCGCGACATGCTCGAGCAGCGGGTGCGCCCCTCCCTTCTCTCGGCCCTGGGCAGGCTCGACGCGCGGCTCGCGGTGTCGAACTTCTCGGTGGTGGTGAACCCCGACGTCGACGACTATCCGCAGAACGACAGCGAGACCGCGGGCGCCACCGCCGGCTCTGAGGTTCCCGGCATCCCGGCCACCGCGGGCACCCCCCTCGGAACCTCCGCGTACGCCGAGTCGATCCCGCCTGCTGTTCAGGAGACCGTCGGCCCGGCTCGGAACAACGACACGCGCCTGAACCCGAAGTACAGCTTCGACAACTTCGTGATCGGGGGCTCGAACCGCTTCGCCCATGCCGCCGCGGTCGCCGTGGCCGAGGCGCCGGCCAAGGCCTACAACCCGCTCTTCATCTATGGCGACTCCGGCCTGGGCAAGACCCACCTGCTGCATGCCATCGGCCACTACGCCATCAGCCTGTATCCAGGCGTGCGGGTGAGGTACGTCAGCTCCGAGGAGTTCACCAACGACTTCATCAACTCGATCGCGAACAACCGGGGGGCTGCGTTCCACTCGCGCTACCGCGACATCGATCTGCTGCTGATCGACGACATCCAGTTCCTGCAGGGCAAGGCGGAGACGCAGGAAGCCTTCTTCCACACCTTCAACACCCTGCACGACCACAACAAGCAGGTCGTGATCACCTCCGACCTGCCGCCGAAGCACCTCACCGGCTTCGAAGACCGGATGCGCACCCGCTTCGAGTGGGGCCTGATCACCGACGTGCAGACGCCCGACCTCGAGACGCGCATCGCCATTCTGCGCAAGAAGGCGCAGAGCGAGCGACTGCGGGTGCCCGACGACATCCTCGAGTTCATGGCCACCAAGGTGTCGAGCAACGTGCGCGAACTCGAGGGCACCCTCATCCGCGTCACCGCGTTCGCGAGCCTGAACCGCACCCCGGTCGACATGCAGCTCGTGCAGACCGTCTTGAAAGACCTCATCACCCTCGACGACGACAACGTCATCGCGCCGGTCGACATCATCAACCACACGGCGGAGTACTTCAAGCTCTCCGTCGACGACCTGTACGGCTCGAGCCGCTCCCAGGCCATCGCCACCGCGCGACAGATCGCGATGTACCTCTGCCGGGAGATGACGAGCCTCTCCCTGCCGAAGATCGGGCAGCTCTTCGGCGGCCGCGACCACACCACGGTCATGTACGCCAACAACAAGATCGGCAAGCTCATGACGGAGAAGCGGTCGATCTACAACCAGGTCACCGAGATCTCCAACCGCATCAAACACCAGCAGCGCTACAAGAGCGCCTGAGGGTGACCTGGCCGAGTTCTCCACAGATTGTGAAATGGGTGTGGAGAACCGCCCCCACGATGTTGATCGATCGCGGTCGTGTGTGGAATCGTTCGCATCCGGTTCAGACCGCGGTCATTGCGATGAACATGTCATTCACACTCCGCTGACAAGTCACATGCGTGTAGTTCGCCTGCATCACGCGCTTTAAACAGACTTATCCACATATCCACAGACGTTAAGACTGTTAAGAATCCTTCATTAATGAAAATCACATCCCACAACCTTGTGATGCAGCCGGGCCGAATCACAGGTCTCCGCCGTCATCGCCCCATCCCGATAGCATTGAGCGACCCCAGGTCTCTTATGCCGACAGAGGTGACTGCGTGAAGTTCCAAGTAAACCGAGACGTCTTCAGCGAAGCAGTGTCGTTCGCGGTGAAGCTGCTGCCTCAGCGCACGACGCTGCCCATCCTGAGCGGTGTGCTGATCGAGACGACGGATGACGGGCTCCGGCTCTCCTCGTTCGACTACGAGGTCTCTGCACAGACGCAGATCACCGCCGATGTCGAAGAACCGGGCGTCATCCTGGTGTCGGGCCGCCTGCTCTCGGACATCGCGAACCGGCTCCCGAATGCCCCCGTGCGTTTCAGCACCGAGGACTCCCGCATCGTGGTGAGCTGCGGCTCGGCCCGCTTCACCCTGCTGAGCATGCCCGTGGAGGAATACCCCACGCTGCCCCAGGTGGGTGCGGAGTCGGGCCTGCTGCCGGCCGAGCAGTTCGCCGCGGCCGTGTCTCAGGTGGCCGTCGCCGCCTCGCGCGACGACGTGACGCCTGTGATCACCGGCGTGCAGCTCGAGGTGAGCGAGAACAGCATCTCCCTCGTGGCGACCGACCGTTACCGCGTGGCCGTGCGCAACATCGACTGGGATTCCAACGACTCGGGCACCACCACGGCGACCGCCCTCGTTCCGGCTCGCACCCTGCAGGAGGTGGGCAAGACCTTCGGTAACGCCGGCACCATCTCCGTGGCGATCACCAACTCCGACGACCGTGAGCTCATCGCGTTCAAGAGCGACAAGAAGACCGTGACCACGTTGCTCATCAAGGGTAATTTCCCCCCGGTGAAGCGCCTGTTCCCCGAAAGCGTCGACAACTACGCGGTGATCAACACCGCCGACCTGATCGAGGCCACCAAGCGCGTGAGCCTCGTACTCGAGCGCGAGGCCGCGCTCCGCTTCACCTTCACGATCGACGGCGTCACCCTCGAGGCCATCGGCTCGGAGCAGGCTCAGGCCTCCGAATCGATCGACGCGCTGCTCACCGGCAGCGACACGGTCGTCTCGCTGAAGCCCCAATTCCTGCTCGACGGGCTGAGCGCGGTGCACTCGGAGTTCGTGCGCATCTCGTTCACCAAGACCGACAACCCGAACAAGCCGGGCCCGGTGCTCATCACGAGCCAGTCGTCGAAGGACCAGCCGGGTTCCGACGACTACAAGTACCTGCTGCAGCCCAATCTGCTGCTGCGCTGATCGCGCCGCAGCATCCGGCTCAGACAGCCACCACCACGAACGCTTCACCGCAGACACAGAAGGAGACGGCCATGGAGATCGGCCTCATCGGACTCGGCAAGATGGGCAACAACATGCGTGCCCGCCTGAAGAAGGGCGGCGTTGGCGTCGTGGGCTACGACACCAACCCCGCCGTGAGCGACGTGCCCGACCTGGCCGCGCTCGCCGCCGCTCTGCCGGCCCCTCGCGTGGTGTGGGTGATGGTGCCGGCCGGCGCGATCACCGATTCGGTCATCAACGACCTCGCTGCGGTTCTCGACGAGGGCGACCTCATCATCGACGGCGGCAACTCCAAGTGGACCGAGGACTTCAAGCACTCCGAGCTGCTCACCCCGAAGGGCATCCAGTTCATGGACGTCGGAGTCTCGGGCGGCGTCTGGGGCCTCGAGAACGGCTACGGCCTGATGGTGGGCGGCACGACCGAGATGGTCGAGCGCGCCATGCCCGTCTTCGACGCACTCCGCCCCGAGGGCCCGCGCGACGAGGGCTTCGTGCACGTGGGCGAGGTCGGCGCCGGCCACTACGCCAAGATGGTGCACAACGGCATCGAGTACGGGATGATGCAGGCCTACGCCGAGGGCTACGAGCTGCTCGACGCCAAGAAGGACATCATCAAAGACGTCACGGGCACCTTCAAGGCCTGGCAGCGCGGAACGGTCGTGCGCTCCTGGCTGCTCGACCTCCTCGTGCGCGCCCTCGAGGCCGACCCGGAGTTCAAGGACATCCAGGGCTACGTGCAGGACTCGGGCGAGGGACGCTGGACCCTTGAAGAGGCCATCGAGAACGCCGTGCCCATGCCTGCCATCAGCGCGGCCATCTTCGCCCGCTTCGTCTCGCGCCAGGAGGACTCGCCCTCGATGAAGGCCGTCGCCGCCCTGCGCAACCAGTTCGGCGGCCACGCGGTCAAAGAGCTCGACTGAGCTGACACCACCGGTCTTGTTCGTTCGACACCTCAGCCTCACCGACTTCCGCAACTACCGCACCGCGGAGGTCGCGCTCGAACCGGGTGCGAACCTGTTCGTGGGCCGGAACGGGCAGGGCAAGACCAACCTCGTCGAGTCGCTGGCGTACCTCAGCACGCTCGGCTCCCACCGGGTCTCGACCGATCAGGCCCTCATCCGCGCGGGTGAGGATGCCGCGATCGTGCGGGCCCGGTTGGAGCACGACGGCCGGGAACTCCTCGTCGAACTGCAGCTCAATCGATCGGGCGCGAACCGGGCGCAGGTGAACCGCGCAGCCATCAAGCCGCGCGAACTGCCGCGCTACATTTCGACCGTGCTGTTCGCTCCCGAGGACCTGGCGCTGATCCGAGGGGAACCCTCCACTCGGCGTCGATTCGTGGATGCGCTCCTCGGCGCGAAGACCCCGCGCCTGCTGGGCGTGTTCAGCGACTACGAGCGCGTGCTCAAGCAGCGCAACGCGCTGCTCAAGTCGGCCAGGGCCTCGGGCTTGAAGGACGCCAAGCTGAGCACGCTCGAGCTGTGGAACGAGCGGCTCGTGGAGCTGGGCTCGGAGATCATGCTCGAGCGCCTCGCCATCGTGGCGGCCCTCGGCCCGTTCGTGCGGGAGGCGTACCAGGCGGTGGCGGGCTCGGATCAGGAGCCGACGCTCGACGTGGTGCTGAGTGTCCTGGCCGAGCATCCCGATGCCGACGGTGACGAGCAGCCCGACCGTGCCCCCACCGCCGACCTCGGCCGTGAGCAGCTGGCGGATGCGTTCCGGGCGGCCCTGGAGCGCGTCGCCCGGGCCGAGCGCGATCGCGGCATCACGCTCTGCGGGCCCCACCGCGACGACGTGCTCTTCCGCCTGAACGCGTTGCCCGCCAAGGGGTACGCCAGCCACGGCGAGTCGTGGTCGTTCGCCCTCGCCCTGAAGCTGGCCTGTGCCGAACTGCTGCGGGCCGACTCGTCGACCGGCGATCCCGTCGTGATCCTCGACGACGTGTTCGCCGAACTCGACCAGCGCCGCCGGGGGCGATTGGCGGATGCGGTGAAGGACTACGAGCAGGTTTTGATCACCGCCGCCGTGTTCGAGGATATCCCCGCCGAACTCACCGCCCACACCGTGCGCATCGAGGCCGGCACCATCGTGGAGCCGGCGGCATGACCGAGTCGCAGGACGTCTACCTCCGCCTCAAGGCGGCATTCGGCGATCCGAGCTCGCGGGCGGCGCGCTGGCGCGAGAAGAAGACGCGGAACCGCGGCGACGACGAGGCGAGCGTGCCCTACGGCGTCGGTCGCGATCCGAAAGGCCTCGGAGACGTGATGTCGGGCCTGTCGAACGAGCTGGGCTGGAGCTCGTCGCTGGCGAAGTCCGACCTGCTGCTCGCCTGGACCGAGATCGCCGGGCCCGAGACCGCGGAGCACAGCCGGCCCATCGGCATCACCGACTCCGTGCTCACGGTGCAGTGCGACTCGACGGCCTGGGCCACGCAGCTCCGGCACATGCGGGTGCTCATCATGACGACGATCGCCCAGAGGTTTCCGGAAGCGGGCATCGAGTCGATCCGGTTTGAGGCCCCCCACGCTCCATCCTGGAAACGAGGCTCCAGATCGATTCCAGGGCGGGGCCCTCGCGATACCTACGGTTGAGAAGGCAAATATGGTCATGCCCTCAGAGAAATCTCGTCTACGGGGCGTCTGACGCTTTATTCCCATCCTCGATTTGATAGAATTAAGGGTCGTCTGCCCGGCCGTTGGGTCGACACACTGAGGAGCCCATTTCCATATGTCTGAATCGGACAAGGTCCACCCTGACAACGAGTACGGCGCCGACCAGATCCAGGTTCTCGAGGGCCTCGAAGCGGTGCGCAAGCGCCCCGGCATGTACATCGGCTCGACGGGTCCGCGCGGTCTGCATCATCTGGTCTACGAGATCGTCGACAACTCGGTCGACGAGGCACTCGCCGGCTACGCCACGCACATCGAAGTCGTCATGCGGAAAGACGGCGGCATCACCGTCACCGACAACGGTCGCGGCATCCCCGTCGACATCCACCCGGTCGAGAAGAAGTCGACCGTGGAGGTGGTGCTGACGATTCTGCACGCCGGTGGAAAGTTCGGCGGTGGCGGCTATGCGGTCTCGGGCGGTCTGCACGGCGTGGGCTCATCCGTCGTCAACGCGCTGAGTCGCGAGCTCGACGTCGAGGTGCGCCGCCAGGGCAGCGTGTACCGGCAGAGCTACAAGATCGGCGTGCCGCAGGCTCCGCTGGAGAAGGGCGAGTCGACCACCGAGACCGGAACGCGCATCACGTTCTGGCCGAGCACCGACATCTTCGAGACCGTCGAGTTCGACTACGAGACGCTCCGCGCGCGGTTCCAGCAGATGGCCTTCCTGAACAAGGGCCTCGCCATCAAGCTCACCGACGAGCGCGGCGGCGAGTCGGGCGAGGAGGAGGAGACCACGGTCACCTACCTCTACGAGAACGGCCTGAAGGACTACGTCGAGTACCTCAACCGCTCGAAGAAGGCCGATCTCGTGAACGAGGAGATCATCTCGTTCGAGCAGGAGGACACCGAGCGCAAGATCGCGCTCGAAGTGGCCATGCAGTGGACGACGGGCTACACCGAGAGCGTCCACACCTACGCCAACACCATCAACACCCACGAGGGCGGCACCCACGAAGAGGGTTTCCGCGCCGCGCTCACCACGCTGGTGAACAAGTACGCGCGCGAGAAGAACATCATCAAGGAGAAGGACGACAACCTCTCCGGCGACGACGTGCGTGAAGGCCTCACCGCCGTGATCTCGATCAAGCTCGCCGAGCCGCAGTTCGAAGGCCAGACGAAGACCAAGCTCGGCAACACCGAGGCGAAGGCCTTCGTGCAGCGCGTGGTAGGCACCGAGCTCACCGACTGGTTCGATCGCAACCCGGTTCAGGCGCGCGACATCATCCGTAAGGCCATCCAGGCCTCGCAGGCCCGATTGGCCGCCCGCAAGGCCCGTGAGCAGACCCGTCGCAAGGGCCTGCTCGAGGGCGGTGGGATGCCCGGCAAGCTGAAGGACTGCTCCAGCCGCGACCCCGCGAAGAGCGAGATCTTCATCGTGGAGGGCGACTCGGCCGGCGGTTCGGCCATCCAGGGCCGCAACCCCGAGACCCAGGCCATCCTGCCCTTGCGCGGAAAGATCCTGAACGTCGAGAAGGCCCGGCTCGACCGCGCGCTCGGCAATGCGGAGGTGCAGGCGATGATCACCGCGTTCGGCGCCGGCATCGGCGAGGACTTCAACCCCGAGAAGGCCCGGTACCACAAGATCGTGCTGATGGCGGATGCCGATGTCGACGGCCAGCACATCACCACCCTGTTGCTCACCCTGGTGTTCCGCTACATGCGGCCGCTGATCGAGCTCGGCTACGTCTACCTCGCGATGCCGCCGCTCTATCGCCTGAAGTGGTCGAACTCGCCCGACGAGTACGTCTACACGGATGCGGAGCGCGACGCGCTCCTCGTCGACGGCCAGGCGGCCGGCAAGCGGATGCCCAAGGAGAACGGCATCCAGCGCTACAAGGGCCTCGGCGAGATGGACTACCGCGAGCTCTGGGACACCACGATGGACCCGGACACCCGCACCCTCCGCCAGATCACCCTCGACGACGCGGCCGCGGCCGACGAGATCTTCTCCACCCTGATGGGCGAAGACGTCGAGTCCCGCCGCAACTTCATCCAGAAGAACGCCAAAGACGTGCGTTTCCTGGACATCTGACCTCGAGATCGAGACTGACACATGACTGACGAGACAACTCCGCCCGCCGGCGACCGCATCGAGCAGGTCGACCTCCAACTGGAGATGCAGCGCTCCTACCTCGACTACGCGATGAGCGTGATCGTGGGGCGCGCCCTGCCCGACGTGAGAGACGGCCTGAAGCCCGTGCACCGCCGCGTGATCTACGCGATGTACGACGGCGGTTACCGCCCCGATCGTGCCTTCTCCAAGTCGGCGCGCGTCGTCGGCGAGGTGATGGGCCAGTTCCACCCGCACGGCGACTCGTCGATCTACGACGCCCTGGTGCGGCTGATCCAGCCCTGGAGCCTGCGGTATCCGCTCGCCCTCGGCCAGGGCAACTTCGGCTCGGCCGGCAACGACGGCGCCGCGGCGCCGCGGTACACCGAGACGAAGATGGCGCCTCTCGCCCTCGAGATGGTGCGCGACATCCAGGAAGAGACCGTCGACTTCCAGGACAACTACGACGGCCGCACCCTCGAGCCCGTCGTGCTGCCGAGCCGCTTCCCGAACCTGCTGGTGAACGGGTCGGTGGGCATCGCAGTGGGCATGGCCACCAACATCCCGCCGCACAACCTGCGTGAGGTCGCCTCGGGCGCCATCTGGTACCTGCAGAACCCGGATGCGACGCGCGAGGAGCTCCTCGAAGCCCTGATGCAGCGAATCAAGGGCCCCGACTTCCCCACCGGCGCCCAGATCCTCGGCGTCAAGGGCATCCATGACGCGTACCGCACCGGCCGCGGATCGATCACGATGCGCGCCGTCGTGAACGTGGAGGAGCTGCAGGGCCGCACCTGCCTCGTGGTGACGGAGCTGCCGTACCAGGTGAACCCCGACAACCTCGCGGTGAAGATCGCCGACCTCGTGAAAGACGGCCGGCTCGCCGGTATCGCCGACATCCGCGACGAGACCTCGGGCCGCACCGGTCAGCGCCTGGTGATCGTGCTCAAGCGCGACGCCGTGGCCAAGGTGGTGCTGAACAACCTCTACAAGCACACCTCGCTGCAGGAGAACTTCGGCGCGAACATGCTCGCGATCGTCGACGGCATCCCGCGCACGCTGCCGCTGGACGGCTTCATCACGGAGTGGGTCGCGCACCAGATCGGCGTCATCGTGCGGCGCACGCGGTTCCGCCTGCGCGAGGCCGAAGCCCGCATGCACATCCTGCGCGGCTACCTGGCGGCCCTCGACGCGCTCGACGAGGTGATCGCGCTCATCCGTCGCTCGCCCACCGTGGAGGAGGCCCGCGACGGCCTGATGGAGCTGCTCTCGATCGACGAGCTGCAGTCGCGCGCCATCCTGGAACTGCAGCTGCGCCGTCTCGCCGCCCTGGAGCGCCAGAAGATCCACGAGGAAGCCGAGGCGCTGCAGCTCAAGATCGACGAGTACAACGTCATCCTCGGCAGCCCCGTTCGGCAGCGCGAGATCATCACCGAGGAGCTCGGCGAGATCGTCGACAAGTTCGGCGACGACCGCCGCACCGAGATCATGTTCGGCTTCGACGGCGACATGAACATCGAAGACCTCATCCCCGAAGAGGAGATGGTGGTCACGGTCACCCGTGGCGGCTACGTCAAGCGCACCCGGAGCGACAACTACCGCAGCCAGCACCGGGGCGGCAAGGGTGTGAAGGGCGCGCAGCTGCGGGCGGATGACGTGGTGGAGCACTTCTTCGTGACCACCACCCACCACTGGCTGCTGTTCTTCACCAACCGGGGCCGGGTGTACCGCGCGAAGGCCTACGAGCTGCAGGAGGCCGGCCGCGACGCCAAGGGCCAGCACGTGGCCAACCTGCTGGCGCTCGCGCCCGACGAGCAGATCACTCAGATCCTCGACATCCGCGACTACAAGGCGGCGCAGTACCTCGTGCTCGCCACCAAGGGCGGCCTGCTGAAGAAGACCTCGCTCACCGAGTACGACACCAACCGCTCGGGCGGCATCATCGCCATCAACCTGCGCGACGACGACGAGCTCGTGTCGGCTCTCCTGGTGGAGGAGGACAGCGACCTGCTGCTGGTGTCGAAGAAGGGCATGTCGATCCGCTTCACCGCGAGCGACGAGGCCCTCCGGCCGATGGGCCGCGCCACCTCCGGAGTGATCGGCATGAAGTTCCGTGGCGACGATTCGCTGCAGGGGGCCTCGGTCGTGAGCGACGAGGGCTTCGTGTTCATCGTCACCGAGGGCGGCTACGCCAAGCGCACCTCGGTCGACGAATACCGCGTGCAGGGCCGTGGCGGTCTCGGTATCAAGGTGGCCAAGCTGCAGGATGCGCGGGGCGATCTGATCGGCTCGCTGATCGTCGGCGAGGACGACGAGGTGCTTGTGGTTCTTGCCAGCGGCAAGGTGGTACGCTCTGCCGTGGCCGAAGTTCCGGCTAAGGGACGCGACACGATGGGCGTGGTCTTCGCCCGCTTCGCGGACGATGATCGCATCATCGCAGTGGCCAAGAACACGGAACGCAATCTCGAGTCGGAGCTCGAAGAGGGCGCCGAACCCGCCCCTGGAGAGGACGTAACGACGGATGAGTAATCTTGGCGACAAATTCGCGAAGAAGACGGCAAGAGTCGCCAACACGAAGCAGGTTCGGCTGAAGCTGGTCTACATCGACTTCTGGTCGGTGCTGAAGATCTCCTTCCTCCTCGCGATCGTTCTCGGCATCGTGACCGTGGTCGCCAGCTTCCTGATCTGGTCGGTGCTGAACCAGACCGGCGTCTTCGACTCGATCAACACCCTGCTGCAGGACATCGCGGGTGCGGGCAACTTCGACCTGTTCGATTTCGCTTCGCTGCCGCAGGTGATGGGCTTCTCGATCGTGGTGGCCATCCTGAACGTGATCGTGATCACGGCTCTGGGTGCCATCTGGGCCGCGCTGTACAACCTCGCGGTGCGGATCACGGGCGGCGTGCTGCTCGGCTTCACCAACAAGTAGGCCGATTTCACGACCGGGCCATGAGTAGGGTAGTCTCGACTCTGGTCAAAAAACGGGGTTATAGCTCAGGCGGTTAGAGCGCTTCGCTGATAACGAAGAGGTCCAAGGTTCAAGTCCTTGTAACCCCACCACCGATTACTCCCTCGAGGCGAAAGTCTCATCGGGGCCTTAGCTCAGTTGGTAGAGCGCCTGCTTTGCAAGCAGGATGTCGGGAGTTCGATTCTCCCAGGCTCCACGTGCCAATTGAAAGGGACGCGTACACGCGTCCCTTTCGTCGTTAATGGCTGAGTTCTCGACAAAGAAGAAGCCCCGCACACACCGTGCGGGGCTTCTTCTTTTGGTGGGGCGGGAGGTCAGCTCTCGGGGCTGGTCTCGGGCTCGGGGTCTTCGTCGGCGATCCAGAGCTCGTCGTCGGCCCGGAAGGTCTGCCAGAGTGCGTACCCGATGCCGGCGGCGGTGACGATGCCGAGGCTGATCACGAACGCCGCGCCGACCTTCGAGCCGCCCGACTTCGGGGCCGACTTCTTGATGGTCTTCGCCGCCTTCTGGGCCTTCTTGCCGGCCTCCTTGACGAACTCCGGGTTCTTCGAGGCCTGCAGCACGGCGGCAGCCGACCCGATGGTCGACGCCAGCGCCGGGATGACCTCCGTGGCGAACTGCTTCTTGACGGCCGAACCGGCCACCTTCACGTCGGCGACCTTGCGGCTCACCGTGGGGGCGACAGAGTCGACAGCGGTCTTGACGCGCGGCTTGACCTGCTCGTCGGCCAGGAAGCTCGCCTGCTTGCCGGCCTCACGGATGATCGTGTTGGCGCGGTCGAGCACATCCTGCTGGTCGAGCCACAGCTCTTCTGCCGAACCCTTCAGACGCTTGAGCGCCTTACGGCGCTTGCGGGAAAGACTCATGTGAAACCTCCATCGGCGAAAGCACGGACAATCTCATCTTGGCACGCAATGCACTGCCGCAGTAGTTCGCGGCGCTGATCATCGGCTCAACACTCTCTGGGCCTTCACTGGACGACTGAGCCCGTATGACAGAATTGGGCCATGCCCGCACACACTCACGTCGCCACCATCACCACCAACCACGGCCCCATCGTCGTGAACCTGTACGGCCACCAGGCTCCCAAGACCGTCAAGAACTTCGTCGGTCTCGCGACCGGCGGCCTCGAGTGGACCGATCCGAAGACGGGTCAGGCCACCACCGCGCCGCTGTACGAGAACATCGTCTTCCACCGCATCATCCCGGGCTTCATGATCCAGGGCGGCGACCCCCTGGGCAACGGCACCGGCGGCCCCGGCTTCCGCTTCGACGACGAGATCAACGGCGAGCTGAACTTCAACGAGCCCTACATCCTCGCCATGGCCAACGCCGGGCTCCAGGGCGGCAAGGGCACCAACGGTTCGCAGTTCTTCATCACCGTGGGCCCCACCACCTGGCTGCAGGGCAAGCACACCATCTTCGGCGCCGTGGCCGACGACGCCTCCAAGCGCATCGTCGACAAGCTCGCCGGAGTGGCGACGGATGCCTACGACCGCCCGCTGGACGAGGTCGTGCTGGAGAGCATCACCGTCGACGAGGTCTGAGCACCGGTCGGCCCGCCCCTCACTGACGCGACACCTCCCAGGCAGACCCACCGATGACGAGCGCCGCTCACACGTCTGACAACTACTGCTATCGCCATCCCGATCGGCAGAGCTTCGTGCTGTGTCAGCGCTGTGGTCGCACCATCTGCCCCGACTGCCAGGTGCAGGCGGCCGTGGGGGTGCACTGCGTCGAGTGCGCGCGTCAGGATCGCGCGAGCGCTCCGCGCCCGCGCCGGGGGCGGGCGTTCGTGCGCCGGGTGACGGGCGGCGAGACCCCCGTGGTGACGTATTCGCTGATCGCGCTCTGCGTCGTCGTCTTCCTGTTGCAGCTGCTGCCCGGGCTCGGTGTGACGAACGCCCTGCTGTTCGCCCCGGCTTACGTCCAGCCCGATTCCGGTTTGCCGCAAGAGCCCTGGCGCCTGTTGACAGCCGTCTTCACGCACTCGACGGCCTCGTTGCTGCCGCTGCACATCCTGCTGAACATGTACTCGCTGTTCATCTTCGGCGGGGTGCTGGAGCGGATGCTCGGCCGTGGACGCTTTCTCGCGCTCTACCTGATCGCCGGCTTGGGCGGCTCGGTCGCCGTCGACCTGCTCGGTGACCCGTTCCAGGGAACCGTGGGCGCATCCGGAGCCATCTTCGGGCTGATGGGGGCCTTCTTCATCATCAACCGGCACCTCGGCGGCAACAGCATCCAGTTCGTGGTGCTGGTGGTGCTCAACCTGGCCTGGGGCTTCTTCGTGCCGGGCATCTCCTGGCAGGCACACGTGGGCGGCATCGTGGCCGGCGGGCTGGTGGCTCTGGTGTACGTGCGCACGCGCAACCGGAGTCAACGCACGCTGCAGATCGCAGGAACCGCAGGCATCGCGGCCGCTCTCGTGGCGCTGACCGTGGTGCGGGCCCTCATCTGACTAACAGGGTTATCCACACTGTGGACTTCTCCACAGGAGTTTCCACATTGGGGATAATTACAGGCGTGTAATTAGCGGGCCCCGTGCCGGGTTTCAGGCGGGCGGACTCAGCGCCAGCGCGTGGTCATGATGAAGCCGATGAAGGCGATGCCGAACCCGATGAGGATGTTCCAGCTGCCCAGGTCGGGGATGGGGAACAGGCCCTGGCTCACGTAGAACACGATGATCCAGAGCAGACCGACGATCATGAAGCCGAACATCACCGGCTTGAACCAGACGGGGTTGGGCTGGTTCGCAGACGAGTCGTCGGCGTTGGAGCGCTGCACATCGCGGTTGCGGCGGGCGACGTCCTTCGTGGATGCTTTGTCTCGGGCCATGCCGATGATTCTAACGGTCATCGACCCCCAGTTCTCCACCGGTTCTCCACAGGCAGGGCCTTCGGTGCCGCTGCCCAGGTTCCTCCTCTTAGGATGATGGACATGAGTGAGCTGCCGGACTCCCCGCCCGAGACGGCAGAGCCTGGGCTCGAACCGCGCCCAGAGCTCAAGCGCCCCCGTCGCCGCAAGCGCAGCATGGTGTCGCGTGTGGTGGGCGTGTTCGGAGAGCTGCTGATCACGGCCGGAGTGCTCGTGCTCCTCTTCCTCGGCTGGCAGTTCTCGTTGAACGGCGTGATGCTGAGCAACCAGCAGGCCTCCGACGCCGACAACCTGGTGCAGAGCTGGCAGACGGCCGCTCCGTCGGCGGCGCCGAGCACGCCGGAGACACAGGCGCCCACCACGAGCACGGCCTTCCAGTACGGCGAACCGCCGGCCACGGCAACCCCTTCGAATGCCGAGGAGTTCGCGGTGATGTACGTGCCCCGCTTCGGTGCCGACTTCAAGAAGACGATCGCCGAGGGCGTCGACCCCCGATCGGTGCTCAACAAGGGCGGTGCCGGCCACTACTCCACCACGCAGATGCCCGGTCAAGTGGGCAACTTCGCGGTGGCCGCGCACCGCGACGGCTGGGGCAGCCCGTTCTTGAAGATCAACGAGCTGCAGGTGGGCGACAAGATCTACATCGAGACGCAGGACGGCTGGTACACGTACACGTTCCGTGGCCTCGAGTACGTGACGCCGTACGGCGTGGGCGTCATCGACCCGGTGCCGCAGGTTCCCGGTGCGGCCGCGACCGACCGCATCCTGACCATGACGAGCTGCAACCCGCTCTACATCGCATCGGAGCGCATCATCGCGTACTCCGTGCTGACCGACTGGACACCGCGATCGGTGGGCGCGCCCGCCGACATCGCCGGACTCGTGGGGGCCTGACCTTCTATGTACGCAGCTCTCTGGCACATCCTGCCCGGCCCGCTCTGGGTGCGCATCCTCATCGTTCTCGTGCTGCTGGCGGCGGTGCTCTACGCGCTCGCCTTCTTCGTGTTCCCGTGGATCGACCAGCTGACCGCGCCCGCGCAGGACGTGACGGTCGACCGATGACGAGGGTTCTCGTGATCGACAACTACGACAGCTTCGTCTACACGCTGAACGGGTACCTGCAGCAGCTCGGTGCCGAGACCGAGGTGGTGCGCAACGACTCGTTCGACGCCGGTGACGCCGCGGAGACGATCGCCCGGTACGACGCCGTGCTGCTGTCGCCGGGCCCCGGGAAGCCGGCCGACGCCGGCGTCTCGATCCCGGTGGTGCACGCGGCCCTCGAGAACGGCACGCCGCTTCTCGGAGTGTGCCTCGGTCATCAGGCCATCGCCGAGGCGCTCGGTGCCACGGTGACGAACGCCGAAGAGCTGATGCACGGCAAGACGTCGGTCATCCGTCACGACGACGACCCGTTCTACGACGGGGTGCCCGACGGCTTCACCGCCACCCGCTACCACTCGCTCGCGGTGGTCGACGGCACGGTGCCCGACAGCCTGGTGGTGACCTCGCGTACCGACGGTGGTGTGATCATGGGGCTCCGGCACGTGAGTGCGCCGGTGTACGGCGTGCAGTTCCACCCCGAGTCGGTGCTCACCGAGGGCGGTTACCGGATGCTCGGCAACTGGCTCGCCACGGCCGGACTCGACGAGGCTCCCGCCCGCGCCGCGACCCTGAACCCGCTGCTGCGCGCGGTCTGATCTGCGCGGCCGTCAGGACCCGGTGCAGTACCGGATGGTGATCTCCGACTTCTGGGCGGCGTCGCCCTCGGCGATCGACTGACTCGACACGGGGTTCAGCGGCGCGGTCTTGCACCCGGGATCCTGCTCCACCTTCACGTCGAGCTGCAACGAGGCGAGGCTTCCGCGCGCGGTGTCGAGTGGCTGACCGGTGACGTCGGGCACGCTGACGAGCCCGCTCGACACCACGATGTCGATGGTGTCGCCCGCGAACGCGCTCGTTCCGGCGTCGGGCGACGAACGGATGACGGTGTCGGCCGGAACGGAAGCCGAGTTCTCCTTGATGGTGCTGCCGACGGTGAAGCCGGCCGCGCTGAGGGCTGCCGCGGCATCCGTCGCCGACCTGTTGACGACCGAGGGCACCGACACTGCCTGGCGGCCCTGCGAAACCCGCACGTCGATGACCGTGCCAGGGCCCACGATGGTGCCGGCCGGCGGATCGGTTTCGACGACCTGACCCGCGGGCACGGTGTCGCTGTAGACCTCGAATCGGGCGGTGATCAGGTCGAGCTGCTGCAGGGTGGCATCCGCCGCCTCGTAGCTCTGGCCCGTGACCGTGGGGATCTCGCGCGAGGTGGTGGGCAGCGTATTGGTGGGTTGCAGGGTGAGCACCCAGAACACGATGGCCACGAGGATGACCGCGACCGAGACGATGCCCGCCCAGATCCAGACCACGGGGGGCCTGGACTGCGTGCGTACGGCGTACTCGTCATCTCCCGCGAGTTGCGTGAGCGGCGAGTCCGACCCCTGGGAGAGGGTGGGAGGTGCTCCGAACAGCGACGACTGGAAGTCGTCCGCGGGCACGCGCTTGGACGGGATCTTGCCCGCGCCGGCGATCTCGAGGTCGCCCTTGAACTCCACCGCGCTCTGGAAGCGGGCGAAGCGGTCTTTGGCGAGGGCGTGCAGCACCACCTGGTCGAGCGCGGGCGACACATGGGAGTTCACGGTCGACGGCGCCACCGGCATCTCGCTGACGTGCTGGTAGGCGACGGCCACCGGGGTCTCACCCTTGAAGGGCGGCTGACCGGTGAGCATCTCGAACAGCACGACTCCGGTGGAGTAGAGGTCGGTGCGGGCGTCGACCGACTCTCCTCTGGCCTGTTCGGGTGAGAAGTACTGCGCCGTGCCCAGGATGGCCGTGGTCTGCGCGACGGTGGCCGAGGAGTCGGAGATGGCGCGGGCGATGCCGAAGTCCATCACCTTCACCTGGCCGCCGTGGGTGATCATCACGTTGCCGGGCTTGATGTCGCGGTGCACGACCCCCGCCCGGTGCGAGTACTCCAGGGCCGTGAGGATGCCCTCGGTGATGCGGATGGCCTCGGCCGAGTCGACCGGGCCCTGCTTGATCACGTCTTTGAGCAGCTTGCCCTCGACGAACTCCATCACGATGAACGGCACGATGCCCTCGAAGCCGCCCGCCTCGGCCACCCGCTCCTCGCCGGCGTCGAAGACCCGCACGATCGTGGGGTGCGCCATCCGGGATGCCGCCTGTGCCTCCTGGCGGAAGCGGGTGCGGAACACCGGGTCGCCGGCGAGCGACGATTTCAGGAGCTTGATGGCCACCTGGCGCCCGAGGCGTTCGTCGCGCCCGGAATAGACGTTCGACATGCCGCCGCGGCCGATGAGTTCGCCGATGCGATACCTCCCGGCGAGGAGACGTGTGTCATCGGTCACTGGTGCTGCTCCTGAAACGGTGTCGAGACGGTGGTCGGTGGTGCGAAGGGATGTCGGGTCAGCCGTTCGTGGCGGTCGGGGTGGGCGTGGGCTGGCCGCCCTCGATCGACAGCGTGAGCGCCGGCGAGAAGCCGGAGGCCGAACCGGAGCACGTGACCTGGTATTTGATCTCGATGGTCGACGTCGCCGGGCCGGTGGCCTTGAACTGGGCGCTCGTGGCCGTGCCCGGCTCGGCCTGCAGGGTGGCGTTCGTGGCCTGCAGCGTGTAGCCCGTGAGGGTGGTGCCCGAGGGGCAGCTGTACGAGCTCCACGAGACCGTGAAGTCTTCACCCGGCTCCACCGTGTTCGTGGTGGTCGTGGGGGCGCTGGTGGGCGCATCCGGAACGATCACGTCGCCGTAGACGGTGAGGGCGATGGTGGTGCCCGGCTGCACGTTGCCGACCGGCGTGGCCTGGTAGACCACGTCGACCTGCTCGGGAGTGGGCGCCGCGTTGCCGACCACCCGGTTCGCCGAGAGGCCCATGGCCTCGAGCACGGCGGCCGCATCGGTGAACGACTTGCCCTTGAGGTCGGCCTCGGAGACGGCCACACGGGTGGGCGTCGGGGAGGGGGTGACGCTGGGCGTGGGAGTCGTCGCGCTCTGGGTGGGCGTCGACGACGCGGTGGTGGGTGTGGCCGGGCTGCCGGAGTTCTGGAAGAGCACGGTGACCAGCGTGCCGACGCCGATCAGCAGCAGGATGACGATGAGCACGATGAGCGGCCACGTCCAGGGGCTGCGCTTCTTCGGTTCGTCCTCGACCGCATCCGTGCCCGGGTCGGTGGGATCGAACGGGGGAACGCCACCCGAGACCGCACCCGCGCCGCCGGCCGCGGCGAGCACGGTGGTGGCCTGCGTGGGGGCGCTGGAGGGCATGACCGTGGTGGCCTGCGTGGGCGGCAGCGGCTCGTCGCCGAGAACGGCGGGAACGGCGGCGGCGGCGGATGCGATGTCACCGCGGCGCAGGGCCATCGCGGCGCGGGCCAGATTGCCGGTGGACGACGGGCGGTCTTCCGGCTTCTTGGCGATGCAGGCCAGCACGAGGTTGCGCACCGGTGTGGCGATGGTGGTGGGCAGATCGGGCGGGGTCTCGTTGATCTGCGCCATCGCGATGGCGACCTGCGACTCGCCCGTGAAGGGACGCTTGCCGGCCAGGCACTCGTAGGCCACGATTCCGAGCGAGTAGATGTCGGTGGTGGGGGAGGCCGGTTGCCCGCTCGCCTGCTCGGGCGAGAGGTACTGCACGGTGCCCATCACCTGACCGGTGGCGGTTAGCGGCACCTGGTCGGCGATGCGGGCGATTCCGAAGTCGGTGATCTTCACGCGGCCGTCGGGCGTGATGAGGAGGTTTCCGGGCTTGATGTCGCGGTGCACCAGGCCCGCGGCGTGCGCAGCCTGCAGGGCGAGCGCGGTCTGCGCCACGATGTCGAGCACCCGGTCGGTGGAGAGCACGTGCTCGCGCTCGAGGATGGTGGAGAGCGCCTCACCGGGCACGAGCTCCATCACCAGGTAGGCGCTGCCCTCTTCTTCGCCGTAGTCGAAGACGTTGGCGATTCCCTCGTGGTTGACGAGGGCGGCATGGCGGGCCTCGGCGCGGAAGCGCTCGAGGAAGCCCGGGTCGCCCAGGTACTCGTCTTTCAGGATCTTGATGGCCACCGTGCGGCCGATGACCAGATCGGTCGCCTGCCAGACCTCGCCCATGCCGCCGATCGCGATGCGACTGGACAGCTCGTACCGGCCACCGAAGGTCACCCCTGCTGTGGGTCTCATTTACTCAGCACCGCCTCTAGTACTCGTTTTGCGATCGGTGCGGCCAGTTCGTTTCCTGTGCCCGACTGGCCCAACCCACCACCATCTTCCACGACGACTGCGACGGCGACCCGAGGGTTGTCGGCGGGCGCGAAACCGGTGAACCACAGCGTGTAGGGATCACCCTCCCCGTTCTCCGCAGTTCCGGTCTTACCGGCCACACTGACGCCGTCTATTCTTGCATTAGTCGCTGCGCCGTTATCGACGGCCTCGACCATCAGCTTCGAAAGTTCCGAAGCTGTTACATCGGTCAGCGGGGTCGAGAACTCCTTGGGCTCGAAAGCCTGCAGCACGCTCAGATCGGGAGCCCGGATCTCGTCGACGAGGTTGGGCGTCATGATCGTTCCGCCGTTGGCGACGGCCGCCGAGAGCATGGCCACCTGCAAGGGCGTGGCGACGTCGCTGCCCTGGCCGAAGGCCGAGAGGGCCAGCTGCGCGTCGTCGAGGCCCCGGGGGTACTCGCTCGTCGACACGTCCATCGGGATGGACAGGTCGCTGCCGAAGCCGAAGGCGCTCGCCATGTCGCCGAGGGAGGACTCGCCCATCTCCATGCCGAGTTCGGCCATCGGGATGTTGCAGGAGAGCACGAACGCCGTGGCGATGGAGACCGTGTCGCCGCCCCCGCAGGTTCCGCCGCCGGCGTTGGCCACCGTGGCGTCGCTGCCGGGCAGCTGCAGCCGGGCGATGTTGGGCTCGGTGTGGTCGACCGGCAGGTTCGCGTTCTGCAGGGCCGCCGAGGTGGTGACGATCTTGAAGGTGGAGCCCGGAGGGTTGAGGTCGTTGATGGTCTTGTTGATCAGCGGGTCGCCGGGGGCGGCGAGCAGCGAGTCGTAGGCCGAGAGAACCTGGTCGGTGTCGTGCACGGCCAGAGTGTTGGGGTCGTAGTCGGGCTTGGAGACCATGGCCAGGATGCGGCCGGTCGAGGGCTCGATGGCCACCACGGCGCCCTGGTAGCTGCCGAGCGCGTCGTAGGCGGCCTGCTGCACGACAGGGTCGATGGTGAGCTCGACCGAGGCGCCCTGCGGGTTCTTGCCCGTGACGAGCCGGTCGAGGTACTCCAGGAACTGCGAGTCGCTGGTGCCGCTGAGGTAGTCGTTCATCGACTGCTCGATCTGGCTGGAGCCCTGCCCGAGCGTGTAGTACCCCGTGACCGCGCTGTAGAGCGCGCCCTGAGGGTAGGAGCGCTGGTACTTGAACTCGTCGGTCGTGGGCACCGACACCGCCACCGGCTGGCCGTCGACCAGGATCGGGCCGCGTTCGACGTCGTAGCTGGCGTACACCGTGCGGGCGTTGCGGGCGTCGCTCGCGAGGTTGTCGGCCTGGAAGAACTGGATGACGGTGGTCGACACCAGCAGGGCCGCGAACATCAGGAAGACCACGATGCTCACACGTTTGAGTTCTCGGGTCACCGGTCTAGATCACCAGCCTTGGCTGATTGCGAACTGTGTCCGACAGGCGCAGCAGCAGCGCCACGATGATCCAGTTGGCCACGAGCGACGAGCCTCCGGCGGCCATGAAGGGCGTGGTGAGGCCGGTGAGCGGGATGACGCGGGTGACGCCGCCGATGACGATGAAGCACTGCAGGGCCACCGTGAACGACAGGCCCACGCCGAGCAGCCGGCCGAAGTCGTCCTGCCCCGCGAAGCTGATGCGGAAGCCGCGGCCGATGAACAGCAGGTAGAGCGCCAGGATGGCGAACAGCCCCGCGAGCCCGAGCTCCTCGCCGAGCGAGGCGACGATGTAGTCGCTCTGCGCGAGCGGCGTGATGTCGGGCCTGCCCTCACCGAGACCGGTGCCGATGAGCCCGCCGTTGGCGAGCCCGAACAGGCCCTGCACCAGCTGGTAACTGCCGCCCTGCTCGTCGTACACGGCCGGATTGAACGCATCCAGCCAGTTCGTGAAGCGGTCGTTCACGTACACCAGCACCTGGCCGGCGATGACGCCGCCCGCGAGGAACAGGCCGACGCCGAGCACCACCCAGCTCGCCCGGCCCGTGGCCACGTAGATCATCACCACGAACAGGCCGAAGTAGAGCAGGGCGGTGCCGAGGTCGCGCTGGAAGATGATGACGGCCATCGACAGCGCCCAGAGCAGCAGGATGGGCCCGAGATCGCGCCCGCGCGGGAACCGCATGCCGAGCACCTTGCGCCCCACCATCGACAGGCTGTCGCGCCGCGAGACGAGGTAACCCGCGAAGAACACGGCCAGCGCGATCTTCGCCACCTCACCGGGCTGGAACGAGAACGAGCCCACGTGGATCCAGACCCGGGCCCCGTTGATCTCCTGACCGAGCACGGGGAGCATCGGCAGAAGCAGCAGAACGCCGGCCACCAGCATGGCCACGTAGGTGTACCGCTGCAGCACGCGGTGGTTGCGGATGACCACGATCACGCCGATCGAGAGGGCGACGGCCACTCCCGTCCACACCACCTGCCGGAGCGCGGTCGACTCCCAGCCGGTGAGGTTCTCGGCGATGTCGATGCGGTAGATCATCGCGATGCCGATGCCGTTCAGCAGCGACGCGATCGGCAGGATGAAGGGATCGGCGTTGGTGGCCACCAGACGCAGGGCGATGTGCATGGCGAAGACCAGCACTGCGAGCCCGGCACCGAGCGTGACCACCGTGAGGTCGGCGTAGCCGAGCGCCCCGAACTGCACCAGCACGACGGCGAAGGCGTTGGCGGCGCAGACGAACAGCAGCAGGAACAGCTCGAGGTTGCGCAGCTTCTGCGGCACCCGGATGCGCCGGATGCCCTTCGCCGGGGTCGCTTGAGCGGCGTTCCCGCGCGGGTCGCCGGGGCCGGACGCCACGGGGGCGGTGGGGGCCGACGCCATCAGGGGGTGCTCGAGACGGTGGGCGCGGGCGTGGCCGCGGGGGAGGGCGTCGGCGTCGCAGCCGGAGCCGCGGAATCGCCCAGGCGGTCGACGATCTCCTGGGCTGCGGCCACCGAATCGGCGCTGATGGTGTTCGAGACCTGGTTCTGTGCGTACGGGGTGAGCGCATCCGTCTGGATGTCGGTCTTCTCGTAGACGTGGGAGAGCGAGATCGGCCCGACGCCCTGCTGGATGCCCTGGTAGATCGACACATAACCGTCGGACTCGCCCACGTAGAAGCGCGTCTGGGTCCAGCGGTAGCCCGCCCAGAGCCCCACGGCCACGAGCGCGACCACGATGAGCGCCGCGACGAGCCAGGTCGCCTTCCGGCGGCGGCTGCGGCGGCGGTCTTCTTCGATCAACTCGTCGAGGTAGTCCTCGGAGCCGGGTTCGAAGTGGCTCGGCTCGGTGCTCGCCGGCCCGCGGGGGTGCAGGCGCAGCCCCGGGATGCCCGCGATGCGCGTGGTGCGACGGCCGGCCCCGCGCTCGAACGCGATGGGTGAGGCGGCCGAGCCCACGATCACCGGCTCGACCTCGGGAGTGTCGAGCGACTGGTGCACGTCGACGACCACCACGGTGACGTTGTCGGGCGCGCCGTGGTCGAGACTCTCTTTCACCAGGGCTTCCGCGGCATCGCGCGGGGTGACCTTATTCTTCAGGATCTTCTCGATGTCGTCGTGCTCGACCACGCCCGAGAGACCGTCGGAGCAGAGCATCCACCGGTCGCCGGGGCGGGTGTCCATGACCTGAAGGTCGACCTCGGGCGGCGCGTCGACGTCTCCCAGCACGCGCATCAGCACGGAGCGGCGCGGGTGCGTCTTGGCCTCCTCGGGCGTGATGCGGCCCGAGTCGACCAGCCGCTGCACGAAGGTGTGGTCGACCGTGATCTGGGTGAGCACGTCGTCGCGCAGGCGGTAGACCCGCGAGTCGCCGATGTGGGCGAGCGCCACGCTGTGACCGACGCGCACGAGGGCGCTGAGTGTCGTGCCCATGCCGGTGAGCTCGGGATGCTCGTACACGGTCTCGGTGAGCACCGCGTTCGCCGCGACGATGGCCTCCTGCAACGCGAACTCGGCGTCGACCGCGGAGTTGTACTGGCCGTCGATCTCGGCCAGCCGCTGGAGAGCCAGCGCGCTCGCCACGTCGCCGCCCGCGTGCCCGCCCATGCCGTCGGCCACGGCGAAGAGCGTCTCGCCCGCGAAGCCGGAGTCCTGGTTGTTGGAGCGGATCTTGCCCACGTGGGATACGGCCGCGCTCACGGTCACAATCGCCACAGGCTACCGCCGCAGTTCGAAGCTCGTGGCGCCGATGCGGATCGGCGTATTGAGGGGGACGTGCACCGGGGAGGTGACACGCTGGCCGTCGAGGAAGGTGCCGTTGGTGGAGTCGAGATCCTGGATGACCCACTCCTCGCCCCAGACCATCAGCCGGGCGTGGTGGGTGGAGGTGTAGTCGTCGCGGATGACCACGCTCGAGTCGGAGGACCGCCCGATGGTGAGCGGCTCGGTGCCGAGCGGGATGTCGGTGCCCGACTTGACACCCGAGGTGATGACCAGGCGGCCGGCGTTGGCCGTGGTGGCGCGCGGTGGGCCGGCGAGCTCGGTGCCGGGGGCCGGGATGAAGGTGGGGACCTTGGGCGCGGGAGGTGCGGCGGGGGCCGGGGCTGCTGCCGCGACGCCGGCGGCTCCCGCTGCGGCTCCGGCCGGGGCGGGGACGGATGCGGCTGCGCCGGGAGCACCCGCGGCCGCCGGGGCCGCGTCGCTGCGGAGCTTGCGCACGCGCTGCCCGAACAGGTCGGACCGCATCGCGTAGACCACGATGAAGATGAACACCCACAGCAGGGCCAGGAACGCCAGCTGCAGGATGAGGAGAGTCAGTTCGCTCATGTCGCCTATCCCCAGAATCCGCCGGGGTCGGCGGCGGAACCGCGCGGTTGGGCGGCCGGGCGCGGGCTCTGGCCCTGGCCCGTCGAGGACTGCGGCACGATGCGGAAGACGATGTTCGTGCGCCCGATCAGGATGACCGAGTCGGGGTCGAGGTTGGCCCGCTGGAACGGACGGCCGTTCAACTGCGAGCCGTTCGTGGAACCGAGGTCGCGCGCCTGGGCGTGCGAGCCATCCCACAGGATCTCGACGTGCTTGCGGGAGGTTCCCGTGTCGTCGATGGTGATGTCGGCGTCGCTGCCGCGGCCCACGATGGTGCGGGCCTTCGTGATGGGATGGCGACGGCCGGCCACGTCGAGCACCGGAGTCCAGCTGACCTGGCTCTGCACGTTGGCCGAGTCGATCTGCACGACGCCGGTGGTGAGGCGGGGCTCCTCGACCAGATCGATCGAGACGGCGCCCGCGAACTGGAAGCCCTGCTGGGCGGCGTGCTGCTGAACGATCTGATTCAGGTCGTCGATGAGCGTGGGGCCGATGCCGACCATGCGCTGGTAGTCGGAGGAGGCGAGCAGCACGCGGAAGCCGTTGGGAGCCAGGATGCGGTCACGGGAGACCACGGCGGCCTTCGTGTCGAGCTCCCGCTTCAGCGCGGAGGAGATCTCGACCGGCTGGAGCCCCGAGCGGAAGGTCTTCGCGAAGGCGCCGTTGACGGCGCGCTCGAGACCCTTCTCGAAGTTGTCCAGTATTCCCACGTCTCTTTCGTTCCTTTCTCGCGGCATCACTCGGCCTCAGTAAGGAGGAGTCGGGGTGTCGTTCGATGCGTCGCGCAGGGGGCGCGTGCTGTTCAAGGCGTGAATGCTAGGTCGATGTTACTTGTCTTGCGTGTTAATGCGCTCTCACCGGTGCGCGCGGCCCTGGTTTCACACCTCCGCGACTCGCGTGCTAATCTCTCCTAGTTCGCGCGAGTGGCGGAATTGGCAGACGCGCTGGCTTCAGGTGCCAGTGCTCGAAAGGGCGTGGGGGTTCAAGTCCCCCCTCGCGCACGAACGATACACATGCCGGTCGACCGGGGTTCAACCCCGGCGGCCGGCATTCGTCGTCTCCGGCTTTCGTCGTCTCCGGCATTCGTCGTCCAGAGATGGCGGATCCGGCGGACTCCGTGGTACCCCGCCGCTGTCTCAGCGGGTGGTGACGACCTGCTGAAGGGCCTCGGTGAGGAGGGCGCGCATCCGTTCGTCGTCGATGGAGGCCGTGCCGTCGCCCGGCTGCACGCCGTAATCGCCGAAAGCGGCGTGGTTGGCGCCGTCGATCTCGACGAAGACGGTGTCGGCGGGCAGATCGGCGCGTGACGCGTCGATCTTCGCGGGAGTGCTGAGCCCGTCGTCGCTGCCCGAGACCGAGACCACGGGCTTGCCGAGCTGCGACTCGTCGCCCGCGCAGTACGAACCGAGCAGCACGAGGCCGCGCACGTCGGAGTCGGCCGCGTACTGGCAGGCCTTGACGCCGCCGAGCGAGTGGCCGCCGACGAACCAGTCGTCGACCTCGGGAACCGCTCGGGTGAACGTGCTGAGCGGCCGGAACTCGAGGATCGCGAAGTTGAGAACGGGACGTACGATCACCACGGTGGTACCGCGCTCGACGAGGCTGCTGAGCTTGTAGGCGTAGGAGAGTGGATCGACCTTCGCGCCGGCGAAGAAGACGAGGCCGGTGCCGTTCGCGTCGGCGACGGGGCGCATGACCACGTCGTCGTACGTCCAGCTGATGTCGATCGCAGGGTTCTCGGCCACCGATTGCACCGGCTCGAGCTCGGCGGAGTACGTGGTGTGGGCGTCGACGAGGAAGACCAGCACGGCGGCGAGCACGAGGGCGGCGAGGGCGGCGGCGGTTCTGGCGATGACGCGGAAGAGGGAGCGGGGGTGGTTCAGCATGATGATCGTGGGATTCTCGGGCGGATGCCGCGGTTTCAACGGGTGTGCAGGGTGTCGTAGCGGGCCAGGGCGTCGGCATCGGTCGCGAGGGTGGCGGCACGACGGGCGCCGTCGAGGGCGGCGACCGGGTCGGACTCGAGACGGGCCAGCGCCAGCTCGCGCTCGGCGGAGGCCAGGCGGGTACGGGCATCCGTACCCACACCGGCGCGGCGCGAGGAGATGAGGTCGCTCGCGGTGCGGATGTGGCTCTCGGCGATCTGCACGGCGCCCACGAGCGCCTCGCGGGCCGAGTCGAGGCGCTGCTGGGCGGTGCGGGCGGTGGCGAGGGCGAGATCCAGGTCGGTGGCTGCGGCGTCGAGGGCGTCGATGTCGGCCGACGGATGCGCGGGGCGCCGCGCCTCGGCCGCCGCGACGGCGTCGCGCATCCGCTTCTCGGAGTCGAGGATGCGCTGGGCGGCCTCGGCGTCGTCGACGGTGCGGCGGAGGGTTTCGGCGTCGACGAGCCGGGCACGGGCGGCGTCGAGGGCCTGTGTTCTCCTGAGCCGGGCGTCGCGGAGGGCGTCACGGGTGCGGTCGAGGGAGTCGAGCAGGGCGACCGCTTCGCGGAGCGACGTCTCGGCCTGCTGCACCAGGCGGGCGACGGGGGCGACGGTCGTCTCCTGCAGCGACTCGCTCGTCTCGGCCGACGTGCGCTGCGCCTCGTCGAGGGCTGCGGCGGCCCGGTCGTCGTTGCCGGCGACGTCGGACCAGGCGTCGGGGTCGTAGGCGTCGGCGAGTTCGGCCAGGGTGGCGGCGGCGAGCGGGATGCGCGTGCGGGCCGCCTCGATGCGGTCGTTCAGGCGGGCGAGGGTGGCGGGGGCGGCCGTCTCGGCCCGGCGGCGCTCGCCGATGGCCCGGGTCTGGGTGGTGACGAGAGCAAGGGCTGAGTCGCTCAGCGACAGGATGCGCTTGCTCCAGTCGCGCTGCTGCTGCTCGGAGTCGGGCACGGAGTCGTCGAGGCGCTGTTTGATCGAGAAGGCCTCGGAGGCGCGCCCGCGGGCCGTCGCGAGGGCGTCGGCGAAGTCGTGCACGGCGGCGTCGCCGAACTCGGCGCGGGCGAACTCGAGCTCGTCGGCGGCGTCACGGATGGCGTCGTCCATCTGCACGAGCTGGATGTTGGCGCGTCTCACGAGGTCGTCGAGGGGGATTCGGGCGGGGGCGCCGGAGGTGTCGGGGTCTCGGGTGCCTGTGCCGTTGCGGTTGCTGCGGTTGCTGCGGCCGTTGCGGTTGCTTCGGAGGCGGAGGGCGGTGGACACCGCGGCGAGGCCCACCAGCACCACGGCGAGCACGATCAGGCTCGGGAGGAGGGAGAAGTCGGCCATGGGTCAATGGTACGGAGAGCTTGATTGAGTAGTGATTGCTCATAACGGGGTCGGCGGCTACGGCTGCATCGTGGGAGATGTCTTTTCCCTTCTAACCGAGAGAGTCCCCATGAGACCTCACAACCGTTCTCGACCGATGGCTGTACTGGCCGCGGTGCTGCTCGCGGCGGGTGCGCTGGGCGCGGCCGCCGCCCCGGCGTCTGCTGCGCCGGGCGACCAGGTGTCCATCTCGATGCCGCGACTGCTGCCCGACTTCGGGTACGTGAAGCAGGGCACCGTGGTGGTCCGCACCATCGACATCCTCAACGACGGCACCGACTCGGTGACGATCGATCCGGCTCCGCTCAGCGCGCTCACGGGGGTCTTCGCCCTCACGTCGACGTCGATCACGGCGACGGATGTCATCGCCCCTGGTCAGCGCCGCACCATCACCGTCACGCTCACCGCGCCGCCTGCGCCGCTGGTGCCGACGCAGACGGTCACCTTGACCGCGGTCGACCACGATCGGCCTGGAACCGCTGAGCTGAAGCTGCAGTTCAGGGCCGAGTCGCTGACGACGGATCGGGCGTTCTTCGAGGTCTCGTCGAGCGGGGGCATCTCTCCGCTGGCGTTCGGCAGTGTCGAGGTGGGCAAGACGGTCACGAAGCGACTGTTCCTGTCGATTCAGGGGATCGATCCTCTGGCCTTCGCAGAGAGCGACGTGCGGATGCTCGACCTCGGCTCACTTCCGCTGCCGTCGATGCGGGTGGGCGGATCGTCGTTCGGCACCGGTGCGACGTATGCGCCGGGCCGAACCGCCACCGTCGACGTGACCTTCGCGCCGACCGCTGCGGGTTCACTGACCGGCACCATCCAGATCACCGGTCGGCCGATGAACGGCGACCCGGAGGCGAAGGGCGTGACGCAGGTCATCCCGTTCACCGCGAGCGCGACGGCCGTGGTGGTGCCGCCCGACCCGAAGCCGACGCCCAGCCCCACGCCGACGCCGTCGGCCACGCCGTCGCCCACTCCCGTGCCGTCACCGGCGCCCACGTCTGCCGGTGGAGCCGGGTCGAGCAGTCGGCCCGGGGGCGGCGGCTCCTCGGGCGGCGGCGCTTCGGTCGGCGGTGCCTCGGGTACGCGGAGCGGCTCAGGGTCCGGAACGCTGGCCAACACCGGCGGTGATGTGAGTGCCGCGGTCTGGTTCTCCGGGCTCACCATGCTCGCGGGCGCCATCGCGCTCGCCGGAGCATGGCGGATGCGGCGTCGCACCCGCTGATCGAACGCGGCCTGTCGGCTCTCGGGGGCATCCGGAGCCGGCAGGCCGTTTCGCGTGCCTGCCCGCCGAAGACGGGTGACGGGCTGACGCGGAGTCGGCCCGAAGCGAGGGCGACGGCTACAGCAGGGCTGCGCGGAGCTGGTCGACCGAGTGCACGACGGCGATGGCACCGACCGCCTCGGCGGGTGAGCCGTAGCCCCACTCGACCATGATGGTGGGCACGCCGTGGGCCGCGGCCCCGTGCACGTCGTGCTCGCGGTCGCCCACCAGCACGATGTTCGAGAGGTCGACGCCCTGCTCGATGAGGCGGCGCAGCGCCTCCTCCACCACGTCGGCCTTCGCGCTGCGGGTCTCATCCTCCGACGATCCGCAGATGACCTCGAAGCAGTCGGCCACCTCGAGGTGCTGCAGGATGCGCGCGGCTTGCGTCTCCGACTTCGACGTGGCGAGCGCCAACGGGATGCCGGCCTCGTGCAGCGTGCGCACCAGGCCGAGCATGCCCGGGTACACCGTCGAGTCGTCCTGCGGGCCGTCGGAGGCGGCGAGGCCGCGGTACACCGTCAGCGCCTCACGGGACTCCGCCTCGTTCATCGAGGCGACGTCGCGGAAACCGTCGAGGATCGGCGGCCCCACGAACGCCACCAGTTCGGCCGGCAACGGTACCGGCCGGCCCATGGCTTGCAGGGTGCGCGAGAGGCGGCCGATGATGCCGGGGGCCGAGTCGGTGATGGTTCCGTCGAGGTCGAAGAGGATGCACGACCACGGCTTGGCGGGGATCTGACGAGTCACCTGAGCAATCCTACGGTCGGTCGGGGGCGCGGCCCCGTGTCGGCTCGGGGACAACCTGAAGGTGAGGGGTCGTCGACGGCTCTAGACTCACCGAGTCATGGTCGCCTCCGCTGCTCGCCGCATCCCGGCTCTCATCACGGTGCTGCTCCTCGTGGCGGCCGTCGTGGTGGTGGCCACCGGCGTTCTGCCGTGGGACGACTTCGGAGCGCTGATCGAGCGGGTGGCTCCCGTGCTCGCGTTCGTGGTGGGCATCACCATCGTGGCCGAGCTCGCCAGCAAGGCCGGCGTGTTCTCGACCCTCGCCGAGCGGATGGCCGGGTGGGGACGCGGGCGCATCTGGGCCCTCTGGATCCTCGTCATCCTGCTCGCCATCGTGAGCACCGCCTTCCTCTCGCTCGACACGACCGCGGTGCTGGTGACGCCCGTGGTGGTGGTGCTCGCCATCCACGTGGGCGTCTCGCCCATCCCGTTCGCGCTCGCCACGGTGTGGCTGGCCAACACCGCCTCGCTCTTCCTGCCGGTGTCGAACCTCACGAACCTGCTCGCGGCCCAGTCGTTCGACGGCGGGCCGGCGCAGTATCTCGGGGTGGTGTGGGCGCCGGCGCTGGTGGGTGTGGTGGTGAGCGTCGCCATCCTGTCGTTCGTGTACCGCTCCCGGCTCGCCGGGCGGTACGTGACGCCGGAGCGTGAGCCCGTGGGCGACCGGCCGTTGCTGGTGTTCGCGGCCGTGGTGGTGGCGCTGTTGCTGCCGATGCTCGTGTCGGGCATCGCGGTGGAAATCGTGGCCGGGGTGGCGGCCGTGCTGCTTGTCGCGGCGTTCCTGGTGCGGCGTCGTGGGGCCATCCGGGTGTCGCTCGTTCCGTGGCAGGCGCTCGGCATCGCGCTCGGGCTCTTCGTGCTCGTGGAGGCGGCGCACGCGCACGGCCTCGAAGACCTGCTCGCTTCGGTGAGCGGCACCGGTGACGACCCGCTGAGCCTGCTGCACCTCTCGGCGGTGGCCGCCGTGAGCGCCAACGGCATCAACAACCTGCCGGCCTACCTCGTGCTCGAGCCGCAGGCGGGGAGCCAGCTGCGGTTGGTGGCGATTCTGATCGGGGTGAACCTCGGGCCGCTCGTCACCCCGTGGGCGTCGCTGGCCACCCTGCTCTGGCACCAGCGGCTCGCGGCGCACGGGGTCACCATCTCGTGGCCGCGGTTCATGGGCCTGGGGCTCATCGCCGCCGTGATCATCGTGCCGCTGGCCACGCTGGCGCTCGCGTTCACTGCCTGACCTCTGCATGGCGGGGCCGCTGCTCCGGATGTGCGGCGGGGCCGCTGCTCCGGATGCGTGGGTGCGGCCGTCAGGGCAGCACGAGGTCGCGCTTCACCACCTGGGCGAGGCTGCCGGCGTCGAACTGCACGGCCACGAAGTCGGCGGTGGTGACGAGGGCGAGGGCCTCGGCGGCGGGCAGGATCATCGCCTGGGCCGCGGCCCGCTGCTCCTCGGGCACGGCGAGCCGAAGCTCGGCGATCGAGGTGAACAAGGGGAGAACCGGCTCACCCGACGTGGAGAGCAGGGTGCGCAGCTGCGGGTCTGCCGCATCCGTGGTGCCGGTGATGTCGACCACGAGGCCGCCTGAGCGCATCGCCTTCAGCAGGGCGTCGAGCGTGGTGCGGTTCGGCAGGGCCGCAAAGGTCTCGAGCGCCTTGCGGAGCGGTCGGTTCGAGTACGACTTGGGAAAGGCGGGTGCGCGAGTAGCCACTCCTCAAGCCTAACGACAGCCCGGATCCGTCGATTTCGGCCCGAAAACGCCGCGGGAAGGGCGAAAAGTGACGGAACTGGTGTTTCAGGGTCAGAAGAGGCGGGAGTCGGCGTCGTCGAGGCCGCGCATCGCGTCGTAGTCGAGCGTGACGCAGCGGATGCCACGGTCAAGGGCCAGCGTGCGCGCCTGCGGCTTGATCTCCTGCGCGGCGAACACACCCTGCACGGGGGAGAGGTGCGGGTCGCGGTTCATCAGCTCGAGGTAGCGGGTGAGCTGCTCGACGCCGTCGATGTCACCGCGGCGCTTGATCTCCACCGCCACGGATGCCCCGGCCGAGTCGCGCGCCAGGATGTCGACGGGGCCGATCGCGGTCATGTACTCGCGCCGCACCAGCGTGTGGCCGTCGCCCAGCAGCTCGATCTGCTCGGCGAGCAGCTTCTGCAGGTGCGCCTCGACGCCGTCCTTGACGAGACCGGGGTCGATGCCGAGTTCGTGCGCCGAGTCGTGCTCGATCTCGTGCAGCGAGACGACGAGCACGTCGTCGGTCTTCTTCTGGGTGACCTTCCAGAGCTCGGTGATGCCCGCATCCGCCTGGTCGGCATCGGGCTCGAGCACCGTGAGGGTGCAGGGCGGGCTCATCCAGTTGAGGGGTTTGTACGAGCCGCCGTCGCTGTGAACCAGGATGCTGCCGTCGCTCTTGAGCATCAGCAGGCGTTTCGCCAGCGGCAGGTGGGCGCTGAGACGACCCGCGTAGTCGACGGAACAGGTGGCAATGACGAGACGCACCGACTCAGAGTAGTAGAGAACCCGACCCCGGAGTCCGTGGACGACCAGCACGCGATCGGATCGGACCGCGATAGTTGGGTCTGAGGATGGATCTCCCGGCAGGCTGGGCATCGAAAGGGGAAACCGTGATCGCACACCTCAACCGACTCGTCGAACTGATCGAGGACGACCTCGCCGCGGACGTCGATCTGGTGAGCCTGGCGTCAGACCTCGGCACCACCGAGTATCACCTTCGGCGCATGTTCTCGTCGTTGGCGGGCATGCCGCTGTCAGAGTACGTCCGTCGCCGTCGCATGACGGTCGCAGCGGCAGACGTCCTCGGTGACGGCGAGCTGTTGGGAATCGCGGTGCGCCACGGGTGCGGCTCGGCCGAGGCATTCGGTCGAGCGTTCAGGGCGGTGCACGGCGCCAGCCCCGGCGACGCGCGGCGAGACGGTGGCCCTCTTCGCACTCAACCGCAACTCAGGTTCCGCCTGACCGTAGAAGGGGACAGCCCGATGGACACCCGCATAATCACCCGGAACGCGTTCCGACTCGTCGGACGTTCGGCCCGAGTGCCGCTCATCCATGAGGGCATCAACCCGAACATCGGTGCCTTCATCGCGTCTTTGCCCCCAGAAGAGCACGCTCGTCTCAAAGAACTGAGCAACACGGAGCCGTCCGGCCTGCTGCAGGTGAGCGCCGACGTAGATCCTGACTACACGGAGGGCAGTGAGCTCACGTACCTGCACGGGGTCGCCATCAGGGAGGGGACCGCGATCCCGTCGGGCCTGGACGTGATCGAGGTTCCGGCCGGGGAGTGGGCCGTGTTCGGTGCCGCAGGCCCGTACCCCCAGGCGCTTCAGTCGATCTGGGCGGCCACGGCGTCGGAGTGGTTCCCCTCGAACCCGTGGCGACTCCGCCCAGGGCCATCGATCGTGGCGGTGCTCGACCGAGCCGACGACTTCAGCACGGCGACCACCGAACTCTGGATGCCGGTCGAACGAGCATGAGTCCGTCGGGGTGCCCGGGCGGCTCCGTCAGACGCGGACCCGCAGGGCGGTGACGAAGGTCGGGAGGGTGACGACCACTTGCACCAGCAGTGCCGGCACCACGGCGGCCGCCACACCGTCGAGCGGCCACCACGGCTGGCCCATCAGAACCACCAGGATGCAGGCGATCAGCGACGCCGCGCCGAGCGCCCAGTACGACCGCGCGAAGATCTCCCCGCGCAGCTGTGCCTGACGCTCGTCGAGGACGTCTGGAGAGAGCTCCTCGACGCCCCGGGTCGACGCCTTGAGGGCACCGAGCAGCAGCACCCCCGCGATGATGACCACCACCATGATGCCGATGAAGACCACGAGGGGCATCAGGTGCACGGTGAAGAAGGCCGCGACCTCGATGGCGAAGAGGGTGATGAGCCCTGCCGCGAGCCGTCGCCGCGCCCGCGGGTTGCGCAGGCCCTCCATGGTCGGGTCGTCGAGGCGGGCGGCACGTCGTTGCTGGTAGCTGCTGTTCACTGGCATGGTCACTCCTCGGTCGGCTGGCCGGGTGGGGCGTAGATCTGCCCGGACAGGGTGGGGAAGGGCTGCAGGGAGAACACCGCCTCGAGCGGCAGCCCGAGATGACGGGCGATCCGCAGCGCGAGCACGAGGCTCGGGCTGTACTCGCCGCGTTCGAGGTACCCGATGGTCTGGTAGTGCACACCGACGGCCTCGGCGAGCTCTTTTCTGCTGAGCCCGCGTTCTGCCCGCAAGACCGGAAGGCGCGTGTAGAACTGCACCACCTCGTCTTGTTTTTGCTTCGGCATGTAGTAAATGTACTACATTTTGTGAGTCGCAGCAGGGCGGCGGCCCGGTTCACGCGCCGCGGGGGAGGCGAGGCCCGCAAGCACCACGAGCACGAGCACCACCAGCAGGGCGTTCAGGATGCCGAATTCGTGGCCGAGCAGACCGATCACCGGCGGGCCCACCAGGAAGGCCACGTACCCGATGATCGCCACCGCGCTCACGCGGGCGGCCGACAGCTTCGGGTCGTCGGTGTCGGCGGCGGCCGACATGCCCACCGGGAAGCCCAGCGAGCAGCCCAGCGCCCAGAAGGCGGCTCCGACGAACGCCACCCACGGCACCGGCGCGAAGATGAACGCCACCAGCCCCAGCACGCCGAGCGCCGCACTCACCCGGAGTACCGGCACCCGGCCGAAGCGGTCGAGCACGGGCCCGCCGGCCACCCGGCCGAGCGTCATCGACACGGTGAAGACGCCGAAGGCGATGGCGCCGGTGGTGTTCGACTGGTCGTAGCCGTCGACCACCGCGATGGCGAGCCAGTCGTTGGCCGAGCCCTCGGCGAAGGCCATGCCGAGCATGATGACGCCGATGGCGAGGAGCCGCAGATCGCGCCACACCGACAGGGACTGGGCGAGGCGCTCGCGGAAGGGCGGCTTGGCGGGAGTGGCGCCGGCGGCCGGCAGGCCGGCGGCATCCGTCGTCGCGGTGTCGTGAGCGGCGGTGTCTGCTGCTGCTGCTGCTGCGGCGGCGGCCTCGGCACCCTCGGGCACGAACCGCACCGCCACGAACGCGGCCACCACGATGACCACGGCCATGATCGCCAGGTGAACGGGCACGGGCACGGCGAGCCAGGATGCGAGGGCGCCGATTCCCGCGCCGGCGACGGTTCCGAAGCTGAAGAAGGCGTGCATCAGCGGCATCAGCGTCTTGCCGATGGCGCGCTCGGCGGCGGCGCCCTCGACGTTCATCATCACGTCGACCGCTCCGTTGCCGAAGCCGAACACCGCGAGGCTCACGGCCACGAGACCGGCGGCGGCGATGCCGGTGCCTGAGCCGATTCCCACGAGGCCCGCGGCCACCAGGCAGAGCACCACCACCATTCCGGCGCGGGCACCGATGCGGGCCATCAGCGGAGGGGCGGCGATGAGGCCCACCACCGAGCCCGCCGCCATGGCGAAGATGAGCAGGCCCACCTGGGCGGTGTCGATGCCCAGCTGGTCGCGCACGGCCGGCAGCCGTGCCACCCAGCTCGCGATGGAGATGCCGCTGAGCGCGAAGATCACGAAGATCGCGTTGCGCCAGGCGAGCAGGCGGCGGGTGGGGAGGGCGGTCGTCATCGGAACTCCTGCGGGGGTGCGTGCGGGGCGGGCATCCGGCGGCGGCGACCGGCCCCGAGGTGGGGTGGCGAGGATGCGACGGGGTGACGACGAGATCGTCTCGACTACCGTAGCGAGCGGCCGGTGCCGTCGCGGGCCTTCCACCGGCGGAACGACGGAGATTCGGGCCGGATCGAGGTATCGACGGACGTGTGGCGGCGTGTCGGCGCGAACCTCCGTCGTTCCGCCGGTGGATGGCCGGGTGCCCGGCCAGGTGCCCGGCGCCCAGGGGTGGGGCTGGGTGGGGCGTTGGCGATACTGTCGTGCCAGAAACGTGGGCGCGCAGAACGTGGGCGCTGAACGTGGACGCGCAGAACGTGGCAGAACGTCGGCGCTGAACGTGGGCGGGAGGGGGACGCAGGTGGCTGCTGGGGGAGGAACCGCGCCGGCGCGCGGCGGGCTGGTGCTCGTGGCACTGATTCTGGCGTCGGGGGTGGCCAACCTCAACCTGTCGGTGGCGAACGTGGCGCTGCCGTCGATCGGGCAGGCCTTCGACGCCTCGCAGACCGCGCTGAACCTCGTGGCCGTGGGCTTCTCGCTCGGCCTCGCCGGCTCGGTGCTCTATCTCGGCGCCCTCGGCGACCGGTACGGCAGAAAACGGATGCTCGTGCTCGGCCTCCTGCTGAGCATCCCGGCCGCGCTGCTCGCGGCCTACGCGCCGAGCATCGAGGTGCTCTTCGTCGCCCGTCTGTTCGGCGGGGTGGCCGCAGGCATGGCCTACCCCACCACGCTCGCCCTGATCGCCGCGCTCTGGACGGGGCCGAGACGTATCGCCGCCATCGCGCTGTGGTCGGGGCTGGGAGGTGCCATCTCCGCTCTCGGCCCTCTCGCATCCGGCTATCTGATCGGCGTGTTCGACTGGAGCGCCGTCTTCCTGATGACCATCCCGCTGGCCGCCGTCACGCTGGTGATCGTGCTGGCGGTGGTGCCCGCGAGGGTGAACGAGGGCACCGAGCCGGTGGACAACCTCGGCGGGGTGCTCTCGATCGTGCTCGTGGCCGCGCTGGTGCTGGCGATCAACTTCGCGGCCGTGCCGGGGGCGCAGCTGTTCGCGCTGGTGCTGGGCGCCGTGGCCGTGGTGGCCGGTGTGGGGTTCGTGCTGCGGCAGCGCCGAGCCCGCAACCCGCTCTATGAGCTGCGCATCGCCGCGCGGCCCACCTTCTGGGTGGCGGCGGTGGGCGGCATCATCGTGTTCGGGTCGCTGATGGGTGCGATGTACGTGGGGCAGCTCTTCCTGCAGAACGTGCTCGGGTACGACGCCCTCGAGGCTGGGGCGAGCATCCTGCCGGCCGCGGCGCTGATGGTGGGCGTGGCGCCGCTGTCGAGCCGGCTGGTGCTGCGGTACGGCGCGCGCGTGGTCTTCCTGCTCGGGTTCGCGTTCTGCCTGCTGGGCTTTCTGACCATGCTGCTGTTCTGGGACGTAGGGGCGAGCTACCTCCCCGTCGGCGTGGGGTACGCCCTCGTGGGCATCGGCGTGGGGCTGGCCGGGCCCCCCTCGTCGCGGTCGCTCACCGACTCGGTGCCGGTGGCGCGGGCGGGGATGGCGTCGGGCACCTCCGACCTGCAGCGCGATCTCGGCGGCTCGATCATGCAGTCGGTGCTCGGCTCGATTCTCACGGCGGGATACGCGTCGGCCATCGCCCGCTCGATCGCCGACGCGCCCGCCTCGGTGCGGTCGGGAATCACGGCGGATGTCGCCGCGCAGCTGCAGAAGTCGTTCGACGGCGCCGTCTCGATCGCGAAGCAGTACCCCGACTACGCCGACGGGATCGTGGAGGCGGCCCGCCGGTCGTTCCTCGACGGCGCCGACTGGGCCTACGGCACCGGGATGCTCACCATGCTGATCGGGGCGGTGATCGTGTTCGTGTTCTATCCGCGCCGCGAGGCCGAGCATGCGCTGTTCGCGGAGTACGCCGGCGGGGCGGGCAGCGGCGCGGGCGCGACGGATGGCGGCGAGGCATCCGGAGCGGGCACGAGACAATAGACGCATGCAGCTCACCGTGCTCGGAACCGCGACCCCGTACCCGAGACCCGGGAACGCCTGCTCCGGCTACCTGCTGCAGGGCGAACCGTCGGCCGAGGGCGGGCGCACGGCACTCTGGATCGACGCCGGCACCGGGACCCTCGCCGAGCTGCAGCGCCACGTGGCCCCCGACCGGCTCGACGCCATCTGGATCTCGCACCGCCATGCCGACCACTCCGCCGACCTGCTGGTGGCCTACTACGCCCTGCGGTTCGGTGCCGCCCTCCCGGCGGCGCCCATCCCGCTGATCGCGCCGGAAGGCATGCTCGACCGGCTCGCCGCGTACCTCGGCCCGAGCTCGGTCGACGAGCTGCCCCGGGTGTTCGACCACCGCCCGATGAGCGGGTTCGGCGACCTGCGGGTGGGCTCGCTCGACCTGTCGTGGGGTGCGGTGCAGCACGGGGTTCCGGCCTTCGGCCTCACCGTCGACGAGGGGGAGCGGCGCTTCGCGTACTCGGGCGACACCGCACCGTGCGGATCGCTCGAGGAGATCGGCGAGAAGGCCGACCTGTTCCTGATCGAGGCGGGCTACGACGCGGCCGTTCCGCGCGGCGAGGCGCCGGTGCACCATACCCCCGACGACGCCGGCCGCACCGCGGCGGCGGCAGGTGCCGGGCGGCTGGTGCTGACGCACGTGGCCGACACGATCACGGCGGATGACGCGGTCTCGCGCGCATCCGTTCTCTTCGACGGCGCCGTCGACCTCGCCCGCCCGGGAGCGGTCTTCACGGTCTAGGCGGCACCCCCGCGACTCGTCCCGAATCGCCAGGATGTGCGGCGTGGCGCCCCGAAATGGGACGAGTCGCGGGGGCGGCTAGGGGTGCTGGGCGGGGGCGCCCGTCACGATCCAGCGGGAGGAGCGCGCTCGGAGGCCGAGGGTGAGCGACCGCGCGCCGATATAGCCGAGGCCGAATGCGAGCCAGAGCCACACCAGCCCCGCGGTTCCGGTGGGGCCGAACATCGCCACCACCACCAGCAGCGGAACGTACACCGCCAGGTTCATCAGGCCGGCGAGCGCGAGGTAGCGCGCATCCCCCGCCCCGATCAGCACGCCGTCGAGCACGAACACGAAGCCGGCCAGTGGCACGCCGACGGCCATGGCGTAGAGGGTGGCCGTGACCGCCTGCTGCACCGCCATCGAGGGGCTGAAGACCGCACCGGCGACGGGTGCCACGAGCGCGATCAGCACCCCCAGAACCAGCCCCGACAGCACGCCCCAGCGGATCAGCCGCCGCGTGACGGCGTGCACCCGGTCGACCTCCCCGGCACCGAGCCCGTGGCCCACGAGGGCCTGGCCGGCGATCGCGAGCGCGTCGAGGATGAACGCCAGCGTGGAGAACAGGGTGAGCGCGATCTGGAAGGCGGCCAGTTCGGTGACGCCGAGCGACGTGGCCACCACCACCGAGGCCACGAGCGCTGCGCGCAGGCTCGCCGTGCGCACGAACAGCCAGCCGCCGGCGAGGGCCGCTCCCGAGACGCCGTCGAGGCCGGGTCGCAGGGCGATTCCGGATGCGCGGGCCGCCCGCACGGCGATCACGACGTACACCGCCGCCATCCCCCACTGCGCGACCACGGTGCCGGCCGCCGAGCCGGCGATGCCCCAGCCGGCGCCGTAGATGAGCACGGCGTTCAGGGCGGCGTTGACGGCGAAGCCGCCCACGGCCACCACCAGCGGGGTGCGGGTGTCCTGCAGCCCGCGGAGGAGACCGGTCGCGGCGATGACCACCAGCATTCCCGGCAGCCCGATCAGCGACACGGTGAGATAGGTGGTGGCGGCCTCCGACACCGCCGCGGTGGAGCCGAACAGGCCGACCACGGCGCCGGCGAGCGGCCAGGCCACGAGTGCGAGCAGCACCCCGATGCCGAGGGCCAGCCACATGCCGTCGATGCCCGCCTTCACCGCCCCCGGCTGGTCTCCGGCGCCGAGCCGCCTGGCCACGGCCGGCGTGGTGGCGTAGGCGAGGAAGATCAGCAGGCCCACCGCGGTCTGCAGCAGGGTTCCGGCCACGCCGAGGCCGGCCAGCTCGGTGTCGCCGAGGTGGCCCACGAGCGCGGTGTCGGTGAGGAGGTAGAGCGGTTCAGCCACGAGGGCGCCGAGCGCGGGCACGGCCAGCCGCAGGATGTCGCGGTCCAGACTCGGCATCCGCTCAGCCTAGGCCGGTGCGTAGAGTTGTCGGGTGACTGCATCCGGAATCGACCTGTCAGAGCTCGACCCCACCGTCCGTCCGCAGGACGACCTGTTCCGCCACGTGAACGGCAAGTGGATCGCGCGCACCGAGATCCCCGACGACAAGGCCCGCTACGGCTCGTTCTACGAGCTCGCGGAGGAGGCCGAGAAGGCCGTTCGCGCCATCATCGAGGAGTCGGCCGATGCGCCGGAGGGCACCGAGGCCCGTAAGTTCGGCGACCTCTTCACCAGCTTCATGGACACGGAGCGCATCGAGGCGCTCGGCGCCGCTCCGCTCGAGCCGCAGCTCGCCCTGGTCGACACCGTCGACGACCGGGCCTCGTTCGCCGAGATCCTCGGCCGCCTCGAGCGGCAGGGCGTTCCGGGCCTGCTGCGCCTCTTCGTCGACAACGACCCGGGCAACCCCGAGCGCTACCTCGTGTTCGTGGAGCAGGGAGGCATCTCCCTGCCCGACGAGAGCTACTACCGCGACGAGAAGTTCGCCTCGGTGCGCGAGGCCTACGTGGGCCACATCGAACGGATGCTCGCCCTCGCCGGTCTCGACCAGGCCGCCGAGCGGGCCCAGCGCGTGTTCGAGCTCGAGACACTGATCGCCGCCTCGCACTGGGACAACGTGCGCACCCGCGACGCGCAGGCCACCTACAACCTGCTCGACTGGAACGAGTTCGTCTCGCTGCCCGCCTCCTCCACCGGAGCGGCCGACCTGTTCGGCCGTTGGCGCGACGCCCTCGAGGCCCCGGAGGGCGTGTTCGACGAGCTCGTGGTGCGCGAACCCGGCTTCGTCACCGGGCTCGCGACGGCGCTCGCCGAGGCCCCGCTGGAGAGCTGGAAGGACTGGCTGGCCTGGCAGGTCGTGCACGGCTGGGCTCCCTACCTCTCCGACGACTTCGTGGAGGAGAACTTCGACTTCTACGCCCGCACCCTCACCGGCACCCCGAGCATGCGCGACCGCTGGAAGCGCGGCGTCTCGCTCGTGGAGGGCGCCATGGGCGAGGCCGTCGGCCGCATCTACGTGGAGAAGCACTTCCCGCCCACCGCCAAGGCGGCGATGGACGTGCTGGTGGCCAACCTCATCGAGGCCTACCGCGAGTCGATCTCGACCCTGCCGTGGATGAGCCCGGCCACCCGCGAGCGCGCCCTCGAGAAGCTGGCCAAGTTCACCCCGAAGATCGGCTTCCCCGCCACCTGGCGCGACTACTCCTCGCTCGAGATCGACCCCACCGACCTGATCGCGAACGTGCGGGCCACGAGCGAGTTCGAGTTCCAGCGCGAGCTCGGCAAGATCGGCAAGCCGCTCGACCGCGACGAGTGGTTCATGACGCCGCAGACCATCAACGCCTACTACAACCCGGGCTTCAACGAGATCGTCTTCCCGGCGGCCATCCTGCAGCATCCGTTCTTCGACGAGAACCGCGACGCGGCCGCGAACTACGGCGCCATCGGTGCGGTGATCGGCCACGAGATCGGTCACGGCTTCGACGACCAGGGCTCGCGCTTCGACGGCGACGGCCGGCTCACCGACTGGTGGACCGAGAAGGACCGCGAGGCGTTCGAGAAGCTCACCTCCTCGCTGATCGCGCAGTACGACGCGCTCGCCCCCGCGCAGGTGCCCGACCACCACGTGAACGGCGCGCTCACCATCGGCGAGAACATCGGCGACCTGGGTGGTCTCGGCATCGCCTGGAAGGCCTACCTGCTCTCGCTCGACGGCGCCGAGCCGCCGGTGGTCGACGGCCTCACCGGTGCCCAGCGGTTCTTCCTCTCCTGGGCGCAGGCCTGGCAGCAGAAGTCGCGCGACGAGGAGGTCATCCGGCTGCTCTCGATCGACCCGCACTCGCCGAACGAGTTCCGGGCCAACCAGATCGTGCGCAACATCGGCGAGTTCTACGACGCCTTCGAGGTGACCGAGGCCGACGGTCTCTGGTTGAACCCAGCCGAGCGTGTGACCATCTGGTGATCAGGGAGAAGGTCAGCTGAGCATGCCGGAATCGATCCGCCGTCGGTCGCGATCCGAACGCGAGGAGACCGCGCCACGCGGTCGCCGTTCGGATGCGATCGACAACGACGGACAGGGCGGCATCTTCCGCCGCGGTTTCGCCTCGCTCACCGAGCTCGCCCTCTCCGGGGTGCAGGTGACGGCCTGCGCGGTCGATCTCGGATCAGGAACGCTCCTGTTCTCGGTCGACGACCATCTCTCGGTACCCACCGCTTCGATCGGCAAGGTGCTGCTGTTGATCGAGGTGGCGGCCCGCATCTCCGCCCGCGACGGATCATCGGCTGCCTCTCCGCAGGGTTTCGGCGCCGCGGGGTCGCCGGAGTCGAGGCCGAGACCGGTTCGCGCCGCCCCGGGGGCCGAGGCCCTGAGCATCCTGAACCGCACCGCGCAGGACACGGTGGCCGACTCCGGACTCTGGCAGCACCTCCAGGTGCCGGCGCTGCCCGTGGCCGACCTCGCGGCGCTGATCGGGGCCACGAGCGACAACCTGGCCACCAACGTTCTGCTGCGGCGGATCGGCCTCGACGCGGTGCGCTCGCGGGCCGAGTCGCTGGGCCTGCGCCGCACCCTGCTGCTGGACATCGTGCGCGAGCAGCGCGGTCCGGATGACGCGCCGCAGCTCTCGGTGGGCTCCGCGCGCGAGCTCGCCATCCTGTTCGGCCGGCTGCACCAGGGCACGGTGGTCGACGAGACCACCTCCCGCCTGGTGCGCGGCTGGCTCAGCCTCGGCACCGATCTGTCGATGGTCGCGAGCGCGTTCGGGCTCGATCCGCTGGCGCACGTGGGAGCCGACCACGGGCTGACGCTGTTCAACAAGACCGGAACGGATGCGGGCATCCGTTCGGAGGCCGGCGTGGTGACCGGGCCGCGCGGGGGAGTCGCCTACGCGGTGACGATGCGGTTCAACGACGCCGAGTTGCCGGGGCGGCTGGCCGTGCTCGACGCCATGCGCACGCTGGGCACCGACGTGCTGGAGTACGTGTACTGACGCCTCCGGGCGCGGTGGCCGGAGGCAGCGGCGAGGGCTGACGCGTGCGGGGGTTGGCGTCCGTCGCATCCGGTAACACTGCGGCGGCGCCGGTCGCGATGAGGCAGAGTGGGCCTCTCGCGAGCGGATCGGGCGAGGAGACGATGGCCGAGCACCCCTACGACCGGATTGCCGCCGAGCAGCTGGATGTGCCGAGCAGCCGCAAATGGAGCCTGCATCCCGGCACGATCGGCGCCTGGGTGGCCGAGATGGACTTCGGCACCGCGCCCGCGGTGACCCGGGCGCTGCACGACGCCGTCGACGCGGGGGTGCTCGGGTACCTCTCGCCGGCCACCGCCCGTGATCTGGCCGAGGCGACGGCGGAGTACCAGCTCGACGAGTACGGCTGGCCGGTCGACCCGGGCCGCGTGCATCCGGTCTCCGACGTGATGGCCGCGCTCGGCGTGGCCGTGACGGAGTACTCGCCCGCCGGGTCGGCCGTGATCGTGCCGACGCCGGCGTACATGCCCTTCTTGAGCTACCCGCCCACCCTCGGCCGGGCCGTGGTGGAGGTGCCGGGCATCGAGGAAGGCGGGCGCTGGCGGCACGACCTCGCCGCGATCGACCGGGCGTTCCGCGACGGCGCGGGCACGCTCGTGCTGTGCAATCCGCAGAACCCCACGGGAACGGTGCTCGACCGCGTGGAGCTCGAGGCCGTGGCCGGGGTGGTGGAGCAGAACGGCGGGCGCGTGTTCGCCGACGAGATCCACGCGCCACTGCGGTTCGACGGCCGCCGGCACATCCCGTACGCCTCGATCTCGGAGGCGACCGCCGCGCACACCGTCACGGGCACGAGCGCGTCGAAGGCGTGGAACATCCCGGGCCTCAAGGCCGCCCAGCTGATCACCTCGAACGACACCGACGATGCGGTGTACCGCCGGTTCGGGTTCGCCGTGCAGCACGGTGCGGCCACCCCCGGCGTGGTGGCCGGCACCGCCGCCTACCGGCACGGCCGCGACTGGCTCGCCGACGTGATGGAGTACCTCGACGGCAACCGACGGCTGCTGGCCTCACTGCTGCACGACCTGCTGCCGGAGGTGGGGTACCGGATGCCCGAGGCCACCTACCTGGCCTGGCTCGACCTTCGCGGTCTCGGCGACGACCTCTGGGGTGGCGTTCCGCCCGCCGACTTCCTGCGCGAACAGGCCGGGGTGACGCTCACCGACGGCGCCCTCTGCGGTCGCGGCTCCGAGGGTCACGTGCGCCTCGTGTTCGCGATGCCGCGCCCCCTCCTCCGCGAGACGGTCGAGCGGATGGCCCTGGCCGTCCGGTCCGCCGCATCCTGAACCGGCCCCGTGGGCCCCGCGGGGCGACGGAGGTTCGCCGGAACGACGGAGCCGTGGCCCGTCGTTCCGGCGAGCGGCGTCGAGACTCCGTCGCGTCGGCAGGTCAGCTGTTGTCCAGCGGCAGGCCGGGCGGGTTGACGAGCGACTCGGTGACGGCCTCGTTCTCGAGGTCCCAGGCGGCCAGCCATTTCTCGTACTGGCCGTTCTCGATCAGGTGGTTGATCGCATCCGCCACCGGCTGGGCGAGCCCGGAGTCTTTCTTGACCGTGGCGGCGATGAGGCCGTCGAGGGTCTCGCCGGCGCCCGAGAAGGTGCCCGCGGTGCGGGTGGGGTTGGCGCCGTCTTCGGAGAGGGTGTTCTGGTAGGCGATGCCGGGGTTCGGGTTGAACTGGGCGTCGATCTGACCCGAGTTGAGCGCAAGGGTGATGGAGTTGGCGTCGGGGAAGTAGACCACGTCGAGGGTCTTGCCCTCGGCCTCGAGCTCGGTCTTCCAGGCCAGCAGGATCTTCTCCTGGTTGGTGCCCGAGCTCGTGGCCACCGTGAGTCCGGCCAGGTTCTCGTAGTCGCCGTCGAACTCCCAGGGGTTGTCGGCCTTCACCTGGAACGCCAGGTTGTCGCCCCGGTAGGAGGCGAAGTCGTACTTCTCCTTGCGTTTCTCGGTGACGGTGATGTTCGAGAAGCCCACATCCGTGGCACCGGTGTCGATGCCCACGAAGAGGTTGTCCCAGGTGGCGTTGCTCACGACCGGCTTGAGGCCGAGCACCGCCGCGACCAGGCGGCCGAGGTCGGGCTCGGCACCGGTGAGGGTCTCGTTGTCGTCGCCGGTGAAGGCGAGCGGCGGGAACCCGGCGGGCAGGGCGCCGATGCCGATGGTGAGCTCGCCGCTGTCGAGCACCTCCTGCGGAAGCGTGTCGCGGATCTCGTCGACCTGGCTCACGTCGATGGTGGTCTCGGTGCCGGCGCCGTTCGAGTGCGCCCCGACGGTGACGGTGCCCGAAGCGGCGGTGTCGTCGCGGGCCGCCGCGTCGCTCGAGCAGGCGGCGAGACCGGCCACGAGGGCGGCGGCGGTCACGAGAGAACCGATGGTCTTCAGTCGGTGTGTGGTCATGGTGGGTGTCCTTGCTGTGGTGGTGCGGAGGGGGGAGGGGGTCGATGTGGCGGCGTGGCGCCGGTGGTGGTGAAGGGCGTGACGGATGCGCGAGGTGCCGAGGCCCCGCGTCAGGCGAGCACCTTGCCGAGGAAGTCCTGCGTGCGCCGGTGGCGCGGCTTCGAGAGCACCTCGGCGGGGGTGCCCTGCTCCACCACGACGCCCTCGTCGATGAACACCACGCGGTCGGCGACCTCGCGGGCGAACCCGATCTCGTGCGTCACCACGATGAGCGTCGTGCCGCTGCCGGCCAGGCTGCGGATGACGGCGAGCACCTCGCCGACCAGCTCGGGGTCGAGTGCCGAGGTGGGCTCGTCGAACAGGATGACCTCGGGCTCCAGCGCGAGCGCCCGAGCGATGGCCACCCGCTGCTGCTGGCCTCCCGAGAGCTGCCGGGGATAGGCGGCCTCCTTGTCGGCGAGGCCCACTCGCGAGAGCAGGGCACGCGCGTGCTCACGGGCATCCTTCGGCGCCACCCCCTGCGACACGGGCGCCTCGCTGACGTTCTCGAGGATGGTGAGGTGGGGAAACAGGTTGAAGTTCTGGAAGACGAAGCCGATCTTCGCCCGCTGCCGCAGGATGTGCTTCTCGGGCAGCTCCTTCAGCCGGTCGCCACCCCGCCGGCCGAGGCGGGCGCGCACGCCGATCAGCTCGCCGTTCAGTGCCACGTAGCCCTCGTCGAGCTTCTCGAGGTGGTTGACGGCCCGCAGCAGCGTCGACTTGCCCGAGCCCGAGGGCCCGAGGATGACGGTGACGGTACCGGCCTCGACGGTGAGGTCGACGCCCTTCAGCACCGTCTTGTCGCCGTAGGACTTGGTGGCGTTGTGGATCTCGATCGCGGCGGTCATGCTGCACCCGCCTCCCGCTCGGCCGAACGCAAGCCGCCGAGGCTTCGCCGCACCCGCTGGAACGGAGTGGGCGGCAGCTCCCGCACCGAACCGCGGGCGTAGAAGCGCTCGATGTAGAACTGCACGACGGAGATGGCGCTGGTGAGCACCAGGTACCAGATGGTGGCCACCACGAGCAGCGGGATGATGTCGGTGGGGTAGGTGCTGCCGAGGTTCTGCACCACGCCGAACAGGTCGAGCAGCGACACGTAGAACAGCAGCGAGCTCGCCTTCAGCAGCCCGATGATCTGGTTCACGTAGGCCGGCACGATCGAGCGCAGCGCCTGCGGCAGCACGATGCGGGTGAACTGCCGGCGCTGCGGGATGCCGAGCGCCTTGGCGGCCTCGTGCTGCCCCTGGTCGACGGCGAGGATGCCGGCGCGCACGATCTCGGCGCTGTACGCGATCTCCGAGAGGCTGAGCCCGATGACGCCGAGCACGAATGGCGACAGCACGGTGAACGTGGGCACCGACCACTGCGGCCCGAACGGGATGCCGATACCGACGGTGGGATAGAGGTTGCCCAGGTTGAACAGGAAGATCAGCACCAGGATGAGCGGTACCGAGCGGAACAGCCAGATGTAGAGCCAGCTCAGAGTGCTGAGCACGGGGTTGCCCGACAGTCGCGCGAGGGCCACCACGATGCCGCCCAGGAAGCTCACCACGGCGCTGATGCCGGTGGCCACGAGCGTGAGCTGCAGGCCCTTCAGGATGGCGGGGCTGAAGAACCACTGGCCCACCTTCGCCCACTCCCAGGAGGGGTTCGTGAACAGCGTCTGGCCGACGTTGAGCAGCACGAGGAGCACGAGCGCGGTGATCACCCAGCGCAACGGATGACGCAGCGGCACCACGGGGCGCTCGGCCAGGCGCTTCAGGTCGATGCCGGGCGGCAGGGTGTCGGGCCGGGCGGTGGCGATGCCTGTGGGCGCGGCGGGTTTCGCGGGCCCGGCGGGCGCGGCGGCCTCGGTTGGCTTCGCGGTGAGCGAGGTCACGACGCCTCCGCCCCGAATCGCGGATGCGCGGCGTAGAACTCCACGAGCGACTCGTCGTGCGCACGCTGTACCGCCGCCAGGTCGAGCGGCCGGTCGGTGAGCGACTTGGCGAAGCCGTGGATGACCACCTGCTCGGGCGCGAGGGTGACGTCGAACAGCGGCGTGTAGCCGGTGGCGAAGTACAGCCGCTGCGCCTCGGGCTGCCGGGGACCGGTGGTGAGGTACACGGTCGCCACCCCTCGGCGCCGCGCCTCGGCCTCGAGTTCGGCGACCACGCGGCGGGCGAGGCCCTGGCGACGGTGTGCCGAGGAGGCCCAGATGCGCTTGAACTCCACGGCGGCGGCCCCCGGGGTGCCGGCGTCGAAGGGCTTGAACGCCCCTCCGGCGATCGCCACGCCGTCGCGGAGGAGCAGGACGAACGCGCCCCTGGGCGGGGCGAAGTCCTCGGCGGGGTAGCGGGCGAGCTCGGCCGAGGCCGGTTCGCCGAAGGCGCGGCCGTAGCGGGTGTCGTACTCGCGCTCGAGCTCGGTGAGGAGCGGCTCGGCGCGGGGGTCGTCGGGGGCGACGTAGACGAACTCCTCGGTCGCCGTCGCAGCTGGATCGGTGCGCTCACGCAGCGACATGGGCTGCCCCTCGGGTGGAGTGGGCGTCGAGTCCGGTCGACGCCGACTTGCGCGCGGCGTCTCGCGCGGCATCCCGCTTGGCCACCTCGTCGCGCACCAGCGGGATGACGTAGCGACCGAAGTCGATCGTGTCGTCGACGTAGTCGTACCCGCGGGCCGAGATGATGTCGACGCCGAGGTCGACGTAGTCCAGCAGAGCGGCGGCGACGGTCTCGGGGGTGCCCACGAGGGCGTTGGAGTTGCCACGCCCGCCCGAGGCGGCGGCCACCTTCGTCCAGAGCGCCCGGTCGAAGCGGTCGCCCTGCTCCGCGATCGAGAGCAGCCGCTGCGAGCCCGCGTTCTCGGGCGAGCCGAGGCCGGCGGCGACGGCCGGCGGCAGGGCACCGGTGCGCTCCTGGATGCGGCCGAGGATGCGCTCCGCCTTCTGCCAGGCGAGCTCCTCGGTGGCGCCGAGGATGGGACGGAACGCCACCTGGATGCGCGGGCGTGACGGGCGGCCGGCCGCGAGGGCCGCACCCGTGATCGTCTGGATCTGCTCGGCCGTGTTCGCGAGCGGCTCGCCCCAGAGCGCGTAGATGTCGCTCTCCGCGGCACCGATGGCGTAGGCGGCGGGGGAGGAGCCGCCGAACGACACCTGCGGCCGCGGCTGCTGGGCGGGCCAGACGTCGCTCACGAAGTTCTCGAAGCGGTAGTGCTCGCCGTCGCAGCCGAAGGGTTCCCGGCTGGTCCAGGCCTGCTTCAGGACGCGGATGTACTCGCCGGTGCGGGCATAGCGCTCGTCTTTGGTGAGAAAGTCGCCCTCCGCCGCCTGATCGGCGCTGGAACCACCCGTGATGACGTGCACGTTCACCCGGCCGTCGCTGATCTGGTCGAGCGTGGCGATCGCCTTCGCCGCGTAGGTGGGGTACGACACGTTCGGCCGGTGGGCGAGCAGGATGTTCAGCCGGTCGAGGTGCGAGGCCACGAAGGCCGCCGCGGTCGCCGGGTCGGGCGAGCCCGAGTGGTAGGCGAACAGGATGCGGTCCCAGCCGTTGTCCTCATGGGCCCTGGCCAGGCGCAGCGTGTACTCCTTGTCGAAGCTCGCGCCGCTGCGGGGGCGCGTCTCGCTGCCGTCGTTGAGTGCGGCGATGCCGAGGAATTCGATGGGCACGGGGTGGTCCTTTCACCAGTGGGGCGGAGCGGGGGCGGGGCCCCGATCGGTTGCCTGACGCTAAGTCGGCCGCGGCGCCCCGGGCAACGATCGACCGGCTTATTTCGTCATCCGCGTCACGCTCTGTCACAAATCGGCGGATCGGCCCGCGGTTGCCGACCCTGGAGACATGTCTGCCGCATCCGCCCCCCGTGCGCCCCGGAACCCGGCCGCCGTCTCCATCGCCGTCGTGGGCGCCGGACCGCGGGGAGTGGGCGTGCTCGAGCGGCTCGCCGCGAACCTGCCGGAGCTCGGGGCGGCCGGGGTGCCGCTGGTGGTGCACCTGATCGACCCGCATCCCGCCGGCCCCGGCCGCATCTGGCGGCACGACCAGTCGCCCTTGCTGAAGCTCAACTCGATGGCGGCCGACGTGACCATGTTCACCGACGAGACGTCGACCACCGAGGGGCCGGTGCGGCCCGGCCCTTCCCTGATCGAGTGGGTGGAGCAGGTGCGCGGCGGGATCGTGCGGCTCGACCGGGCGCGGGTCGACCCGGCCCTGCTGGCCGAGATCGAGCACCTGGCGCCGGCGAGCTTTCCGACGAGGCGGCTGCAGAGCCTGTACCTGCGGTGGTTCTACGAGGAGGCGCTGGCCGCGCTCGCCGCGGTCGACGTCGACGTGACGGTTCTCGAGCACCGCGCCCGGGTGCGCCGGGTGAGCGAGACGCCCGACGGCGGCCAGCGGCTCGAGCTCGACGACGGCGAGGTGCTGCCGGCCGATCTCGTGCTGTACTCGCTCGGTCACACGGGCGCCGACCCCGAGCCCGAGCACGCCGCCCTGATCGACTTCGCGCACCGGCGCGAGCTCTACTACCTGCCCCCGGCGTTCACGGCGGATGCGGACACCCGGCCGATCGTGCCCGGCCAGCGGGTGCTCGTGCGCGGCTTCGGGCTCGCCGCCGTCGACCTCACGGTGCTGCTCACCGAGGGCCGCGGCGGGCGCTTCGTGCGTTCGGGCGACCGACTGCGCTACGAGTCGTCGGGCCGAGAACCGCGGATCGTGATCGGTTCGCGGCGCGGTGTGCCCTATCACTCCAAGATCAGTTCGAGTCTCGTGGGAGAGGCTCCGTCGGCGCGCTTCTTCACGCCCGCGGTCGCCGCGGAGCTGGAGGCCACGCGCTCCTCGCTGGACTTCGCGGCCGACGTCTGGCCGTTGATCGGGCAGGAGATGCTCTGGGGGTACTACCGAGAGCTGTTCACCGGGCATCCGGATCGGGTGGCGCTGCCGTGGGCGGAGTTCGCCGCCCGCTTCGAACGGTTCGACCCCCGGGCGTCACTGCTGGCCGCGGCCTCGAACGGCCGGGAACCCTCGCCGGCGGTGGCGCGCTCCCGCGGGCACGCGCTGCCGCCGCTCGGGGATGCGGCCGAGCAGGCGCGGGTGCTGGCTGATGCGGCGGCCCTCACCGAGCTGATCGAGAGCGCGGTGCCGCTGGAGCTCGACCGGCTGTTCCTGCCTGAGCTCGACCGGCCCATCGAGGGGCTGCGGGCGAGCTCGACCGAGGAGCTGCAGGAGGCGGTGCGCGCCTACATCGAGCGCGACCTGCTCCTGCGAACCCGGCCCGAGCACAGTGCCACCCTCGGGCTGTTCGTGGCCCTGCTCACCGCGCTGTTCTCGTTCGCCGAACTGATCGCCTCACCGAAGTGGACGGCGCGCTCGCGGGTGGAGGACATCCACGGCTGGTGGCTCGGCTACTTCAGCTTCATCGCCAGCGGTCCACCGGCGCACCGGCTCGAGGAGCTGCTCGCGCTCTCGGAGGCCGGCATCGTGGAGTTCATCGGTGGCGAGATGCGGGTGCGGGCGGATGAGGAGACCGGGGTCTTCCGGGCCGGGAGCGCCCAGCACGACCGCGAGGTCACGGCCACAGCCCTGGTCGACGCCCGCCTGCCCGACACGAGCATCGCCCGCAGCGACAACGAACTGCTGCGCCTGCTGGTGGAGACGGGCGCGGGGCGGGAGGAGATCGCGCACGACGCGAGGTTCCGCCGGTCGACCGGCCGACTGTCGGTGCGCGCCGACGACCGCAGGGTGCTGCACGGCTCGGGGGCGGCGAGCGGGCGCTGCTACGCCATCGGACCGTACACGACCTCGCCGTTCGTGGGGGCGTTCTCGCGGCCGCGCACGAACGCGGTGTCGTTCCGCGAGAACGACCGGGTGGCGCGGGCGCTGCTGCAGCACGCGGCCGAGCTGGCGGCATCCCGGGCCGACCGCGGTGCCGGCGCTTCAGCCGGTGTCGGCGAGCTGCCGCCGCCCGGCCTGTTCAGCGACCGCCTCTGGGGCGAGTTCGCGGCCGAGCCCGTGGCGCTCTGGGGTTCGGCCCGCCGAGGCGGCTGAGCGGGCCGTGGCCGCTCTGAATTAGCGTCTGGGGCATGACTACATCCGTCGCTGTGAAATCGTTGCCTTCGCGCCCGGCACGACGGGCCGTGCTGGAAATATGCCTCTTGAGCATTGTGGCGCTGCTCGTTCCATTCGTCTTCATCGGCCTTCCCTTCAACGGAGACAGGGTGATGGAATGGGCGATCACGGCGGGTCGGGTGGTGCTCCAGCACATCGGATGGGCCTTCGGCGCCTACATTCCCGTTCTGCTCGGCTTCTACGCGATCGTCATCGGCGGCCAGCTCGTGGGGGAACCCGAGACCGCGTTCCGCACGCGTCGCACGCTCGGCTTCGTGGCCGAGATGATGACCGGAGCGCTCGCGCCTGGACTCGCGGTCATCCTCGTTGCGGCTCTGTCGGATCCTTCCCAGGTGGGTGCCGTCTTCGTGGTTCTCCCGGTGACCGCCGTGATGGTGTTTCTTGCCGTCCAGCTCGGCGGTTTCATCGTGTTCGAGCCAGGCCTGAGGCTGGCGGCCGCACGGCGGTCGCGAGACTGGGCGAGAACTCGGCTGCGTTCACTGCGCAGTCGGTCTCGCAAGCCCGCCTGGCTTACCGTAGCGATCAACGTCGGCGTCGGCACGGCGATCGGTCTCGGCGCGACGTCCGCGATCGGGAGAGTCGGCGGATCGATCGGGATAGTCGCGCTGCTGCTCGGCCTGATCTCCTCAGGTCTCGCCTTGGCAGGTCTCTACGGGGTCTTCACCTGGCTCGCCGCTCGCGATCGCACGACCCTCGTCCTCGCCTGGGTTCTCCCGTCGTGCCTTTATGTGGCCACCTTCGCTCTCGCAGCGGAGTTGTTCCTGGGCAGAGCATCAGCCATTGGAGGGGGACTGCTCGCAATCGTGGCGTTCTCCCTGATCTCGACCTTCTGGCAGGGAAAGTCGCGGTCGAGGTTCTTCCGAAACTGGACGATTCGGGGTGCGGGAGCCCGTTCCGCAGCGCGATCGGTTCTCGGCACGTACCGACGGAGCGTGAACGACGTCCGGGAGGTACTCGAGGCCCAGCAGGAGGACAAGCTCTCCTGGGTGGGCCGTCTCGCGGCCGCGCGGGCGGCGTTCCGCGTCAGCCCATGAGGCCCGGCAGCAGCCGCAGGGTCTCCGCGACGGCCGGGATGTGGTCGCCGGCCGGGCGCATGACGGCCACGAGCATCCGATGGTCGCCGGCCGCGGTTCGGCGGGCGAGAACTCCGGGCGGCAGCGGCACGGCGTCGACCGCCAGGGCCGGCAGCAGCGCGACGCCCAGGCCCGCCGCCACCATGCTCATCACCGCCACGAAGTTGTCGGTCTCGAACGAGATCGTCGGGGCGAACCCCGCCCGGGCGCAGGAGTCGAGCAGGTGGCCGCGGCAGCGCGGGCAGCCCGCGATCCAGTTCTCGGCCCGCAGGGCGGCCAGGTCGACCGGCCCGCCGCCCGCCAGCGCGGGGTGCTCGGCCGGGGCGAGCAGCAGCACGTCGTCGCGCGCCAGCTCGTGCACCACCAGGCCCTCCGCGCTCGCCTCGAAGGGGTCGTTGCGGTCGGCGGGATGCCGGAACGCGATCGCGAGGTCGCTCACACCGTCGCGCACCCCGGCCACGGCCTCGGGCGGCTCGGCCTCGAGGTAGGTGATCTCCAGGCCCGGGTGCTCGACCCCGATCGCCCGGATCAGGCGGGGCACGATGGTCGACGACGCGGACGGGAACGCCGCGAGCCGCACGCGCCCGGCCCGGAGCCCTGCCAGGTCGGAGAGCTCGCCGGCCGCGGCGTCGAGCGCGGCCAGCACGTCGGTGGCGTGACGGGCGAGCACCTCGCCCGCATCCGTGAGCCGGATGCCGCGACCCGACCGGGTGACCAGCGGCATGCCGATGCGGGCCTCGACGCGTTTGAGCTGCTGGCTCAGCGCCGGCTGGCTGAAACCGAGCACGGCGGCGGCCCGGGTGATCGAGCCGTACTCCGCCACCGCGGCCACCACGCGCAGGGTGGGGGAGTCGAGGTCGAAGGCGCCGGCGAGTGGCGAGAGGGTCATGCCGTCGAGGGTAGCCGATTCATAATCTGAGGTGATGGATGGCATGCATCATCTGGTCTGGACGAATGAATGGCCGGCCGGGATGCTGGACTCATGACGCTTCTCGGCTCCGCATCCGGTCTCTCCGTGGCCGAGCTGCAGAGCCACTTCGACCCGCGCCCCGGGTACCTCTCGGCGTGCATGGTGGGGGTTCCGCCGCGCGAGACCGTGGCGGCGCTCGCCGCCGACCTCGCGGCGTGGGGCGAGGGGCACCGCGATCCGGGGTCGTACGGCTCGGCCGTCGAGCGGGCGCGGGAGGCCTTCGCGCGGTTGGTCGGCGTGCCGCTCTCGTGGGTGGCGACCGGTTCGCAGGTCTCGGCCACCGCGGGCGTGGTGGCGGCGTCGCTGCCCGACGGCGCGGAGGTGCTGCTGGTGGACGGCGACTTCAGCTCGATGGTGTTCCCGTTCTTGGTGCAGCAGCAGTCGGGGCGCATCCGGGTGCGGTGCGTGCCGCTCGACGGGCTGGCCGCCGCGATCGGCCCGCACACCGACCTCGTGGCCTTCTCGCTCGTGCAGTCGGCCACGGGCGCGCTGGCCGACACCGATGCCGTGCTCGCGGCGGCCGGGCGGCACGGCGCCGCTACCTTCTGCGACACCACCCAGGCCTGCGGCTGGCTGCCCGTCGACGCCTCGCTCTTCGACGTGACCGTGTGCCACACCTACAAGTGGCTCGGTGTGCCCCGCGGCGCCTGCCTCACCACCGTTGCCCCCGCCTACGCCGAACGGCTCACCCCGGTACTGGCCGGCTGGTACGCGGGTACCGACGTGTGGGGCTCCTGCTACGGCCCGGCCATGCAGCTGGCACCGGATGCGCGCCGCTTCGACCTCTCGCCGGCCTGGCCCGTGTGGGTGGGGGCCGCGGCCTCGCTCGAGCTCTTCGCGTCGGCCGACCTGCACGCGGTGCAGGAGTACTGCGTGGGCCTGGCCGACGAGCTGCGCACCGCCCTCCGTGCGGCCGACGTGGCGGCCGTGGGCAGCGACGGTTCGGCGATCGTCACGTGGCCGGATGCGTCGGGCGCGGCGATCGCGGCCCTCACCTCGGCGGGTTTGGCGGCCTCGGCGCGCTCGGGCCGCTGCCGCGTGGCGTTCCACGTGTGGAACACTCCGGGCGACCTCGCGCTCGCCCGCGCCGCCCTCGGCATCTGAGCGCGCCCAGCCCACCGCGCTCGGCGCCCGGGTGTGCAGGCACCGCGAGCCGGCGGCGTCAGTCGATGAGGGAGAGGGCCGCGAGGCGCGCCAGAGTCTCGGCGCCCGCGGGCGGGCAGCGGTGCGCGTCGGCCGAGGTGACCCAGTGGATGGCGTCGACCTCGCTCGAGGCGCGCGGCGCATCCGGAGTCGCACCGGCGAACAGCTGCATCTCCACCAGGCGGCCGAGCGGCTCGCCGTGCGCCTGCACCGTCACCGTGAACAGCGGCTCGAGGGCGGCCGGGTCGACGGTGATGCTCACCTCTTCGTGCGCTTCGCGGGCAGCGGCCTCGGCCGCCGTCTCGCCCGGGTCGATCTTGCCACCGGGCAGGTAGATGACGTCGCGGCCGCGGGCCGTGACCATCAGCAGGCGGCGGTTCCGGATGAGCGCCAGCGCCGCCACCCGAATGGTGGGCAGAGCCGGGTCGGCACCACGAGATCCGGCCCCGGAGGATCCGCTCGGCACGGGGTCAGCCCTCGGCGCGGCGGTAGGCCTCGAGCGACACGGCGGGGGCTGAGGCCTCGGCGGCCGAAGCGGCGGCGACCGCAGCGCGCGAGCGCTCCGACGCGTCGGCGCCCAGGCCGAACAGCGTCTCCACCGCCGCGAACACCTCGTCGGCCCGGCCTTCACGCGCGAGTTCGCGCGCACGCACCGACGGCGAGTGCAGGATGACTCCCACGAGGTGCCGAAGCGCCCGCTGGGTCTGCTCGCCCTCGCCGCGGTCGCGCGAGCGGGCGAGCTCGTCGTCGAGCAGGTCGAACAGGTGCGAACGCAGCGCCACGACGGCGGGGGTGACGGCGGCTTCGGCCTTGCCCGCGCGGTACTCGGCGGCGGCCTGGTCGACCAGGGCACGCGCATCCGACTCGGCGTTCAGCTCGTCGAGGGGGGCGTGCAGGCTGATGGTCTCGAGGTCGAGCAGTTCGGCCCCGGCGACGCCGGAGACCAGCGGATCGACGTTGCGCGGCAGGCCGAGGTCGATGATGAGCCGCCGCGTGAAGGCACCCGGCACCGAGGCCGAGGCGGTGAGGTGGGTGGCGTCGAGAACGTAGGTGTCGGCGGTGGAGCAGGTGATCACGACGTCGGCCGTGGCGATGGCCCCGAGGAGGTCTCCGGCGGCCACCGGCTCGATCTGCTGCTTGGCGGCGAACGCCACGGCCCGGCCCGAGGGCGAGTAGACGCGGATGTCGGTGACCCCCCGCTCGCGCAGGTTCGCCAGCGTCACCCGGGCGTACTGACCGGTGCCCACCAGGAGCACGCGCGTGCGCGCCCAGTCGGTGACGCGGCTCTCGGCCAGGTCGAGCCCGAGGCGCACGAGCGATCGGCCGGCGCCGCCGAGACCCGTCTTGGTCTTGACGTCGCGCGAGGTGTGCGAGGCCCGCTGGAAGAGGCGCTCGAGGTCGGAGGAGGTGGTGCCCTCGACCCGCGCGGTGGTGAGAGCGCGCTTCACCTGGCCGGCGATCTCGTCTTCACCCACGACCACCGACTCCAGGCCCGACGACACGGCGAACAGGTGGTCGGCCACGGTGTCTCCGGCCAGCACGGTGAGGCTGTCGCGCAGTTCGGCCACGTCGGCTCCGGATGCGCTGCCGAAGGACTCGGCCGCCTCCTCGACGGCGAGCGAGACACCCGCCGTGAGCGGCTCGTCGATGTCGAGGTAGGCCTCGAAGCGGTTGCAGGTGGCCAGCACCACGGCGCCCTGGACGAAGTCGCTGTGCTGCACGAGGCTCTTCGCTACGTCTGCGGTGCCGACCGAGAGCTTCTCGAGCAGGTCGAAACTCGCGTTGCGATGGTTCGCGGTGAGGCAGATGAGCACCAGATGATTGTACTCCCGCAACGATGTGCTCCTGCCGGGTGGGACGCATCCGGCAGGAGCACATCGGGAGCAGATCACGTGCGGGTCAGGGGCCGCTCACGCCCCGACCGGCGGGAATCAGTCCCAGAGCACCGTCGGGGTCGCCGAGGCCATGTCGATCGACGGTCGCCCGAGCGACGGTCCGAAGAGCACGCTGCAGGTGCCGGTGGCGCCGTTCTGCGTGCAGGTTCCGGTGGTCGTGACCGACCCGATGTAGTCGCCCTGGGCGAGCGTGGGGTTGTCGTAGCTCAGAGTCGGCACCATCGACTGGATGGTGACGGTTCCCTCGGCCGAGAGGCTGCGGGAGATGGTGCCGTCGGCGAGCTGGGTTCCGTCGGAGAGCGTGGCGGGAACGTCGAGGCCGCACCCGGCGGTGAGGGATGTCGACGCGAGGCAGGCGTCCACCGCGGCCTGCACGAGCGAGCGGAACTGGGTCAGTGCCGCGTCACTCAGCCCGGCATCGATACCCGTGGTGTCGACGCTTCCGTAGGGCTCGGTGGACGTGACCACCGTCTCACCCGTGAGAGTGAAGTTGGGCAGGCTCGTGGCGAGCTCGTAGGTGCCGGGGAAGACGTCGAAGACCTCGCCGTCGGCCTCCTGGCCGTTGACGGTGAGGCCGAGACCGGCGAACTGCGAGACGCCCAGCGAGCCGGTGCCGCCGGAGAGCACCCACGAGCCGTCCTCGGAGTAGTCGTACAGGCTGTACGTGGCCGTGACGGGGGTGTCGCCCAGCTGGTAGGCCACGGTGACCTCCGAGGAGCCGGCCGACGTCTGGTCGTCGACGATCTCGAAGTCGGTGATCGGGGCCAGCTCGTTCGAGGCGGCGAGCACCTCGTCGGTGAGCAGGGTGTCGTCGTCGGGAGCGGTGCCGAGCAGGCTGATCGCCGTCTCGGCGTCACCCTCGGTGAGGGCGGTGAAGTAGTCCTCGACGGTCTGCGACGCGGTGCGCTCGCTGCCGCCGCCCGACTCCTCCGAGCCGCCGGATCCGCCCGATCCCGCCATCAGGCCGCGCACGGCCACGACGCCGATGACGATCGCGATCACGAGCAGCAGCACGAGCCCGCCGGCCACGATGCCGATGATGGCCCCGGTGCTCAGCCCCTTCTTCTTGGGCGGCTGCTGTCCGGGAGGGGGCCCGGAGGGCGAGCCCTGCGGCGCCCCGTACTGCCCGCCCTGGGGCGGACCCTGCGGCGGGCCCTGGGGCGGACCCTGCGGCGGGCCCTGGGGCGCACCCTGCGGCGGGCCCTGCGGCGGCACCGGCGGAGTTCCGGCCGGGGCGCCCTGAGGTGCTCCGTACTGCGGCATCGGAGGCGGTGCGGCCGGCCCACCCTGCGGCGCTCCGGACGGCTCACCCTGCGGGCCCGGGTAGGCGGGGTTCGAAGGTCCGGTCGGAGGGGGCGGGTTCTGGCTCATGGGTCGTCCTGTCGAGGTGGTCGTCGATGAAATGTCAACACTTGTCTACCATCAGGCCGGGGAACGGTACATGGGGAGATCTCCCCACCTCCTCTCCTCGGGCTGCGTCTCAGCCCGGTTCCGTATCATCGGTGGGTGACCCTGCCCGCGACGCACCCTCTTCTCGACGGCCGTACCGCCGCATCCGCTCTCGTGACCACCTACCGTGGCGTGCGCGGCGATCGCACCCCCGTGTGGTTCATGCGGCAGGCGGGCCGGTCGCTGCCCGAGTACCGCGAGCTGCGCGTGGGCACCCGCATGCTCGACGCCTGCCTCGACCCGGCCATGGCCAGCGAGATCACCCTGCAGCCGGTGCGTCGGCACGGCGTCGACGCGGGCATCTTCTTCAGCGACATCGTCATCCCCCTCAAGCTCGCCGGCGTCGACGTCGAGATCGAGCCCGGCCGCGGGCCCGTGCTCGCCAAGCCCGTGCGCACCCTCGCCGACGTGGCCGCGCTGCCGGCTCCGGATGGCGCCGACTTCACCGCCATCCAGCAGGGCGTCGCGCTCACGGTGGCCGCACTCGGCAGCACCCCGCTGATCGGCTTCGCCGGTGCGCCGTTCACCCTCGCGGCCTATCTGGTGGAGGGCGGCCCGTCGAAGGACCACATCCGCGCCCGCACCCTCATGCACTCCGACCCCGAGGCCTGGGAGGGACTGCTCACCTGGGCGGCTGCGGTGACGGGCCGCTTCCTGCGGGCGCAGCTCGTGGCGGGGGCGAGCGCGGCGCAGCTCTTCGACTCCTGGGTGGGTTCGCTCTCCCGCACCGACTACGTGGAGCGCGTGGCGCCGTTCTCGAAGGCGGCCCTCGAGCCCATCCGCGACCTCGACGTGCCCGTGGTGCACTTCGGTGTGGGCAGCGGCGAGGTGCTCGCCGACATGCACGCTGTGGGCGCCGACGTGGTGGGCGTCGACTGGCGCCTGCCGCTGGATGAGGCCTCGCGGCGGCTCGGCGGCGCGGTGACCGTGCAGGGCAACGTCGATCCGGCGCTGCTCACCGCCCCCTGGCCGGTGCTCGAGGCACATGTGCTCGACGTGCTGCGCCGCGGCCGGAGCGCTCCCGCGCACGTGCTCAACCTCGGGCACGGGGTTCCGCCCGAGACCGATCCCGACGTGCTGAGCCGCATCGTGGAGCTCGTGCACGCGCAGGGCGGGGCGGCGCCGGAGACCGGCCGATGAGTTCCGGCGGGCCGGCGGGCCCGGAGGCCGGCGAGACCTCCGAGGTCGACGTGCTCGTGGTCGGCGGCGGCGTCGCCGGCCTCGTGGCCGCCCGCCAGCTGGCGCGCCTGGGCCACTCCGTGCTCGTGGTCGAGGAGCGCTCGGGGCCGGGTGGCTTCGTGGCCGCCCACGACGTGGCCGGCATCCGCCTCGACGCCGGCGCTGAGAGCTTCGCCACCCGCAAGGGCACCGTGGCGGCGCTCGCCGCCGAACTCGGGCTCGGCGACGACGTGGTGGTGCCCGCCGGCGCCGGTGCGTGGGTGCACTGGTCGGGCGGCACCGCTCCGCTCCCGGCGGCCGGGGTGCTCGGCATCCCGGGGGTTCCACTCGCCACCGACGTGCGCCGCGTGATCGGCTGGCCGGGCAGCCTGCGCGCCTACCTCGACCGGCTGATGCCCATTCTCCGCGTGCGCCCCGAGCACGACCTCGGCGACATCGTGCGCCGCCGCATGGGCCGCCGGGTGCTCGACCGGCTCGTCACCCCCGTGGTGGCGGGCGTGCACTCCTCCGACCCCGGAGACGTCGACGTGCGCACCGTCGCCCCCGGCCTCACCCAGGCCATGACCACGCAGGGCTCGCTCTCGGGCGCCGTGATGGCGCTGCGCGAGCAGGCGCCCGCCGGTAGCCAGGTGCAGGGCATCGTGGGCGGCATGCACCGCCTGGTGGAGGCCCTCGAGCGCGACCTCGCCTTCTACGGCGGCACCCTCGAGAGCGGTACCCGAGTGCTGTCGCTCGCCCCCGTCTCGAACGCGACGAACGGCACGACGGCCGGGCCCGGCGACGCGATTCCGGATGCGCGGGCCGGCTGGTCGGTCACGCTCGCCCCGGCAGACCGCACGGTGGCCGCCCGCACGGTGTCGGCCCGCGCCGTGGTGGTGGCGGCCGGATTCCGGCCGGCCCTGCAGCTGCTCGCCGAGGCCGGGGTGGGAGACGTGACGGGTGCGCCCGAGCTGCCGGGCGCAGGCCTGTGGCCTGAGCCCGCATCCGTCGCCCTGGCGACCGTGGTGATCGACGACCCCCGGCTCGATGCGGCGCCCCGGGGCACCGGTGTGCTGGTGGCACCGGGCACACCGGGGGTCACGGCCAAGGCGCTCACCCATTCCACGGCGAAGTGGGCCTGGCTCGCCGCCGGATTGCCGGCCCACCGGCACGTGCTGAGGCTGTCGTACGGCCGTCGCGGCGACGAGCCGGGCGTGGCCGATCGCGTCGACCTCGACACGGTGATCGCCGACGCCTCGACGCTGCTCGGGGTGCGGCTCGACCCCTCCCGCGTCGTGGGCTCCGACGTGGTGACCTGGAACGACTCGCTCGCCTTCGCGACCGTGGGCCACAAGGCGCGGGTCACTCAGACGCTCGAGGCGGTCGCGGCCGTGCCCGCACTCGACGTGGTGGGTGCGTGGGTGTCGGGAACCGGGCTCGCGGCCACCGTGGAGCACGCCCGTGGCACCGCGTCGGCCCTCGCCGCCGAGTTGCGCGGCGCCCCGCGCCTCGACGCGGAGTAGGCCGCGGAACGCCGCCTCGGCGTGCCCCGGGCGCCGTCTCGTGCGGGGGTAGGACAGTCGGACTACGCTTTGACCAACCCTGTTCCCCATCGATCGGAATTCACACATGCGCGGAAAGTTCGTCTTCGTGGTCGGCCTGGCGACGGGGTATGTGCTCGGCACGAGAGCCGGGCGCGAGCGGTACGTGCAGATCAAGTCCGGTGCCGACAAGGTGTGGAACCTGCCCGTGGTGCAGTCCGGCGTCGACAGGGTGCAGGAGTTCGCCGGCGCCCGGGTCGACACCGTCAAGGCGAACCTGTCCAAGCGCGCCCGGAAGGCGCTCGCCGGCCTGATCGGGCGCGAGCCGCTCGACGGCCCGCAGCAGAGCCGCGCAGCGGCGAAGGCCGGCTCCACCCGGCCGAAGACCCCGGTGAAGGCCGCGTCGACGTCGACCGCTGCCACGACCGCCGCCAAGTCGGCTGCCGCCAAGCCCGCTGCGGCGAAGCCGGCCGCGGCGAAGCCCGCCACCTCCGACAAGCCGTCCGCGGGCACCGCCTCGCCGGAATCCGACGACTAGAAGGGCGCCCCACATGACCGAAGAACGCGACAAGAAGGCCCGCCGCTCGCTGGTCTCGTTGCTGGCCGAGCTGCCCACGCTCATCATCCAGCTGCTGAAAGACGAGATCGAGAACCTCAAGCGCGAGCTCACCGCCAAGCTCGCGAAACTCGGCATCGGCGTGGGCCTGTTCGTGGCCGCGGCGCTGCTGGCGTTCTTCGCCTTCGCGACGCTGGTCGCCGCCGCCGTGCTGGGCATCGCCACCGCGCTGCCCGCCTGGCTCGCGGCTCTCATCGTGGGAGTCGCCCTGCTGATCATCGCGGGCATCCTGGTGCTGATCGGCGTGCGCTCGCTGAAGAAGGGGCTGCCACCGGTGCCGGAGGAGTCGATCGAGAGCATCAAGAAAGACCTCAACACGGTGAGGGGTCTGGGGCAGTGACCGAGAACCGGAGCACACCGGCCCTGCACGCCGACATCGCCAAGACCCGCGACGAGCTGCGGTCGACGCTCGACGCGATCGAGTTCAAGCTGAACGTGCCGAAGCAGGCCAGGCACGCGGCCCACCGGCTGAAGAGCCGTTTCAACCGGCTGCGCGCCGAGAACCCCGCGGCCGTCGCGGCGGGGATCGGCGGGGCGGTCGTGGTGCTGGCAGGAGTGGCCGTTCTCGGCTTCCGCGCCGCTTCCACGAGGTAGCGTGTAAGAGAGCCCGGCCGTTCCACCGGTCTGTTCGGCTCGCGCACCGGCCCCGGCCGATGCCCACGGGCGCCCGCCGTCGCGCTCGCGTACCACCATCGAAACGAAGAGGGATCATGACTGACCCGACAGTCCGAACCACCGCCGATGTCGAGCCCGCTCGCGATGTCGAGGACTCGGAGGAGGTACCCGCCCTGGGCTACACGCTCTGGGCGGTTTTCCGTCGCAACCCCGATCGGGCGGTCGTGCTCGACGGCAGCGACGTACCGGATGCCGTGGCCGAGCTCGACGACGCCGTGGTCTCCGTCGAGGCCGAAGACGTGATGGTGCGGGGCTTCTACGACGTCTCGGGCCTCCGCTCCGACGCCGACGTGATGGTCTGGCTGCACGGCAGCGTGCCCGAGACCCTGCAGTGGGCGCTTCGTCAGCTGCGCCGCACGCAGCTGTTCGCCCCGCTGCTGCCCACCTGGAACGCCATGGGCGTGCACCGTGATGCGGAGTTCTCGGCCAACCACCTGCCCGCCTTCATGCGCGGCAAGGAGCCCAAGGGCTGGGTGACCGTGTATCCCTTCGTGCGCTCGTACGACTGGTACATCCTGCCGGAGGAGGAGCGTCGGGCGATGCTCGCCGACCACGGCCGCAAGGGCGGCGCCTTCCGCTCGGTGCTCGCCAACACCGTCGCCTCGTTCGCCCTCGGCGACTACGAGTGGATCCTGGCGCTCGAGGACGACGAGCTCACCAACCTCGTCGACATGATGCGTGCCCTGAGACAGACGGAGGCGCGCCGTCATGTGCGCGAGGAGGTTCCGTTCTACACGGGCCGCCGCATCGACGTCGCCGAGATCGTGGAGGTGCTCCAGTGACCGTCATCGACGGCTCCGCCCCGTCCGGAACCCCCGCGCCCGTCGTGCGCAACGCCAGCCCCGCCGCCGCGGCCGGGCCCGAGCACGTCTCGACCCCCACGGCGTACGACGCCATCCTGCTCGCCTCCTTCGGCGGACCGGAGGGCCAGGACGACGTCATCCCCTTCCTCCGCAACGTCACCCGCGGTCGCGGCATCCCCGACGAGCGGCTCGAAGAGGTGGCCCACCACTACCGCGCCTTCGGCGGCGTCAGCCCCATCAACTCGCAGAACCGCGCCCTGAAGGCCGCCCTCGAGGCCGAGCTCGCCGAGCGCGGCATCGACCTGCCGGTGCTCTGGGGCAACCGCAACTGGGACCCGTACCTCCCCGAGGCACTCCGAGAAGCGGATGCGCGGGGCCTGCACACGCTGATCGCGGTCGCCACGAGCGCCTACAGCTCCTACAGCTCGTGCCGCCAGTATCGGGAGGACTTCGCTTCGGCGCTGGACGAGACCGGCCTCGCCGACACCATCACCATCGACAAGGTGCGGCAGTTCTTCGACCACCCCGGATTCGTGCAGCCCTTCATCGACGGACTCGCGACGGCGCTGGCGGGCATCCAGGATCGCTTCGAGGACATCGATCTGGCGACCGAGGTCGAGGTGCTGTTCAGCACGCACTCCATCCCCTCGGGCGATGCCGCGAAGTCGGGCCCCGACTTCCGCGGCTTCGGGCCGGAGGGCGCCTACGCCGCGCAGCACAAGGCGGTGGCCGAGGTGGTGCTGATGTCGGCGACCTCCGGTCTCGCCGGCCAGCCCGACGTGCCCTGGCAGCTCGTGTACCAGTCGCGCTCGGGCCCGCCCACGCAGCCGTGGCTCGAGCCCGACATCAACGACGCCATCGCCGAGCTGCCCGCCAAGGGCATCCGCGCCGTGGTGATCGTGCCGCTCGGTTTCGTGAGCGACCACATGGAGGTGATGTGGGACCTCGACAACGAGGCGCTGGAGAGCTGCGCCGAGCACGGCCTCTACGGTGTGCGCACGCCGACCCCCGGCATCGACCCCGCCTACGTGGCCGGCCTCGTCGACCTGGTGCTGGAGCGCGTGAACGGGACGCCCGTGGAGGAGCGCCCGCACGCCACCGACATCGGGCCGTGGTACGACGTGTGCCGCTCCGGATGCTGCGAGAACGCGCGGCTCGGCTTCAAGCCGGCAGTGTCGGGGCTCGCCCCCTGACATCGGCGTGCTCGGCGCCATTCGATCATCAGCGGTATGAAGGACAGCAGTCATCGTGAGTAGGAAGCTTCGGGTCGCGACACGCGGCAGCGCCCTCGCCAGAGCCCAGACGGGGCACGTGGTGGCGGCCCTCGTCGAAGCCACCGGCGTCGAGGTGGAGACGGTGATCATCACCTCCGAGGGCGACCGCTCGAAGGAGTCGCTGGCCTCGCTCGGCGGCACCGGAGTGTTCGCGAGCGCGCTGCGGGAGGCCCTCGTGGCCGGCGACTGCGACCTCATCGTGCACTCGCTGAAAGACCTGCCCACCGCCGCCTACGACGGCCTCGTGATCGGGGCCGTGCCGCTGCGCGAAGACCCGCGCGACGTGCTCTGCGCGCGCGACGGGATGAGCCTCGACGACCTGCCGATCGGCGCCCGCGTGGGTACCGGATCGCCCCGCCGGGTGGCGCAGCTGCTCGCTCTGCGGCCCGATCTCACGGTGGTCGACATCCGCGGCAACGTCGACACCCGGCTCGGCCGCGTGCGCGACGGCGACCTGGACGCGGTGGTGCTGGCGTCAGCGGGTCTCACCAGGCTCGATAGGCTAGACGCAGCATCCGAGATCTTCGCCCTCGACCTCTGGCCGACGGCGCCGGGCCAGGGTGCCCTCGCGATCGAGACCCGAGAGGGAGACAGCATTCCCGAGTTGCTCAGCATCGAACACCCGCCGACGCGCACGGCCGTGCTCGCCGAGCGCGCCGTGCTGGCTGCCCTCGAGGCGGGATGCGCGGCGCCGATCGGCGCCACGGCCACGGTGCTGGGCGACGAACTGCTGCTCGCCGCCACCGTCTATCAGGCCGACGGTGCCGCGGAGCTCGGTTGCGAGCGGTCGGCTCGGCTGATGGGCGACGACACCCTCGTGGCGACGCTGCTCGGCGAGGCCGTGGCCACCCAGCTGCTGGAGGACGGGGCCGCAGAGCTCGCGCCGGTGGGCCCCGCCGGCTCGTCCGGCCTGGCCGACGGTGCCGACCCCTCCGCCTCCTGGCCGGGCGGTACCGAGTGACGGCCTGGGGTCAGCGGCCGCTCGGCGGCTGGCGCATCCTCGTTCCCCGCGGCGGCCCCTGGGGTCACGGCGTGGCCGCCGACCTGCGCGCGGTGGGGGCCAAGCCCATCGTGGCGCCGATGATCAACTTCGCGCCCACCGAAGACGACGAGACGCTGCAGCAGGCGCTGCGGGCCCTGGCCGAGGGGCGCTTCGACTGGCTCACCATGACCAGCGCCACCACCGTCGACGTGCTGGCGGCGCACCAGGCCGTGGTGCCGCCCGAGACGCACATCGCCGCCGTGGGCGAGACCACCGCGGCGGCCCTGAGTGCCGCCGGCTACAAGGTCGACCTGGTGCCGCCGGAGGACAACTCGGCCGCCGGGCTCCTGCGCGAGCTCAAGCGGTTCGAGCAGTTCGGACCCGAGCTCAAGGTGCTGACGCTGCGCAGTGACATCGCGAAGCCCACGCTCACCGAGGGGCTGATCGCGCGCGGTCACACCGTGGAGTCGGTGGTGGCGTACCGCACCATCGGCGTCGAGGTCGATCCGCAGATCCGCACCGACGTGGCGGAGGGCTCGATCGACGCCATCTTCGTGACGTCGGGCTCGGTGGCCGAGCAGGTGCAGCTGCAGCTGGGCCCCATCCCCGAGTCGACGCTCGTGGCGGCCATCGGCCCGCGCACCGCCGAAGACGCCCGGGCCTACGGCCTCCGGGTCGACGTGATCGCCAAGGGCCGCTCCGCCGAGTCGCTCATCAACGCGGTCATCGAGGTCGCGAACTCCCGCCGCACCTGACCCTGCGCGCTGCGCCCTGCGCATTGCGTCGCGAAAAGTCGCCCTCAAGGGCGCTTCAGCACGACTTTGCGCGACTCACCGGGGTGGTGGCGGGGCTAGGTGTACTGCCCAGGGACGTTGGTTGATGTGTGATGTCTTGAAGTGACGAAGACCTCCGGTGGAGGGTTGGAGCTGTCTAGGTTCCATCACCACTGCCGGAGGTCTTCGTGTCTCACCGTAATGCTGCT
>NZ_JBHFHD010000014.1:0-195652 GCF_041927335.1 Herbiconiux liangxiaofengii | reverse complement strand
GTCGAGTCCTTCACGTCAGTCGCGTCGTGCGAGTCCGTCGAGTCCTTCACGTCAGTCGCGTCGTGCGAGTCCGTCGAGTCCTTGGAGTCTGTGGAGTCCTTCACGTCGGTCGCGTCGTGCGAATCCGTGGAATCCTTCGAATCGGTCGGGTCCTTAACATCCGTCGCGTCATGCGAATCCGTCGAGTCCTTGGAATCGGTCGAGTCCTTGACATCCGTCGCGTCATGCGAATCCGTCGAGTCCTTGGAATCGGTCGAGTCCTTCACATCGGTCGCGTCATGCGAATCAGTCGAGTCCTTCACGTCAGTGGAATCCTTGACGTCCGTCGCATCGTGCGAATCCGTGGAGTCCTTCGAGTCAGTGGAATCCTTCACATCCGTCGCATCGTGCGAATCGGTCGAGTCCTTCACGTCAGTCGCATCGTGCGAGTCCGTGGAGTCCTTCGAATCAGTCGAGTCCTTCACGTCAGTCGCGTCGTGCGAGTCCGTCGAGTCCTTCACGTCAGTCGCGTCGTGCGAGTCCGTCGAGTCCTTGGAGTCTGTGGAGTCCTTCACGTCGGTCGCGTCGTGCGAATCCGTGGAATCCTTCGAATCGGTCGGGTCCTTAACATCCGTCGCGTCATGCGAATCCGTCGAGTCCTTGGAATCGGTCGAGTCCTTGACATCCGTCGCGTCATGCGAATCCGTCGAGTCCTTGGAATCGGTCGAGTCCTTCACATCGGTCGCGTCATGCGAATCAGTCGAGTCCTTCACGTCAGTGGAATCCTTGACGTCCGTCGCATCGTGCGAATCCGTGGAGTCCTTCGAGTCAGTGGAATCCTTCACATCCGTCGCATCGTGCGAATCGGTCGAGTCCTTCACGTCAGTCGCATCGTGCGAATCCGTGGAGTCCTTGGAATCGGTCGAGTCCTTGGAGTCAGTGGAGTCCTTCACGTCGGTTGCGTCGTGCGAATCCGTCGAGTCCTTCACGTCCGTGGCGTCGTGCGAGTCCGTGGAGTCCTTCGAGTCAGTCGAATCCTTCACATCCGTCGCATCGTGCGAGTCGGTCGAGTCCTTGGAGTCTGTGGAGTCCTTCACGTCGGTCGCGTCGCGCGAATCCGTGGAGTCCTTCGAATCAGTCGAATCCTTCACATCCGTGGCGTCGTGCGAATCCGTGGAATCCGTGGAATCCTTCGAATCCTTCACATCCGTGGCGTCATGCGAATCCGTGGAATCCTTCGAATCAGTGGAGTCCTTCACGTCCGTGGCGTCGTGCGAATCCGTCGAGTCCTTCGAATCAGTCGAGTCCTTCACGTCCGTCGCGTCATGCGAATCCGTGGAGTCCTTCGTGTCCGTCGAGTCCTTCACATCAGTGGCGTCGTAGGAGTCGGTCGAGTCCTTGGAGTCGCTGGCATCCAAAGAGTCCTTCGAGTCCGCGGCATCCTTGGAGTCCGTGGCGTCCTTCGAGTCCGCGGCATCCTTGGAGTCGGTAGCGTCCCACGAATCCTTCGAGTCCGCCGCATCCTTCGAGTCCGCGGCGTCCTTCGAGTCCGCGGCATCCTTGGAGTCGGTCGCATCCCACGACGCGTCAGTGGCGTCCTTCGAGTCCGCGGAGTCCGTGGCGTCGTGCGCGTCGGACGCGTCGGTGGTGGTGGTCGTCGTCGAGACGGCCGGGCCGGCCGGCGCCGCATCGGCGGGTGCCGCCGGGGCTTCCGGGGCCTGGGCCGGAGCGGAGTCGGCCGCCGGGGCGTCCTGGGCCGGGTTGGAGTCAGCCACCGATTCGGAGGATGAGCCCTCGGCGGATCCGCCCGTCGGCGTCTCATCCGACGACGGAGCAGAAGCAGGAGCACCTGCAGCAGAAGCCGAACCCGCATCCGCCGAGCTGGCCGGCGCCGCGATCGGCGCGGCATCCGTTCCCTCGGCCGCGAAGGCAGCCGTCGGCCCGCTGGCCAGTGCCAACGCGCAGGCGGCGACAACAGCCCCCCACTTGAGTGTGCGCATCCGGTCGTTCGGCGCACCGCGTTCGTTTCGTCGCTTCATGTCGTTCCTCCCACAGGGATCGGTTCAGCCCGAAGCGCGCGTGATTGCCGCGCAGGGGCATTGGCTCGTCATCGGGCACTCGATGTAGCGGAAGCGGTCAGCAGCTAGCTGTCGGACACGCGAACCGGTGTGGAACGCGTGACCCCGCCGAGGCGGACATCGGATTCAGGTCAGGTTGAGATTCCCGCCCGAACTCCACTCGTCGAATGGGCCCGAAGGCAGGGATCGCTCACGACATTGCTGCGATTGGCCGATTACGGCACGGTGCTCCCTGGGTGATTACACAGGGGAGATGGCGGGTGACTACTATCCGCATAAGATGACCAACGGGTGGGGATCGGGGATGACGACGTGACACGTGATGAGGTGCTCGAGCGCCTCGGCGAGCTCACCCTTCAGGGGGTGGTGCGGCGGCGCGCGGGTGATCTGTCGGCCGCCGTCGAATCGGTGCGCACCTGTCATCGACTGCTCGACAGCCTCGACGACGCCGACGTCTTCGAACTCGGCCCCGACCTGGTGGCCATGCGTGGCGAGTGGGCGCTCACCGCCACTCTCGAGGGTGACGAAGGTCTCGCTCTTCGAGGCTGGGAACGGCACTGGGACCAGGCCGAGCGATTCGACCTGGCCGAGCACCGCGGCATGGCCGCGGCATCCGTCGCCCTGGTTCACGCCTTCAACGGCGACCGCCTCTACGCCACCATGTGGCTCGAGCGGGCGGATGCGTGGCCGAGCCCCGAGTCGACGCCGCTCGCCGCCGTGGCCCGGGCCACCCTCGCGCTCGACGAGCTCGACTTCGAGCAGGCCGAGCAGCAGCTGGCGGATGCCGAAGCCCTCGCGACCTCGGAACGGTGGGCGGCGCTGGCATTCGTGGAGGCCAGGCTCGCATCGATGCTCGGTAAAGAGGGGTCGGGCACCGCACGTCTCCGCGCGACCTGCCTCGCCCACTACCCCAAGCAGTGGTCGGGGGGCGCGAACTGGCAGTTGATCGATGCCGCCACGCAGCTGCTCGACCGGGTGAACGCGCGGGCGGCCGGGGCGCCGCGGGGTGGCTCGGCGTGCTCATCGGTGACCGCCTACGCCGACCTCGCGCTGGCGCTCCGGGCCATCGACGACGGCGACGTCGAGCGGGCGCGCACGATCGCGGCGGCCGATCTGGACCGGCCGACCGCGTCGCTGCGCACGACCGCGGGGATGCGACTGGTGCTCGCCGCGACGGCCGGGCTCGACGGGGCGACGACGGATGCGGCCGGCTCGAGCGCCGGGTCGTCGGGTGCGCCGGCTCCGGTCAGCCCGGGTGCAGCTGGAACCCCACCGACGTCGCGCCCGAAAGACGTGTCGACAACCACAGCCCCGCAGGCGGTGCTGGCCGCGGCGAGCACCGCGGGTGCGGTGCTGGCGGCCACCGAGTTGGCCGAGGCGGCGTTGGAGACCGTCCGATCGGAACGCCTCTACTACCTGCTGCCGCTCTTCCCGCAGGAGATCGTCCGGTCCAGGGCCGCTCAGCACGACGATCTGCTGCCCTACCTCTCTCGCACCCTCGACCCGGAAGCCGACCAGACTCCCCTGACCAAGCGCGAACGCGAGGTGCTCTGGTACCTCGCACAGGGTTACCGCTTCGAGCAGATCGCGGCGGCCGAGTACATCTCGGTGAACACCGTGAAGAGCCACGCGAAGAAGCTCTACCGTCGGCTGGGCGTGAACGACCGTTCGGCAGCCGCGCGATACGGCGAGGCCAACCCGTCGGAGACACTGGCGCCGAGCGCTGAAGAGCACTGAGCCACGCGAGCCTGCCTGCCTGCCTGCCTGCCTGCCTGCCTGAGCAATTCGTACTCAACCCCGTCCGATTTGATCGACAGCTGTAGTTTCTATCGATAGTGTATGTCGCGATGACCGGGTGCCATGCGGCCCTGGCGGAGCGATTGGAGACGCCGATGGCCGATTGGCCGAACTGGGCAGGCGACCTTCCCACCTGGATCACGACCGTTGCGGTGGCGATCGCCGCCATCCAGTACCTCCACGAGCGCAGGCGTCGGCGTCAGGAGGCCGAGCGGGAGGCACGGCAGCAGGCCACGAACCTCACGGCGTGGACGGTGACCGACGCGGGCGAGCTCCGGCACTACGGCGTGCGCCTGTCGAACACGTCGGGATCCACCTTCCACGACGTGCACATCGAGACTGTGATGCACGGGTCGCCCGTGCGGGGCCCGATCAGGCTCTTGATCGTGCCGCCCGGCGACTACTACATCGGGCTGGCCGAGAAGAATGCGCCGTACCCGTGGCAGTTCGCCCGAGCGGTCGAGGAGCACGACGGCGCACTGCGCCCGTACATGCAGACCGACCAGTACCGCGTGACGTCGATGCGCTTCAGCGACAACCTCAACCAGACCTGGGTCACCGACGACCGGGCCGTGCTCGTCGCCCTCTGACCGCCCCCGCCGCCCGGCCCGCGGCGCGGCTTCGCGCACGCGTGGCGACCGCCGAGCCCGTAGGCGGGTCGGACTGCGTTCCGCGTGCGGCAAGCCCGCGGGCGCGGCGCGGCGGCAGGCCTCAGCTCGCGGTCGTCGTCGTCGTTCCTAGGAAGCGGTCGGCCGTGCGCAGCGCCATGGCCATGATGGTGAGCGCCGGGTTGGCGATGAGGGAGCTGGCGAAGGTGGAGTTGTCGCTGATCCAGAGGTTCGGGATGTCATGCGACCGCCCGTCAGGGTCGACCACCGACCGACCCGGGTCATCGCCCATGCGGCAGGTGCCCACGGTGTGGGCCGTTCGCGCCAGCACCCGGGTGCTGGTCGCCCCGGCCGCCTCCACGATCGACGTCATCACGGCGATCGCGTGCTCGTCGATCGCCTTCTCGTTCTCGCCGGCCGAGAACAGGATGCGGGCCTCCGGCATGCCGAACTCGTCGAGTTCCGACGACAGTTCCAGGTAGTTGTCGTCTGAGGGCAGGCACTCCGCATTGATGCCGACGCCGGCCGAGTAGGGGTACTGGTCGAGGGCGGCCATGAGGTCGGCCCCCCAGAGTCCGCCGCCGCGGGTGAGCGAGGTGGCGAAGGTGAGGGGCATCACACCGAGGCTCTGCATGAGGTAGCCCCCGGCGAAGCCGGCATCCGCCGGTCTCACCATGTCTTCGCTGATGATGGACGAGGGGTAGCCGCGGTAGCCGCGCATCTCGGTGTCGAAGGTGCCCCAGACCTGGGTGGCGCCGTGGGCCATGAAGTTCTTGCCCACCTGGCCGCTGCTGTTGGCGAGGCCGGTGTGCAGCAGCAGACGCGGCGTCTCGATGCCACCACCGCTGAGAACGAGGTTGGCACAGCGTTGACGGTGGTCGACGCCGTTCTGGCGGTAGACGACCGCGGTGACCTTGCCGCTCGCGTCGGTCTCGATGCCGTGCACCATCGCACCCGCCCGGATCTCAGCACCCGAGGCCACAGCCGCGGGCAGGTATGTGGTGTCCATGCTGGCCTTCGCGGCGGTGCGGCAGCCTTGGTGGCAGTTGCCGCACGAGACGCAGGCCTGCCGATGGCCGGCGTGTGGCTGGTGGCGGTCGCGCGTGATGACGGCGGCGGGGGCGTCGGTGGCTCGGATGCCGACGGCTTCACAGCCGCGCATCATCATGTCGGACGAGGCGTTGCGGAGGGTGGCCGGGTAGTCGTAGCGCCGAGCCGGATCCCACGGGTAGTCGGCGGGGCCGGAGACGCCGATCGCCCTCTCGGCGGTGCGGATGTACGCGGTGAGCTCGTCGAAGTTCACTGGCCAGTCCTCGCCGCGGCCCGAGTCGGACTTGAGCCGGATGTCGGCGCGCTGTGGCCGGGGGGTGAACGCTCCCCAGTGCAGGGTGGAACCGCCGACGCCTCGGCCGCTGTTGTTCTGGCCGAAGGCGGTGGGGTCGGTGCCGCCGCTGAGACGCTCCGACATCCAGTTGATCTCGACCGCCTCGGTCTCGTCGGGCGTGTAGTGGTGGGGCTCGAAATGGGGGCCGGCCTCGAGGGCCACGACCCGAAGGCCCCGGGCGGCCAGGGCCGCGAGGAGCGGCGCTCCACCGGCACCCGTGCCCACGACCACGGCGTCGACCACGTCGTTCTCGCGGTGCTGCTGCATTCCCGTCACGTTCATTCCTCCGCCCCTCCCTCGTTGCCGGCTGACGCACGCGTCGCGCCTGCCGAACCACCCACGCGGTCGGCCGACGCGTCGCCGCCTGTGCGAAGACCCGCCGCGGACGCGGAGTGCGCGGAGGGCGCGCCGGCGGAGGGCGCGCCGTGGGAGGGGGCGCCGTGGGAGGGGGCGCCGTGGGAGGGGGCGCCGTGGGAGGGGGCGCCGTGGGAGGGGGCGTGAGACAGCATCGACCCCGCGTCGCCTCCCGGCGCCCCGCTCGAGCCGAGGTCGACAGCCGCGTGCCGGGCCCGGCCGGGCGCGCCACCGGGCCGGGGCTCCCACGCCTCCCGGGTGCCGGCCGCCAAGAGCTGGAACCCCTGCTTGCGCACACCGTCTCCCCCGGTGGCGAAACCATCGAAACCGACGCGCGCCATCGAGGCCGGATGCGCGAGCCAGTGTCGCGCCAAGTCGGCCCGGGCGTCTTCGAACCAGTCCGCGAACTGCGAGGGCGACAAACGAGCACCCGGGGGCTCCCACCGGGAATCGGCCACGGCACGGAGCCGTTCGTCCTGCTCATCTGCCGGGAGCTCCTCGAAGCCGTGCAGCCCTTCCAGCGCGAGTGCGTAGGCCTCCCGGTCGGCGGGCAGTCCGGCGTTCCGCCATCCGTCGCCCGTGCCCGCGTGGAGCTGAGCATCGAGTCGGGCCGCCAGGTCGATCTGCTCGCCCTCCTGCGGAACCACACGATCGGCCACTGCGCGCAGCGTGCGGAACGCCTCGACCGTCAGCACCTGAGGCGAGTACGACGGGTCGTCGGCAACTGAACGCCGAGCCAGGATGCCGCGGGTGCGCGCGCTGGTGTGCGACGACGCGATGAGCGCCGCCGTTCCGCGCGGCACGGCGGGGCCGACGCCGGCCACCTCGCCCCAGAACGACGCGATGACGGCAGCGATCTCGTCGGGCTTCTCGAGGGGCAGCAGATGTGCCGCTCCCTCGATCACCTCGAAGCGGGCCCGCGGATAGAGAGGCCCGTTGAGAGCGGTCTGCGCCTGCGGCCCGAGATCGCCGTCGTCGCTGCCACTGACGATCAGCGCCGGCAGCTCGAGCGGTTCGACGGACGCGCTCCAGTCTTCTTCGCTCCCCCGCCGCAGCCAGGCGACCCACGCCGACGCATCGGTGCGGGCCAGATCACGCACGACGAGCGCATCGGCCGACGGCGGCAGCGGCCCGGCTGTATTGGCAGAGATGAACGTGCGGGCGTCCTCGCCCGTCACCGGGCCGGACTCGGCCCACCCGATCATCCGCTGACGCCGTTCCTCCTCCATCGGCTCGGGCGACACCGGCGACCCCGCCAGCAGCACTACTCCCGCGAGGCCGAACACCGGAGCCTCGCCCGAGAGAGCCCGGGCGGCCACCAGCGAGGCGATCTTGCCGCCCATCGAGTGGCCCACGAGCAGCCATCGGCTCGGGGATGCGAACGCGATGCGCGAGACCACGAACTCCACGATCTCCTCCACGGTGGCCGCACCCCTCGGCGCTTCGTCGCCGAACCCCGGCAGATCGAGGCCCAGCACGTCGAACGTCGATGTCAGCCGCGACGCCACCTCGATGAACGCGTCGCGACTGGAGCCGAGTGCGTGGAGGTAGACGAGGGTGGGCCGGTCGCTCGTGCGAACCGCAGCTGAAGGTGTGATCGGAGTGCTCTTTCATTCGCGCCGAGTGCGTCGTTCGCCAATCTAGTCAGATCGTCGACAACGGCAACGAGCGGGCCACGATCTGTGGAGAACCGCTTCTCCACAGCCGGGGATCACGAGAGTTCGTGCACAGATCGGTGCTTCACCCCAGCGGCTCCCACCAAACCCTCGTACCGTAGAACCATGACCCGCCCCCGCCCCGAGCCCGTCTACGCCACCGCCATCGTCCTCGGCCGCACGCTCTTCGCCTCGTGGCGTCTGCGGCGCCACGCCACCGGCCTCGAGAACCTGCCCGCCGAGGGCGGTGCCGTCATCGCCATGACGCATTTCGGCTACCTCGAGTTCGCGCTGGTCGAGTGGCAGACCTGGTTGCACAACCGCCGCCGCATCCGGTTCATGGCCACCAAACGCGCCTTCGACAAGCCGGTGGTGGGCTGGCTGCTGCGGGGCATGAAGCACATCGAGGTCGACATGTCGGCCGGTGGTGGCGCCTACGAGCAGGCGGTGGCGGCGCTGCGTCGCGGCGAGCTCATCGGCGTGTTCCCCGAAGCCGGGGTGAGCGCGAGCTTCACCGTGCGCGACCTCAAGAAGGGCGCGGTACGTCTCGCGGCCGAGGCCGGCGTGCCGGTCGTTCCCGTCGCGGTCTGGGGCGGTCATCGCCTCCTCACGAAAGGCAGAAAGCTCCGGATGCGCGACCGACTCCGCGTGCCCGTCCACTTCGCCGTCGGTCGGCCGATGACGGTCACTGCGTCCGACGACCCGGCCGAGGCCACGTCCCGGCTCCGCTCCACGCTCACCGAGCTCACGGAGCAGCTGCAGCGCGACTACCCGGTCGACGGCACCGGCCAGTGGTGGCAGCCACGACACCTCGGCGGCACGGCCCCCACACCCGACGAGGCCGCGGCGGCCGACGCGGCCCGCGATGCCCGCCGAGCGGCCGAAACCGACTCCGAGCGCGCGTAGAACACGACGGCACTCCAGTTCCCTCCGTCGACAGCCCGGGAGGGGCCGGCACCGCGGATCGCGCCGTTACACCGGCCTCCATTGAACACGCTAAATCGAAGCCCGGTGACTTCCAATCGCTCTTGAGGTTGAGCTTGGGCAGGGACGAAGCTGATCATCAAAGCCCCACCCGCCAATGATCATGCGTGCACGGTATTGACGGTCGATGCGAGCTCGCTTCACTTCCTTCGTGGTGAACCTATCGCTAACCGGTTTGAGTATTGGCGGGGCACTAGTCGCCGGACCTGCACACCCGACAACGGCCTAACCATGGCCATCGCACTCAGCGCCGGAGCCGCGATGCGAATTACAGTGATCCGAGTTGCCCTGACGCTTCCGCAGGACAGGGCGCCGCTTCGCTACGACGCGACCTGGGTCCGAAGTCATAGGCACACCATCGACATCACCATCGTGCTGGTGCCGAGGAGCCTAGCCACCTACCCCTCGTTCTCAATCTTGAGTGACGTTCAGATTTCGAACCGCGGCCCCATAATTTAGTCGACATATGATGATCATGGTGCGATAGGGTTCGATTGTGCCGAAGACGTTAGAACCAAACACAGTCCTCGACGGATTCTTGAGGAACACGCGAGCGTCGATGGAGCGATACATCGCCCTTTACGAGGCGCTTGAGTGGGACAAGAAGACACTGGCGCTGCGCCGAGGACTCACGTCAGATGTGGCGTTCCGGCTCGGCTCAGAGTGGGAGATATTTCAGCATCAATGGTTTGTTGCAGCTATCCACAAGAAGCAGGGCAAGTTCCGCTCCAACCTCGAAAAACGACTGCACGATGGCCTATCAAAAGCGGGGACCGGAAGCATCCTGGAGATTATGCGTCCGGGAAGCACCGAGATGCTCGAGAGGCTGAGCGCATCGCAAATCGAGCAGTTAGTCGATCCAGAAGGCTACAACGTCTCCTTCAAAGACAACGTCACATGGATAAAGAAGGCCGACCTTGACCTTGACCCGTCATATTGCACCCTAATTCGATCCATCGCCTCGACACCGTCTGACGCCTGCATCATAGACCTGGTAAAGGGCCTGCGAAACGCTATCGCCCACGGCAGTGGCGGGAGCCTGGTCAAACTGAATTCGCTAGTCCGCGTCCGCCAAGAGGGCGAGGACCTGGGCATAAGTGGTGATGTGAACAAGTTGCTCGTGAGGGACACGAAAGCCGTGAAGGACATTTCCGCGTACCTGCATCGGTATCTCGAGACCAAGGGCGTTCGAAGAGTCGTCTTGTTGCATCAGCGGATCGAAGAGATCGCGGAACGGTTGCGCATCGCATGATGTAGAAGTCTTGTCTTGAGCTCCTCGTCAGGCGGCTCAGCGCCCGCGACGCCCTCAGCACCCGCGGCACTCGCGACCCAAGCTCAGCGCCCGCGGCGCCCTCGGCGGGCGTCCCGCGCGCGACCCGAGCTCAGCGCCCGCGGCGCCCCGAGAACACCGCGTGCACGAGCGGCACCACCGACACCGCCATCAGCACGGTGCTCAGCACCAGGTCGTCGGCCCGCAGCACCGCCCCGGCGATCAGCAGCGCCCCGAACAGCAGCGCCGACACCACACGACCCGCCACCCGCTCGAGCCGCCCCACCCGCCGCTCCACCTCCGGGCTCCGGAACGCGACCGACCCGTCTTCGATGCGCGTCACCAGCTCGTCGAGACGCCCCGGCAGCCGCAGTGCCACCCGGGCGCTCTCGAGCGCCCGCGCCCCGACATCCTGAACCAGGTTGCCGCGCTCCTCGCGGATGAGCTGCTGCGCATACGGCTCCACCGAGTCCCACAGGTTGAAGGCCGGATCCAGAGCGCTGCTCACTCCCGAGGTGAGCGACATCGCCCGGATGATGAGCAGGAAGTTCTCGGGCAGCTGGAACGGCAGGGCCCGCACCACATCGGCGAACTGCACCCCGAACTCGCGGAACTCCCGCGGGTCGACCTCGCGCAGCTCCGCGAATCCCATCCCCCCGAAGCGTGCGAAGAGCTGCGTCATGGCGCGCTCGAGCTCCGTGGTGTCGGCCGAGGGCAGCAGCACGCCGAGGTTGCGGGCCGCGTCCACGAGGCCCTTGCCGTCACGGGATGCGGCGGCGATGAGCATGGTGCGGAGTCCGGCGCGCATCGTCGGCGCGACCTCGCCCATCATGCCGAAGTCGATGAACGTGAGCTTCCAGGCTGGCCCGCCCACCGCATCCGGAGCCGGCGCCAGCGGCGTCACGAAGATGTTGCCTGGATGCGGGTCGGCGTGGAAGAACCCGTTCGTGAACAGCTGGTCGAACATCACGGCCGCGAACACCGGGGCCACCTCGGCCGGGTCGATGCCCGCCGCCAGCAGTGCCGCGTGATCGTTGATCTTGATGGCGGTGACGTCTTCGAGCGTCAGCACCTTGCGCGTGCTGCGCTGCCACACCACGGCCGGCACGCCGACGCGCGGATCGGCCGCGAAGTCGGCGGCGAACCGCTCCGAGTTCGCCGCTTCGTGCAGGTAGTCGATCTCTTCGAGCGAGGTGGTGGCGAACTCCTCCACGAGCGCCGGCGCATCCACCCGCGAGTACACCAGCCGCACGTGGCTCAACCACTGCCCCACGCGCCGGAGCGCAGCGAGGTCGACCCGCACGATCTCGTCGATGCCGGGCCGCTGCACCTTGATGACCACGGCCGACAGCCCGGTGTCGGTCGCATCCGCCGCCGCGAGCCGGGCGCGGTGGGCCTGCCCGAGCGAGGCGGCGGCCACGGGAGTCTCGTCGACCCAGTCGTACACGCTCGTCAGCGACACCCCGAGCTCAGCCTCGGCCAGCTGCCGGATGAGCGGGAACGGCACCGCGGGAACCTCGTCCTGCAGCCCTTCGAGCTCCTTGGTGATCTCAGGCGGCAGAACGTCCAGGCGCGACGACATGAACTGCCCCACCTTGATCATCAGCCCGCCGAGATCGACGGCCAGCACGTGGAACTTCCGCGCGAAGCGCTGCATCCGCCTGGTGCGCGTGCGATCCGCGACGCGCTGCAACCCGATGCGCGGCAGCAGCAGCTCGAAGAACCACGTCACCGCCAGGTTCCACCCGGCGAAGCGCAGGATGCGGTTGTAGCGCGCGCGGGCCACCCGCGCCGCGGGAACCTCGTCCCCGCGGTCGGGTCGGACCGTGCTCACCCGGGTCAGTCCTGGGCGAGGATCGCGTAGAGCCGGCGCCGAGCGTCGTCGAGCTCCTTGACCGCCTGCGCGACCTGCTCGGGGGTGCCGGTGCGCCCCACCTGGGCGGCGGCCTGGGCGAGCTCGAAGCCGGCCTTGGGCAGGGCTCCGTGGTCGCGCTTGCTCTCGCCCTCGCTCTCGAAGTCGCCGGTGACGAAGGGAGACTTGGTGCCCTCGCTCGCGGCCACGACGATGCCGGCCTCGGTGAGCGCATAGGTCTTGCGTCCGTTGGACTCCTCAGCGCTCACGAGACCCTCGTCGGAGAGCAGCTGCAGGGTCGGGTAGACCGATCCGGCGCTGGGCTTCCAGCTGCCGCCGGAACGCTCCTCGATCTCGTGGATGATCTGGTAGCCGTGCATGGGCTGCTCGGCGAGGAGCGCGAGCACCGCGGCGCGCACGTCGCCCTTGCCGACGCGGCTGCCGGCCTTCTTCTCGAAGCGGGAGCGGAACTGCTCCATCGCCTGCCAGATGCTGTCGGCGTTCATGCCGGCACCGAATCCGCCTGTGGGGAATGAGTTGCTCATGGTGACCTCCGTCGTAGATCGTGAACGATACCCAACGATATGCCTGAGCGACACCGAACGATACCCGGCCGCGCGAGTGTGGAGGCAACCCGCAGGAACCGGTGTGCGGCGACCGCTGCGAAATGCGTCAACACGAAACACGCCACCTGCGGATTTCGAGGCCCGCTCCGCACAGCGCCCCCTCCGGGTATCGCAGGATGGACGACAACCGATGGGACACCCCGTCCCGTCCCGCCCGAACACCCACACCCGAGGAACGATCCGTGAACGCACCGAGAACAGCCCCCCGAGGCCGCTTCGCGCCGTCGGCCGCCGGCTACCTCATGCTGCTGCCGGCTCTCGCCGTGATCGTGCTGCTCGTCGTCGTTCCGATGCTGGTGATCGCGCGGGACAGCTTCGCCGTGAGCGACCCGCTCGGCGGCAACCTCGGCGGGTTCACGCTCGCCAACTACGAGAAGCTGGTCGACCCCGTCTACCTGAAGACGCTGGGCTACAGCCTCGGGATGGCGCTGCTCAACGCGGTGGTCTGCACCGTCGTCGGCTACATCGTGGCCTACTACATCGCCACCCGGAAGGCCTCGCTCCAGCCCGTGCTGCTGGTGCTCGTGATCATCCCGTTCCTCACCGACTTCCTCGTGCGCACCTTCGCCTGGATCACGCTGCTCGGCACCGGCGGCCCGTTCATCTCGCTGTTGCGCGCGTTCGGCGTCGACGCGCAGTCGCTCGTGCCCTCCCAGCTGGCCGTCACGCTCTCGCTCCTCTACGCCTTCCTGCCGGTCGCGGTGTTCCCCATCTACGCCGCCATGCGATCGATCGACCCGAGCCTCAAGGAGGCCGCCGCCGACCTCGGGGCCGGCTGGTGGCAGACCCACGCGCGCATCTTCATCCCCCTCTCCTCGTCCGGACTCGCCTCGTCGGTGATGCTGACGTTCGTGCCCACGCTCGGGGTGTTCGTCATCCCGGTGCTGCTCGGGGGCGGGAAGGACCCGCTGGTCGGGAATCTGATCGTCACCCTGTTCACGGAGTTCCGCAACGAGCCGCTGGGAGCAGCTCTCTCGATGGTCGTGCTCATCCTGATGCTCGCCTCGGTGGCCGGGGTCGGGCTGCTGCTCCGGAACGGCGCCCGCCGCAATCGCGCCGCCGAACCCGCAACCCGCACCGCGCGACCCGCAGCCCTCACGACCCGAGAGGAGGCATGATGGACCGCCTCACCTCCTGGATCGCCCGACTGGTGTTCGTCTTCCTCTACCTACCCATCGCCGCGTTGATCGTCTACTCCTTCAACTCCTCGGAGGTGAGCTACCGCTTCGACGGGTTCACGTTCCGCTGGTACGCCGAGTTGTTCGCCGACGAGATGCTGCTCGACTCGCTCCGCACGAGCGCGATCGTGGGCCTCATCGCAGCCCTCATCGCCACCACCATCGGGTTCCTCACCGCGTTCGCGCTGGTGCGGTACCGGGTGAAGGGGCGGGCGTTCTTCCTGGGCGCCATCCTGATCCCGCTGATCGTGCCCGAGATCGTGCTCGGGGTGTCGTTGCTCACCGTGTTCAGCACGGCCGGCATCCCCACCGGGCTGCTCACCCTCGTACTCGGCCACGTGGTGATCACGCTTCCGCTCGCGACACTGGTGCTGATGGGGGCGATGAGCTCGCTCGACCCGAGCCTGTCCGAGGCGGCCACCGATCTGGGGGCGTCGCCGTGGGTGACGTTCCGGCGGGTGCTGTTCCCCCTGCTGCGACCGAGCATCCTGGCCGCGTTCCTGCTCAGCTTCACCACCTCGTTCTCGAACATCGTCATCTCGACATTCACCGCGGGCGTCGGCACCACCACGCTGCCGCTCCGCATCTATTCCACCCTGCGCACCGGCCTCACCCCCGAGCTGAACGCGCTCGGCACCCTGCTGGTCGTGGCGACCCTCGGCGTCATCCTCGTCGTCGGCGTCTCGCAGATGCGCCGCATCCTCGCCGGCCCCACCCCGTAACACCCCGCACCACCGCACGACACCACCCGCACCACCGCAGCCCCACCCTCCTGCACCACTCGACCCCTAACGAAAAGACACCCCATGAACAAGAAGGTCCTCACGCTCGGCGCTCTGACGCTGGCCTCGGCCACCCTTCTCGCCGGCTGCTCCGCCGGCGGCGACGCCTCATCCACCGGCGCGGCCGGCAGCGGCACGCTCTCCATCTACGCCTGGGCGGGCGAGATCCCCGACTCGGTGATCGACGGCTTCGAGAAGGAGACCGGCATCACGGTCACCGTCGACACCTTCGACAGCAACGAGACCATGATCTCCAAGCTCGCCGCCGGCAACTCCGGCTACGACGTGGTGGAGCCGAGCCAGTACGCCGTGCAGCTGATGGTGCAGCGCGATCTGGTGGCCGACATCGACCAGTCCAAGCTCGAGGGCTTCGACAACCTGGCCGAGAAGTTCGTGAACCCCTCGTTCGACCCGAACAACGAGCACTCCATCCCGTGGGCCTGGGGCACCACCGGCATCCTCTACAACGAGGCCTGCACCGGCGCACCCGTCACCGGCTGGAAGGACATGTGGAACCCGGAGTACACCGGCAAGGTCTACATGCTCGACAACATGCTCTCGGCCTACATCGCCGGCCTCCAGGTGAACGGCCTCTCGGCCACCACCACCGACGAGGGCGACATCGAGACGGCCACGAACTCGCTGCTCGAGCAGAAGCCCATCCTCGGCGGTTACAACAGCACCAACTACGCCGACCTCGTGGGAACCGGCGACGCCTGCATCGCCGAGGCCTACTCCGGCACCACCTCGGCCACGGCCGTGGCGAACAACCCCGACGTGCACTACATCATCCCCGAGGAGGGCGGCACGCTCTGGACCGACAGCTTCTCGATCGTGAAGGGCACCGCGAACGAAGACGCCGCGTACCAGTGGCTGAACTACACGCTGCGCCCCGAGGTGGCTGCGCTGGTGACGGATGACGCGTCGCTGGCCTCCACGAACGCCGCCGCCCTCGACCTGGTGAAAGACCAGAGCCAGGTCGAGAACCCGGCCATCTACGCACCGGCCGACTCGCTCACCAACTCGGAGTTCATCGTCGACCCCGGAGACGCGCTGGCGTTCTTCCAGGACGGCTGGACCCGCGTGCGCGCCTCCTGACCCTCTTCACGCGGAACAACCAACGGAACGAGCACCCATGAACACCACCACCGAGTCGCCGGCGGTGAGGCTCACCGGCCTCACCAAGAGCTTCGGAGCCAACCAGGTCGTGCAGCCCCTCGACCTCGAGATCGGCCGCAACGAGTTCTTCAGCATCCTGGGCCCCTCAGGCTGCGGCAAGACCACGCTGATGCGCATGATCACCGGCTTCGAGACGCCCACCGGTGGCTCGGTGGAGCTCGCCGGCCAGAACGTCGACCGCGTTCCCACCAAGTCGCGCGACCTCAACATGCTCTTCCAGAGCTACGCCCTGTTCCCCCACCTCTCGGTGTACGAGAACGTGGCCTTCGAGCTGCGGGTGCGCCGCACGCCGAAGCGCGAGATCGACAGCCGGGTTCGGGATGCGCTCGACCTGGTGAGGCTGGGTGCGTTCGCCGAGCGCAAGCCGGGCGAGCTCTCCGGCGGCCAGCGCCAGCGGGTCGCGCTCGCGCGCGCCGTGGTCGGACGCCCCGCGGTGGTGCTGCTCGACGAGCCGCTCGGCGCCCTCGACCAGAAGCTGCGCAAGGAGATGCAGTTCGAGCTCAAGCGCATGCAGCGGGAGGTGGGAATCACCTTCATCTACGTCACGCACGACCAAGAAGAAGCGCTCACCATGAGCGACCGCATCGCGGTGATGAGCGAGGGCCGGGTGCTGCAGGTTGCGAGCCCCACCGAGATCTACGACGCCCCCGTGTCGCGCTTCGTCGCCACGTTCATCGGCAGTTGCAACGTGCTCGACGGGGTGGTGGATGCCCAGGGTCGCTCGGTGGTCGTGCCGGGCGTGGGCGAGCTGCCCGCCTCGGTGCCGGCGGATGCGCATCCGGGCACGGGCGTGACGCTCGCCATCCGCCCCGAGCGCGTGACGATGGCCCCCGCTGCAGCTGCCGCGGCCGGCAGCACCGCTCCCCTCGGCGCGATCCCCGGAACCCTCGTGGAGCGTGTCTTCCTCGGCGACGAATGGACCTTCCACGTGCGCCTGGCCTCCGATGCCGTGATGACGGTGTCGGTGCCGAGCGGCGCCGAGGCCGCCGCGCTGGGCGCCATCGCGAACGGTTCCCCCGTGGTGCTCTCCTGGGCCGCCTCCGACGCCCGGGTGCTGCCCGCCGACGGCTCGCCGGTCGCCCCCGCCGACTCGGCGGCATCCGCCCCGACCTCCGAGGTCGCCGCATGAACCCCTCTCTCGCTGCCGCCGTGGTGCAGCTCGCACCGACGACCGACGCCGCCGCCAACCGCGAGGCGATCGCCGCCCTGGTGGCCGACGCTGCCGCCGCCGGCGCCCGACTGGTCGTGCTGCCCGAGGAGTCGATGCTGCTGGCCGGCGAGGTGGAGGGGTCGCTCGGAGCGATCGTCGACGCCGAGTGGCCGCTCTTCCTCGCGCGCCTGTCGGAGCTGGCGGTGCAGCACGAACTGTGGATCATCGCGGGCGGCTACGAGCCGGCCGGCACCGATCGCCCGTTCAACACCCTCGTCGTGGTGAATCCGCGCGGGGAGCACGTCGAGAGCTACCGCAAGCTGCACCTCTACGACGCCTTCTCCTACCGCGAGAGCGACTACGTCACCGGGGGCTCCGAGGTGCCGCCGGTGGTGCTGATCGAGGGCGTCGCGGTGGGCCTGGTGAACTGCTACGACATCCGCTTTCCCGAGCTCAGCCGCGATCTCGTGGCGCGCGGCGCCGACGTGCTGTCCGTGTCGGCGGCGTGGGTGGCGGGCGCACGCAAGGAGGAGCACTGGGCCACTCTGCTCACGGCCCGGGCCATCGAGAACACCTGCTGGGTGCTGGCCGCCTCGTCGTCCTCACCCGAGTGCATCGGCAACAGCCTGGTCATCGATCCGCTCGGCGTCGAACGCGCCGGCCTCGGGCCCATCAGCTCGGGATTCGAGGTCGTCGAGATCTCGCTCGACCGCACCGCCGAGGTGCGCGAGATCGTGCCCTCGCTGGCCAACCGCCGCCTCGTCTCCACCGTCACCGTTCAGGAGTAACCGTGCCCTTCACCTCCGGCCCCGCCCCCGCGCCGCTCGATTCCGGGCTCGTGGCGAAGCTCGAACGCCTGTCGTTCCCGACGCTCGGCCACTACCTCGAAGAAGGTTTCGCCGACTTCGGCATCCGTCGTCTCGCCGGTTCGACGCGAGTCGTCGGCCGCGCCGTCACCGTGCGCATCACCGGCCAGGACTCCACCGTGCTGCACCATGCGGCCGGCTGGTGCGAGCCGGGCGATGTCTTCGTCATCGACACCGGCGGCGACACCCGGCACGCCCCCGTGGGCGAGGTGCTCGCCGCCACCCTCTCGTTCCGTGGTGCGCGCGGCGTGATCGTCGACGGTGTGGTCACCGACCTCGACGAGGTCGAGCGGTTCGGCCTGCCCGTCTACGCCCGCGGCTCGAGCGTGCTCACCACCAAGCTGCTGTCGCTGGATGCCGGCGGCGTGAACATCCCCGTCGTCTGCGGCGGGGTCGCGGTGAACCCGGGCGACGTCGTGCTCGCCGACCGCAACGGCGTCTTCTTCGCCCCGGTCGCGGTGGTCGAGGCCATCATCGACACCGCGCTGGCCGACGACGCCGAGGAGCCCGAGCTCGTCGAGTCCCTCCGCCAGGGCGCCCACCTCGGCGACCTCACGGGCGCGAGCGAGGCCGTCGCCGGTTTCGGCGCATCCTGACCCCGCTCGGGCCGCGACACCCACATCACCCCCTCAGAACCACGGAGCACCACATGCTGATCAAGGCCGCCATCAACGGAGGCCGGGGCCGCGACGAGCACCCCGCCATCCCCCTCACCGACTCCGAGATCGCCGCCGCCGCCGCCGCGGCCGTTGCCGCCGGAGCCGACGTGGTGCACGCCCACGTGCGCACCCCCGACGGCGGCCAGAGCATCGCGCCCGACGCGGTCGCCGCCATGGTGCGCGCCGTTCGCGCGGTCGACCCGTCGATCGTCATCGGCACCACCACGGGTCTCTGGACCTGTTCCGGCCATGCCGAACGGATGGCGCACCTGGCCGCGTGGCCGGTCGAGGCGCTGCCCGACTTCGCCTCGGTCGCCTTCTCCGAGGAGGGTGCCGCCGAGGCCGCATCCCTCGTGGTCGAGCGCGGAATGGTACTGGAGAGCGCCGTCTGGCATCTCGACGAGGTGCCCGCGCTGCTGGCCTCGCCGACCCTGAACGAGAACGTGCGTATCCTGATCGAGCCCGAGGACGAGGGAGCCGAGGCCGCCGTCGCCCACGCCCGTGCGATCGCGGCCGCCCTCCGCGCGGGCGGCGCCACGGCGCCACTGCTGTACCACGGCTACGACGCGACGGCCTGGCCGGTGGTGCGCGCGGCCATCGCCGACGGCGTCGAGGTTCGCGTGGGCTTCGAGGACATGCTCGTGCTCGACGACGGCTCCCGTGCCCCCGACAGCGCGGCGATGGTCGCCCTGGCGCGCGCGCTGGGCGCCTGAGTCGCCCGCCGCGACCGACTCGGGGATAATCGGCCTATGGCGGCAGACGATCTGGATCGGCGGCTCGTCGAGCTGCTCGGCGAGGACGGTCGGCGCGCCTACACCGACATCGCAGGCATCGTGGGGGTGTCGGAGGCGACGGTCCGTGCGCGGATCCAGCGGCTCACCTCCGACGGCACGCTGCGCATCGTTGCCCTGTGCAACCCGCTGACCCTCGGTCACCAGTCGGTGCGCCTGCTGCTCACGGTGCACGGCGCGAGCCCGCGCAACGTGGCCAAGTCGCTCACCTCGCTGCCGATGATCGGTCACGTGGCCCTCACCTCCGGCGCCCACGACATCTACCTCGAGGCGACGCCTCGCGACCTGGGCCAGCTCGCCGACCTGCTCGACGACATCCGGCGCACCCCCGGCGTGGCGAAGATCGACCAGTTCGTGCTCACCCGCCTGTTCAAGGACTACTCCTGGAACGGGCTGCGCGACCAGTCGGGGCAGCGGGCGGTGGGCGGCTCGGTGGGTTCGAACCCTAGCCCTCAGGCCTGAACCCGGCCGACGGATGCGGCCGTGTCGGCCGCCCCACCGGTTCCCGGAAGCCCGACCAGACGTACTCGTCCTTGATCACCTCGAGCACCGCCGCCGTCTCGAGCACGTCGATGCCGGTGATCGACCGCACGGTGTCGGTGAGCAGCAGGTTCATCTCGGACTGATCGGCGCACCGCACATCGGCGCTCAGGTCGAACGAGCCGATGCACGACCCCACGTACTTCACCTGCGGCAGCGCGGCGAGCGCCCGGGCCACCGACTCGACGGTGGCGCCCCGCACGCGGATCGACAGGTGCGCCTCGACGTAGCCCATGCGCGGGCTGTTCGGCATGCCCACCACCTGCACGACGCCGAGTGACAGCAGCCGGTTGTACCGCTGCCGCACGCTGCCCTCGGTGAGCCCGACGTAGCGCGCGATCTGACCGAACGACCGCCGACCGTCGAGGCGCAGCTGATCGATGATCTTGCGATCGATCACGTCGATGGCTTCGAGCTCCACCCGCCCATTCAATCACCCCTCGCGGTCTCGACATTTGCTCATCTTGTCGATGCCCTGCTATGGTCGCCCCGTCAGTTGGGGAACGGACAGCGGCTGAAGCAGACGGAGCCTCGTGGCATCGCAGTCCCCTGCCCACTTCCCATCCATCCTCCGAGTCGCCCTCGGAACCCTGCTGGTTCTGCTCGGTTCCGCACCTATTTCGATCGCCTCGGCTCCGCCCACCTCGGCGGTGCGCCTGGACGTTGTGACCGCCCAGCCGGTTTCCTCAGAGTCGTCCTGCCGTACCGAGGCAGACGCCGCCGACTGTGACGTCGACCGCGACCGCATTCCCGATCTCGTGGAGCGCATGGTCTGCGCCGATCTCACCTGCGCCGACGGCACGGAAGACACCGATAGCGACGGCATCGCCGACTGGGTCGAGGTGTCGGTGTGCGACAACTCGACCTGCGCTCACCCCGACCGCGACTCCGACGACGATGGCATCCCCGACTTCGCCGAGATCCTCACCTGCGGCGACGCCACCTGCTCGAACTCGCGGGAGAACCGCGACGGAGACGCCGCCACCGACTGGGCCGAGACCGTCATCTGCGGTGACCCCACCTGCGCTACCGGGCTCGAGGACTACGACTCGAACGGCATCGCCGACGCGGCCGAACTGCAGGCCTGCGTGCGCGAGGTCTCCGGCCTGGCTCTCACCGGTTCAACCATCGCTTGGGCCGCGATCCTCGGGGCACTCAGCCTCATCGGTGGCGGGCTGCTGCTCCGGATGCGGCGAGCACGTCGTGCGCGCACGCTCGCCATCGAAGACACCGTCTCGTGATCGTCACCACTCACCTGAGTCGTCGCGTGCGACGGCGCCGACGGCTGCGTGTCCCAGGCGCCATCGTGCTGTGCGCCGCGCTCGCACTCGGCGCCGGAGTCACGCCGTCCATCGCCTCTCCGGCGATGCTGGCCGAGCGCCTCGCCCAGCGAACCCTCGACCACGTGCGCGACGCCGCGGCTGCTCTGCCCCTCGCGCCCGACGAGCAGACGCCCGAACCCGAGCCCATCGCCAGCGGATCGATCGCGCCCGAGACCGAATCGACCATCACCGCTGAATCGACCGGAGCCTCGGTCACGTTCTCGGGCCGAGAGCTCGCCGACCCGCTCGAGGTCCTCGTCACCCAGCCCGACACGCTCGGCGAACGGATGCTGCAGTCGGCCCAGTCCGAATCCGGCGGGCTCGCAGCCTCCCGCGTTCTCGAAATCACCGCAACGTCGCCCGAGGGAACTGAGGTCACGCGTTTTCCAACCACCTTCACGAGGGTCGGCGTCCCGACCGATCCCGCCGATGCCGACGCCTCGTCCGGCAGCAACTCCGGCACCGGTTCTCCTGACGCGAGCCCCTCCGCCCATGCCATCGACGTGATCCCGGGTATCCGCCTCACGCTTCCGGTCGACGATGCGGCCGTCGCCGAGCACGATCTCGATCCCTCCACCCTCACCATCTACACCCGCGAACACGACGGCACTCCGTGGCGTCCGATCCCCTCCTACTTCGATGCCACCACGAACGCGGTCAAGGGTGAGCTCGATCACCTCTCCCAGTTCGTCGTCATCGGTATCCCGAAACGCGCCAGCCCTCGGCCCCGCGTGGTGCTCGACCCCGACGACGATCTCGGCTGGGCCACCACCCCGGCTCCGCCCGTCACCGAACTCCCCTACAACATCGCCCTCGCCCAGGGCGTGCGCGCGCTGCTCGCCGTCCAGTGTCTGGCCGACGTCACGATCACGCGAGACGACCCGGCCACCCCCGTGGTGTCCCATTCGATGCGAGCCGCCATCGCCGCCGCCCGTACTCCCGACGCCACCGTCACGCTGGCGTTCGACGCCGCCACGGGAACCGCCTGGGACACGGGGCCGACGTCCGGCGGCAGCAAATCGTATCCGCGTGGCAACGCCGACGACAACGCCCTCGGCGACTCCTTCGTGAGCACCCTGCCCGGCTATACGGGGCGGCCCGCTCGGATCGTCGGCGATCCGCGCTACCCGGCTGCCGACTTCGCCGGCCTTCCGGGAGCAGTCGCCCACCTCGAGACCCTGTATCTCGACAACAACTACGACCGCGGCGTCATCGACGACCCTGCCGGCTTCCAGGCCATCGTCAACGGCACCGCCAAGTCGATCGGCGATTATCTGGTGAGTAGAGGCGCGAACTGCACGAGCCCCGTCACAGGCGGCTGGCCGGCCCCGCCGAGCGCTGCCGAGCTCGAGCGTTGGCGCAGCCTCGGCTACCAGAACAACCAGACCTACGGCGCCGATCCGGTCTCGTTCTCCACCGGCAACCTCGTCGAAGACGAGCCGATCTTCGAATTGACGGGCCCGGGCGATCAGGTCATCGACCTCACACTGATTTACAACTCGCAAGACGAGCGGGAGTCTCGCGCAGGTCTCGGTTGGACCTTCGGCGTGGGCGCCCGAGCCCAGCGCTTCGACGACGGTTCGGTGCTGATCGTGCGTGGCGACGGCGCGAGTTTCGTCTTCCGGGGCGACGGTGGTGGTGGCTACACTGCCGAGGCGGGCCTCCGCCAGTCGCTTCGCGAGACCGGTGCGGGCCAGCTGCTCCTCACCGACGCGCAGACGGGGGAGAACTGGGAGTTCGACGCGGCCGACATCGACGGCATCGGCGAACTCGCGCGCCACGTCGACCGCCAGGGCAACGTCACCACCCTCCGCTACGGCGCGCCCGTCGATGCCGACACCACACATTTCATCCCGCTCATCGGGATCACGGATGCCGGCGGCCAAACGATCGCCGTCGAGAATGACTCCACCGGACACATCACCGCGTTCGTGCACCCGGACGGCCGCCGCTGGACGCTCACCTACGACTCCGGCTTCCGGCTCACCGCGATCACCGCGCCCGATGCCCGCACACGAACGTTCACCTATGACGCGGGCCACCGGCTTGTCACCGCCATCGATGCGGCCGGCGTCACGGACCTCCGCAACGAGTACGACGCATCCGGCCGAGTCGTGAAGCAGTTCGACGCCCAGAACAACGAGCGGCTGTTCGCTTACTCGACCACCCCTGGCGGTGGCTCCACGGTCTACACCGACAATGAGGGCAATCAGACGAGCTTCGCCTACGACGCGCATCACTGGATCACCGCACGGACGGACGCCGTCGGCAACACCGCTCACTACAGTTACGACACGGCCGGCCAGGTCATCGGCTACGAAGACGAAGCGGGCCGCACCTGGTCGTACACCTACGACTCGGCGGGCAACGTCACACGTGAAGTGCAGCCGAACGGAGCCGTGGTTCTCTCGACCTACACGCCCACAGGCGAGCTGGCGTCTCGGACGGATGAGGGCGGCCCGTCTGGAGCACCACGCACCACCGCATTCGAGGTCTCGCCACGCGGCCAGGTGACCGGAGTGGTCCAAGCCGACGGAACCCGCCTCACGAACACCTACGACGCGTCCGGGAACCTGACGTCGGCGGCGACGCCTTCCGGCGCGACGACTCGATACACCTATGACGATCGCGGCAATCCGACCTCCTCGACCGACGCTCTCGGCGCCACGACGTCCCTCACCTACGACGCAGCGAACCGCGTGACCTCCATCACGGATGCACTTGGCGCCACCACCGTCATGCAGTGGGATGTCGGCGATCGGCTCACCTCCCGCCGCGACGCCCTCGGCGGCACCAGCAGCTACACCTACGATGCGAACGACCGCCTCACCTCGTCGACCGATCCGACCGGGGCCGTCACCCGGTACGAGTGGGACGACCTGTTCCGCCTGGTCTCGGTCACCGGCCCGGCCGGTGCGACCACTCGCTACGAGTACAACCGCGAAGACGAGCTCGTCGCCTCGACCGACCCACTCGGGGCGGTCACCTCGTTCGCGCTTGACGACCTCTACCGCGCAGTGGAGATCACCGACCCGAACGGCTCGGCATGGAGCCGCAGCTACGACCCGGTCGGCACTCTCGTCTCGTCGACTGACCCGCTCGGCGCGACTACCCGGTACGAGCACGACGAGATGGGTAACCTCCTGCGCGAGACCAGCCCGGTCGGCCTCGAGACCCGTTCGACCTTCGACCTGGTCGGCCGCCAGACATCCTCGATGGACGGCGCCGGCAACACGACCCGCTACGCGTACGACCTGCTTGACCGGCCCGTCTCGGTGACGGACCCGTCCGGCGCGGCATCGCGAGCCACCTTCGATGTCGACTCCCGCCTGGTGGCCTCCACCGATCGGCGTGGCCAGACCTCGACGTTCGAGTACGACGCGGCGGGGCGTCTCGTGTCGATCACCGACCCTCTCGGCGCCGTGACTGCATCCGTCTACGACCTGGCCGGGAGGGTCACCTCGCAGGTCGATGCGCTCGGACACACCAGGACTTTCGACCACGACCGGCTCGGCCGCACCACCACAGCGGCCGATCCGCTCGGCCGCACGACCATCTTGTCCTACGACGCCGCGGGGCGACTTCTGTCGACGACCGATCCACTCGGCCACACCAGTGCCCAGGCGTACACGTCAACCGGAGCGGTGGCGTCCCGAACCGATCCGACCGGGGCGGTGCACTCCTTCATTTACGACGCCGCCGGGAGACAGACGTCCATGATCGACCCGCTGGGCACCGAGACCCGCTACGCCTACGACCCGGTCAGCCAGCTCACGGCCGTGACCGAAGCGTATGAGGCGCTCGCGCGTCCGGATGCCGACACGAACGTACGGACTTCCTACGAATACACGGCCACCGGCCTGCTCGCCCGCGCCACCGACGCCAACGGCAACGCGTCCATCTACACCTACGACGACGCCGGCCGCCTCGCCTCCGAGACCAACCCGCTCGGCTCTGCGTGGAACTACCGTTACGACGCGGCCGGGCGCCTCGAATCGCAACTCGACGCACAGGGGCAGACCACGTCGTACGCCTACACTGCCCGCTCGGATGTCGCGGAGGTGCGTTACCCGGGCGCATCCGGTCCCGGCACGGTCGCCTTCGAATACGACGCGAACCAGCAGCCCATAGCGATGACCGATGCGACGGGTACCACAGGCTGGACCTATGACCCGCTCGGTCGCGTGCTCTCTCAGATCGACGGCACGGGCGCCCAGCTCGACTACTCCTACGATCAGGCCGGCCGGCTCACATCGCTGGGCCTCCCGTCGGGTACGTTGATCGGCTACGAGTACGACGACGCCGGCCATCCGTTGGCAACCCGGTCGCCCTGGGGCTCGATCGCCTACACCTGGGATGCGGCCGGCAACCTCGCCTCCCAGCTCAGATCGACCGGACTCTCGACCTCGTACGCCTACGACGACGCCGACCGGGTGACGCAGATCGCGCACCACGAGCCCACGCCTGCACCTGCTGCGGGGGTCGAACCCGCGCATCCTGGAACGGTGTCGGCCAGCCTGACACCGTCTCCTCTCTCTCACTCTTCGACACCGGTATCCACGATCGTCGACCGGTGCACCTCGGCAACCGGCTACCTCGCGACTCGCTCGCTACCCGAGACGGGTTCACCTGACGACTGTGTCAAGGCCGCCGACTATCTCGATCGCCGCACGGCGCCCACTGCTCCGAGCCCGCTCGAATCGGTCGCCTCACTGACTTTCGACTACACGTACGACGAATCGGGAAACGTCACCACGGCGACTCGAACCTTGGCCCCCATTCCCTCGCCGGCGATCGCTCCGACCGATGCCCGTTCCTACACGTACGACGCGCTCAACCGCCTCACCGGCAGCACCCGCTCTGACGGCTCGACGGCGACCTACGGCTACGACGCGGCCGGCAACCGCACCTCCTCCACCTCGACGGGACCGACGGCCGCGATTACCGTCACCGCCCAGTTCAACAAGGCGAATCAACTGGTCGCGTCGAACACCTCGTCATCAACAGGTCGGACGGCCGCCGCATATGACTACGACCCGAACGGAAACCGCACGTCACAGAATGAATCGGGCATCACGACGGACTTCGGTTACCAGGCCGACGGCCGTCTCACGTCGGTCACCCGCGAAGGCCGCTCCTCTACCTATGCCTACGACGGACTGGGCCGCCAGGTCGCCACCACCGAGACCTCGCGGCACGGCACCTCGGAAGAGAGCACGACGTGGAACGGGATCACTCCGATCCAGACCACCACCTCTTCCGGCACCACCGCCCTCGTCACCGACGCGCTGGGAGAGCTGGCCTTCGAGGCCGACCTCCCCTCGGCCGACCCCGCATCCTGGATGCTCCTGGACCGCCTCGGCTCCACAGTGGCCCAGGCTGCAGGAGCCTCCCTCACTCAACTGGCCATCTACGACGACTGGGGTGGCCAATCCTTCGACACCGCGTCGTGGACATCACCAACCGGCTTCACCGGCGAAGCCACCGACCCGGGTTACAACCTCAACACCTACCTCTCCCGCACCTACGACCCCGCCACAGGCACCTGGCTGACGCCGGACTCGTGGCGCGGCCTCCTCACCCACCCTCAAACGGCGGCCCGCTACGCCTACGTCACCAACTCTCCCGCCACCCTCATCGACCTCGACGGCAACCGCCCCTGGGACCCAGCGGTCTCAGTCCAGGGCAAGTCGGGAGGCTCCTGGGCCTACCAACCGGCCACCCAGGGCCGTTCCTCCTCAGCCACCGCCAGCGACCACTACGCGGCCCGCGCCCAGGGCCTCCCCACCGACTACTACTACTCCGGCGGCGGCAGCGGCTACACCGGCGGCGTCATTACCGATGACAACTGTCATCCACAAGCTGCCTGCCGCAGTGCTGAGTCGATGTCTATACGACATCGACTTGCCAAACGGACTCCAGGTATCGGTCTAGACCCCTGCGCACTCGACCCAGTCGGGTGCTTATGGCGAGATGCGGCCGTCAAGTTCGACGAGGCGCGGGAATGGCTTGGTAGAGCGGCCGGCTTTCTGCGGGACGCGGCAATCGTCGGATTCAATAGTCTCGTGGAGCTGGGGAAGATTTGGGCTACAGCCCCGCGCTCGATCAAGAACTTCGCTACGTCGGTGTCACGCCTGGGAAAGTTCATCCCTGTAGCGGGAGCGGTGTTTGCCGGCGTGAACATGGGTCTGGAGTGGGACGACCAAAACACCTGGGGCAATACGAGGAACGGTATCGGTTTCGGTATTGCATCCGTAGAGGTCGGATCTGGTCTCCTGACTCCGCTCGTTCTTGCACCTAGCCCGGCATTGGCAACTATTGGAGTTGGAGCGGGCGCCGTCGCGTCGGCATCTTCCATCGCGGGAATCGCATGGGACAGTCTGGACCTCGTCTGGGACTGGGGAGAGGAGTACGCGTGGTGAAGAAGAATCAGACGCCATCGAAGCGAGGACGACGACCAAACCTCCAAGCTCCTTGGTCGGAAAAGGGTTGGTACTCAGATGAATACGAGGCGGCACGGGATCCTGAGGTCGAACGGGTAGTTGAACAAGCAGGAAGGTCGCTCCACCCCTACGGGTACAAAGACAACCGCCCGGGGCTGGCTATTTCGCCCGTATTCCACAACCCGTACCTCAATCTGCCTCTGACGGGTGTCTTTGTGTGGGGCGGTCTGTTTCTGTTCGAGAAGCTTCGCGACGACGCCTTCGTCGCAGCGGTGGTTTGCCTGATCTTCTTCTCACTGGTTGCACTCATCGGCGTGGTGATGAGTGCCCTCCGAGCACCGGGATGGCATCGGGCACGACGGGATGTCCGTGCCTACATCGCCGAGCACGGAGGACCTTTCCCGCCCGAGCTTCTGTGGTACCGATAGCGCGACGGCGTTCAGCCCCACAGCCTCGGTCGACCTGCTGATTCGGATGATGGTCGCGCAGGGTCTGGTCTAGACCACGCAGGTACCTAGCGCTGCCGCCTAAGTCACACTCATTGCCACGGCGGACTCGTTCCGGATGGTTTCAGTCCCCGCCGTCTCTAGGTTGCTCCTTGTTCTACTCGGCGCAGCGTCAAGCATGATGATTGCCGCAGCACCCGCGCGATAGGGCAACCGCCTCGCGGGCTGCGCAACGGGCGGCGGCGCCGACCGCACGCTCACCCGCACCGCACCAAGTCCTTCACCGCCTGCCCGAGCGAGTTCGGCCCGCCGATCAGCGTCACCTTCGTCACCCCCTGCTGCGCCATGGCGTCGAGCGCCACGCCGGGTACGCAGTCCTGGCGCGACAGGTACACCGGCGCGTCCACGTGCCCGGCCCAGGCCGAGCCCGACAGCGCGTCGGGGAAGTTCAGCCCCGTCACGAGGAAGGCATGGTCGGTGCTCCCGAAGGCGTTCGCGTTGATGTTCGCCGAGGCCTCGAAGCGGTCCGCACCGCCGCGGCGCACCACCGATCCGAGCGACTTCAGCGACGCCTCGACTCCGGTCGAGACGGATGCCGGACCGCCCGCGATGGTGATCGACGTGGTCTTCAGGCTCGCGAACAGGGCGGCGGTCGGGCTGTCGACCGCTGACGCTCCCCCGTTCACCAGCACCACCGGGCCCCCGGCCGTCGCGGCGGCGGCCCCGGCACTCAGCGCGTCGGGGAAGTTGGCTCCCGTCGCCACGTAGGCCGCAGTGGCCCCGCCGGCGCCGAAGGCGTACTGGGCCACGTTCCGGGATGCCTCGTACCGGTCAGCCCCGCCGAGCCGCACCGTGTTGGCCTGCAGCGCCTTGAGCTGCGTGAACACCCCGGCCGAGACCGAGTTCACGCCGCCCACCACCACGATCTTCTGCGGTGCCAGCCGCTGGATCTCGGCCTTCACCTCGGGCAGCAGCGTGGTGTTGGGGGTGAGCAGAAGCGGGCCGCCCTCTTTCGCCGCCGCGGGGCCGGCGCTCAGCGCATCCGGATACCCCGCGCCCGTCACCACGTACACGACGGGTGCTCCCGAGGGGTAGGCCTGGCCCGACACGTTCACCGCGGCCGCGTAGCGGTCGGCGCCCGACACCCGCGTCGTGGTCGGCTTGCCGGCCGTGGGAGTGGTGACCGCCGCCGACTCCGTGGCCGGGCCCGTGCCCGCCGAGTTCACGGCGGCGACCGTCACCGTGTAGGCGGTGGCCGGGCGCAGTCCCGTGATCGTGGCGCTGGTGCCCGACACCGTCACGACGGCACCGGCCACGACCGAGCCGCCCGACCGCACCGTCACCGCGTAGCCGCTGATCGCCGCGCCGCCGTTGCTCGCCGGCGCCGTCCAGGTGGCGGACAGCGTGGTGGCGCTCTCCGCCTTCACCGCCGGCACCCCCGTCGTGCCCGGCGGCACGACCACCGGCGTGGTGGCCGGGGTGGTGATCGCAGCGGATGCCGCCGAGAACGCCCCGAGGCCAACCGCGTTGTGCGCGGCCACAGTGAACGTGTAGGTGGTGGTGGGGGCCAGGCCCGACACCGTCGCACCCGTGCCCGAGACGGTCACCGCGAGGCCCGTCACCTCGGTGGAACCCTTGAACGTCTTCACCGTGTAACCGTCGACGGCCGAGCCGCCGTCGCTCGCGGGCGCCGTCCAGCTCAGGGTGGCGGCGGTCGGCGAGGTGGCCGAGGCCGTCGGCTTTCCTGGCGCCCCGGGAACGGTGGCCACCGGTCCGGTGGCGGGGGTGGTGAAGGGTGCGGTGGTGGCCGCTCCGGTGCCCGCCACGTTCTTCGCCGACACCGAGACCACGTAGGCGGTCTTCTCCGCGAGGCCAGAGATGGTCGCGCTCAGTCCGGAGACCGAGACCACGGCTCCCGCCACCGGGGTTCCGCCCTTGGTCACCGTCACGTCGTAGCCGGTCACCGCGGATCCGCCGTCGTCGGCCGGAGCGCTCCAGGTCACCGCCGCCGAGGTGGAGGTGGGCGTGGAGACGGCGAGCGCGCCCACGGCTCCCGGCTTCGCGACCGCCGAGGTGGTGATGCTCGCCTTCGGCGAGGCCTTCCCGGTGCCCACCGCATTCGTCGCCGCCACGGTGACGCCGTAGACCGTGCTGGGCAGCAGGCCGCTGATGCTCAGGCTCGTCACATTGCCGATCTGCACGGTGCGCACGGGTGCCGACTGGCCGGGGGCGTACACGTTCACGGTGTAGCCCGAGATGGCCGCGCCGCCGTCGGCGGGGGCCTTCCAGGTGGCGGTGAACCCGCTGGCGGTGGCCTTCGACAGGGTCGGTTTGGCGGGGGTGGAAGGCACCGTCGCCGGTACCGTGACGGTGAGCGTCGCCGCCGTCGAGGTGAGCGTGGTGCTCCCCTGCTTGAACACCGCGCGGTACTTCGTGCCCGAGAGCTCCACGTCGGGGGCTCCCAGGTAGAGCGTGGTGTCGGTTGCTCCGCTGATCGTGGTCCACGACCCGCCTGCGGTCTGCTTCTGCCAGCGCACGGTGGGCAGCGGGGTTCCGGCGGCGTAGGCCGTGAACGACACGTCGGTTCCGCTCTGCACGCTGACGGATGCGGGCTGAGCGGTGATCGCGAACGCGTTCACCAGCGTCTGCTCCGGCTGGCGGGCCATCTCGCCCTCGGCCAGCGCGGGCAGCGACACCGACGCATCCGTCTGGCTTCCGGTCACCACGCGAACGGTCGTCGCGTCCTGAAGCGTGGCGGCGCCGCCCGACCAGGTGGTGCGGTGGTTCCAGTCGAAGTAGTACACCGCGTAGTCGCCGGCCGGAACCGGGGGCGTCGCGAAGACGCCGTTCTGGTCGGCGCTGGTGGTGATGCCCAGCAGGGTTCCCTGCGCGGCGGCCGAGAAGATCGCCTCGGCACCGGTGGCCGCCGGGGCGACGCCGGCCTTGCGGGCGAGACCCACCGAGGCGTACGGGATCGGGTTGCCGAACTCGTCGCGCACCGTTCCCACGATCGAACCGCCGAGGGTCATCCGGGCATCGATGCCGGTGGCACCCTCCAGCCCCACCTCGAGCGGGGTGGCCTGAGTCTCGGATGCGGCCCGGTCGTACCACTGGGTCACATACAGGCCGCCGTAGTTCTCGTACACGATCCGGTAGGTACCCGCGGGCACGCCGCGGAGGGCGTACTGGCCGGAGTACGAGCTGACGTAGTACACCCGGCCGCTGGCCACGTTGGTGGCCCGCACGCTCACGTTCGACAGCGGCGCGGAGTTGTTGGCGGCCACCGTGCTCCCCGAGATGGTGACGCCCTTGTTCAGGGCGACCAGCACATCCGTCAACCCCGCCTCGGGCACGTCGACCGACACGCTCGCCGGGGAGTAGTCGCCGTTCGTGACCTCGGAGGTGATCGTGTACCGGCCAGGCGCGTCGACGCCCTGCGTGAAGCGGCCGTCGTTGTCGGTGTAGGTGTACACGCTTCGGGCACTGGTGACGATCGACAGCCTCTGGTTCGGCACGGGAGCACCGCTGACCGCGTCGATCACGCGCCCGGTGATGGGGATGCCGTCCAGCAGCGCCGCGTCGATGTCGGTGAGGTCGGTCTCGCTGGATTCGATCACGAGCGGGGTGGCGGTCTGCTCGTCGGCCGCCTCCCACCACTGGGTGCGGTACGGCGTCGCGTAGTCGTTGGGGGTGAAGCGCACGAAGTAGGTTCCGGGGTCGAGTTCGGAGAAGCGGTACCGGCCGCCGCTGGTGTAGGCCTGCTCCACCCAGCTCATGCCCCATTCGTTCTGCTGGAAGAGGGTGACATAGGCGGCCACGGGCTGGCCGCTCGTCTCCGACGTCACGAAACCGCCGATGAAGCCGCCTTCTGGCGCGATGACGATGTCGATTCCGGAGGCGCTCGATCCGGCCGCCACCGCGATCGGGGTGGCGTCTTCGAACCGCGCGGCATCCCAGTACCGTCGCCCGAAGTCGCTCACGAAGGCGCTCGCGATGTACGAGCCGGCGGGCAGCGCGGTGCTCTTCCAGCTCACTGCGGAGGAGCCGAAGCCAGAGATCTGCACGTCTTGAACCCAGGAGTTGTTCTGGTCGTAGATCGACACGGTGCCGCCGAAGGGCCGGTCGGCCAGCGCCACCGACACGCTGCCGGAGATGTTGCCGCCCGCGGTCATCACCAGGTCCGCATCCTCGTAGCGGGTGCTGACGGAGACGTCGATCACCGTCGCATCCTCCTTGGTACCCGACGGCGAGAACCACGAGCCGACGAGCGAGTCGGTGGCGCGCGCGGCGACCACGTAGTTGTTCGCGGAGAGTCCCTCGAACCGGTACGAGCCGTCGCTGGCGGTCGTCGTGCTCCACGCGGGGAGGAAGAGGTCGTCGGCCGTGTAGAGGTCCACCGTGATGCCCGCCACGGGCTTGGCGGCGGTGTCCTTGACCACACCCGAGACGGCTCCGCCGAGCGCGGCGAAGTTCGCGGTGGCGGTGGCGCCGACGGCGACGGTGATGGGCGTCGCGCCGTCGAGAGTGAACGCACCGTCGAAGTACTGGGTCGCCCGGTCCTCGACGGAGTACTGGAGGCGGTAGGTTCCGGCCGGAGCGATCAGCTCGTACGACAGGTCACCGTTGTAGGGAGAGTTGGTGGCGGTGGCCACCGCTGTTCCGGCGGCGTCGAGGGCCGTGATGGTGGCCGTGCGGAGGGTCGGAGCGGTGCTGGGCACCGTACCGACGATCCGCGCCACGTCGAGCACGGCGTCGATGCCCGTGATCGTCTGCGGGGCCCCCGTCTTCACGGTGATGACCTTCGCGGTGTCGCGGGTGGATGCGCCGTCGTAGTACTCCGAGAACGACCGGTAGACGAAGCGCACCGCGTAGTCCCCGGGCGGGACGGTGGGGAACGAGTAGGAGCCGTCGGCGGCCACACCGGTCGACTCACCGTATTGTTGGCCGGCCGGAAGGAGCTCGACGTAGAGACTGCGGTTCGCGTCTGGCCAGGGAAGCGTCACTTTTCCGCTGATCGACGACACCCGGGGCAGCACCGCATCGATGCCGGTCACGGTCGCCGGCACCCCTTGAGTGAAGGTGATGGGGGTGGCGGCGGCGAACGTCGCCGCGTTGTTCCAGTACACGAAGGCGGCGCTGCCGCGGGCGAACTTCACCACGACGCGGTCTCCGCTCGGTACCCGCGCCAGGTAGGTGCCGTCGGCAGCGGTGCGGGCCGAGCCCAGGTACTGCTGGTTCGCGGCATCCTGAATCGTCACGTCGACACCCGCCACCACGGCCCCGAGGTCGTCGGTGACGGTGCCGGTGATCACGTGGTCGGCATAGCGCATGACGGCGTCGATGCCGGTGGCGGGGGTGCCGTAGGCGAGGGTGACGGTGCGGGACTCGGCTTGGGTGGCCGCTTGGTCGAAGTACTGGGTCAGCATCCCGTCGCCCTGGAACGAGACGATGTAGTCGCCCGGGTTGGTGGCGAAGGCGTAGGTGGATGACTCACCCGGCGTCAACCGCACGCTGCCGCCGGAGTAGCTGGGCGAACCGATGCGGGTGAGCGACACCTGCATGTAGGTCGGTTCGGAGAGCTCGGCCGGGGGCGTGATCGTGCCGGTGACGACGGCGCCCGGGTTGAGCGCGATGTCGATGGTGGTGTCGGCGCTGCGCTCTGCGCATCCCGCCTGGTAGGTGCGCCAGCCCTTGGCCGCGTTGTCGGAGACGACGCAGCCGTAGGCGCCCGCCGCAACCACGAGGCGGTAGCGCCCGTCGGTGCCGGTGACGGCCTTCACGTCGGGACTCGTCCCGTCCGACGCACGCCAGACGACGTCGACGGATGGCAGGGGCGACGTGGTGGCCGAATCGGTCACCACCCCCGAGATCGTGATGGTGGTACCGGCGGCCTCGGCCGGCTGCGCGGGCCCGGTGGCGACGACGGCGAGCGACACGGCGGTCGCCGCAGCCAGCACCCCCGCCACGACAGAACGGAAACGGCGCGAGGCCGACCACAGATGAGTTCGTCGAGCCACAGCGACCAGTCCCCCAGGTTCACGGGCCGCCCCCACGGCCACCCGATCCTGATGCTAGGGCGTCACGAGCTCGCCGAACAAGGCGAACGGGCGGATCGCCCCGAACGGGGGGCGCTGCCCGCGTCAGATCTGGTCGGGCAGCCCCGCGCGGCGCAGGTAGGCCGCCCGGTCGGTGTTCCGCGGCAGCGGACGTGTGGCGACGTCGTCGGGGCGGCGAGCCGCATCGGTCCCACCCGCGACGGCACCGGAGCGCTCGGTGTCGGCCGACGAGTCCTCATCGCGGAACAGCTCGTTCAGTTCGGAGACGCCGTCGTCCGACCCGGTGCCCGCGTTCTGCCGGGCCGGTTCTCCCGGCTGGGTCCAGCCCCGCGAACGCGCGAACCCGAACGGGCTCCCCGCCCCCCGCGGCTTCGCGGGAACACGCGGCCCGGCGACGTCGCGCGAGCGCGGGGCCTCCAGAACGTCGGTGGCCCCCGTGCCGTCAGCGGCCCCGGCTACCCCGTTCTCTGCCTGCTCCGACGAACCCTCCGACGCCTCGAGATCCCGCTCCCACTCCTCCATCCGCGACGCCGCCCGCGCCCCGGCGTACGACCCCCACACCTCGAGCGCCCGCGAGATCACGGCCTCCTGCTGCTCCAGCACGGCTTGATTCACCCGTTTGCCGAACTCCAGCTGCCGCTCGGCCCGGTCTTCGGCCACCGACACCTGCACGCCGGCCTCCACCTCGATGGCACGGGCCCGCTCCGACGCCCAGATCGCCCCACCCGACACCTCGCCGTCCTCGCGAACGTCGACGAGCCGGTCGTACGCGGTCGGCCCGCCCAGGTTCGCGAGCACCTTCACGATCACCGGCAGCAGCTCGATGCACACGAACAGCGCCGCGATCATGATGTGCGCCACGTTGAGCAGCGCGTTCGCCTCCCCGAGCCGGAACAGCGCTGACAGCCGCGACAGCAGCCCCGCACTGTTGTCCACCGCGCTCGAGTAGGCCGCCTGCTCCTGGTCGCGCTGCGACTGCGCGGTCGCGAGCGTGGCCTTGTCCGACTCCAGCTGCGCCTTGGCGGCGTCGAGCCGGCTCTGAGCGGATGAGGCCAGGTTCGACGAGGCGGCCGTCTCCGCAGCCTGCTCGGCCGCCTTGGCCGCGTCGAGCCGGGCCTGGGCCGCATCCAGAGCCGCCTGTTTCGAGGCCGTCACCGGCCCGTCGCCGCGCACGCCGGTGCCGCCGCTGCCGTCGATCTCGGCCAGATAGGCCGCCTGGGCCGCGTCGTAGGCCTGCTGCGCGGCAGCGGTGGCGGCCACGGCGGCGGCGTAGTTCGGGTCGGAGGAGAGGTCGGTCTGCAGCCCCTTGTCGACGATGGCCTGGTTCGCGGCGATCGACGCTTCGAGCGTGGGAATGGCGGCGAATCTCGGGTCGGCCGCCATCCGCTCTTCGAACGCCGCCTTGTCCTCGGCCTGCATCACCTGGATCTCGGAGTTGATCTCGGCCGAGAAGATCTGCAGCGTCAGCGGGGTGGAGATCACGGTGCCGATGATGAGCGCCAGCGCCACGCGCGGCAGGGCGAGCGCGATGTTGCGCCACACGCCCTTCTGCTTGGCCATACCGATGATCAGCAGCCGGTCGAGGTTCAGGATGATGGCACCCCAGAACACGCCCACGAGCACGGCCACCGCGATGGGGGCGCCGAGCGCCATCTTCAGCGCGAACGCCGCCGACACCGCCGAGAGAAAGGCCGTGCTCAGGATGACGCCGCCCATGGCGACGAACCGTGCGCGGTCGCCGGGCGCATCCTGCAGCACGTCGAGGCGGGCGCCGCCCAGCCACGCCATGCCGTTCGACACGGGGTTCGAGTTGTAGCGACGAGCCATTCAGCGGCGACCTTTCGGGGAGGTGACGTCGGTCAGAACCCCGGATGCGCGCACAGCGCCCCCGACACGTCCAGACACGAGGTGCGAAGCTACCGCACCCGCATCTGTGTTCCCTGGCACGCGCCTGAGGCCGGGGTTGGATCACGCCGCAATGTATAGTTATAGCTATACAAGGAGCGTGAATGTCAGACTTGATCCGATCCACGAGAGCGCGTCTCGGGCTGTCGATCTACGATCTCGCGAATCGTCTGGGCGTCACGGCCGGGGCGGTTTCGCAGCTCGAGCGGTCGGAGCGGGTGGGAACGATCAAGCTGTCCTCCCTCGAGCGAGCACTCGCCGTTCTGGGCGAACGACTCGACGCCTCGACGGTACCGATGACGATGGCCGACCGGCACCTGATGAGCGCCAGGACCGCTGCAGAAGCCATCGGCGCCGAGCTCGAGGCGGCGGACACCTCCGCGGCATTGAGACTCACAACACAAGCCATCGACCATTTTCGACAGGCTCGAACCGAGAACGAGATCGCAGATTTCCTCAAGAAGCCGGCCGAGATCCTCGACAGCCGATGGGACACCCTGCTCGCGACAGCCGTCGCTTGGGAGGCCGAAAACCGCGGCATCGCTCCCCCACATTGGACGAAGAAACCGCGGCTCGAGGGCGAATGGGTTCCCGGCCCTGACGCCGACTACTCAGATGAGTACCTCGCACATCTCAAAGTCACAGCAGAGCCTGCCTTCCTGAACAAGGGAATCATCATGCGCGCTCGCGACCTGACCTCGGCATGACGGAGTCGCGGCTCTTCACGAGCGATGAACTACGCGCACTCCTCGATGAACTCGGGGAACGCATCCAGCGTCGTGGGGAATCGGTGGACGCCTACCTCGTCGGAGGAACCGCGATGGCGATCGGACTCGGGTCACGCCGCGCGACCGAGGACGTGGACGGGTGGTTCAAACCATTCGCAGTGGTCGAACGCGAGGCCGCCGAGATGGCTCGGGAGCGTGGACTCCCCGACGGCTGGATCAACCAGCGCGCGTTCGCGTTCATGAGCTTCGAGATCGACGACACCGATGCGCGTTCCATCGAGATCGGCGGCCTGCACGTGCGCATCGCGTCACCGCGGTTCTTACTGGCGATGAAGATGGCGGCAGGGCGATTGAAGGATCACGATGACATCGTCGCGCTCATCCGCCACCTGGAAATCGTCGACCCGGACGAGATCGTGGAGCTCACGTTCGAGGTCTTCGGCGACAACGGCGTCACCCTCACCGACAGCCGCGCGAGCGTTCGGCTGCAGGCAGAAGAGATGATCAGGCTCGCACGCTGACGGCGTGCTGCCTCGTTCGACCGTTGCCAAGTGGGAATCTTTGACACCCGCCTCTAGTTGACACGTCAATAGAGCACGGGAATCCGTGACACGACAGGCACAAGGAGCACCCCCATGACCGCTGGTTCGATCGAATTCGGACTGAACTCGTTCGGCGACGTCCCCACCGACGGCGGCCGCACCCTCTCCGACCCGGAGACCGTGCGACTGCTCGTTCAGGAGGCGAAGCTCGCCGAGCAGGTGGGCCTGGACGTGTTCAGCCTCGGCGAGCACTACCGCGAGGGCTTCGTCGACTCGGCCACCCCGGTGCTGCTGGCCGGTATCGCCACGGCGACCGAGCGCATCCGTCTGGGCACCGCCGTGACCGTTCTCAGCACCAACGACCCGGTGCGCCTCTACAACGAGTTCTCCACGCTCGACGCGCTCTCGAACGGCCGCGCGCAGCTGGTGCTCGGCCGCGCATCCCAGACCCAGTCGTTCCCCCTGTTCGGCTACAAGCTCGAAGACTACGAGCAGCTCTTCGAGGAGAAGCTCGAGCTGTTCATGAAGCTGCAGCGCGAGACGCCCACCACCTGGGAGGGCACGGTGCGGGCGCCGCTGGTGAACCAGACACTGCACCCCACCATGCGGCCGGGCGGCATCCCCACCTGGATCGGCGTGGGCGGCAGCCCCGAGTCGGTCATCCGGGCCGCCCGCTACGGCCTGCCCCTCATGCTCGCCATCATCGGCGGCCAGCCCGAGCGCTTCGCCGGTCATGTCGACCTCTACTTCCGGGCACTGAAGCAGTTCGGTCAGCCGGTGCAACCGGTGGGCCAGCACGCACTGGGCCTCATCGCCGACACCGACGAGGAGGCTGCCGAGACCTGGTGGAACTCGTGGCAGCCGATGGTCACGCAGATGGGCCGCGAGCGCGGTTTCTACCCACCCACCCGCGAGCGCTACGACCTCGAGCTCGCCACGGGCGCGCTGTTCGTGGGGTCGCCCGAGACGGTGGCCCAGAAGATCGTGCGCATGACGAGCGAGCTGCAGATCAGCCGGTTCGACCTGAAGTACGACATCGGCGGGCTGTCGGTGGATGCGCGCGCCCGTACGATCGAGTTGTTCGGCACGCGGGTCGCGCCGCGCGTGCGGGAGCTGCTCGCGCAGCAGGCCCAGACCGAGCAGCGCACCGGGCAGCGCACCGAGCAGGAGCCGCTGCCGCAGCAGCAGAAGGAGACCCCGAATGTCTGACCAAGCGACCCTCCCCACCATCGGCATCCTCGGCGCCGGCAAGGTGGGCACCGTGCTCGGCCGCCTCTTCCTCGCCGCCGGTTACCGCGTGCTCATCGCGGGCTCGGGCAGCCCCTCGAAGATCGCGCTCATCATCGACGTGCTCGTGCCGGGCGCCACCACCGGCACGGCTGCGGAGGTCGCGCGCGACGCCGACGTCGTCATCCTCGCCCTCCCCCTCGGCAAGTACCGCAGCATCCCGGTCGACGAGCTCGAGGGCAAGCTCGTCATCGACGCCATGAACTACTGGTGGGAGGTCGACGGCATCCGCGACGACCTCAACGACCCCCGCGTCTCGACGAGCGAGCTCGTGCAGTCGTTCCTGCCCACCTCGCGCGTGGTGAAGGCCTTCAACCACATGGGCTACCACGACCTCGACGAGGGCCCTCGGCCGGCGGATGCGCCCGGCCGCCGCGCCATCGGCATCGCGGGCGACGACGAGCTCGACCTCGCCGACGTGGCCACCCTGGTGAACGCCTCGGGCTTCGACCCGGTGCGCGTGGGCACCCTGCGCGAGAGCATCAACCTCGAGCCGGGCAGCGCGCTCTTCGGCGCCAACTTCGACGCCGCGGGCGTTCGGGATGCGGCGGCAGCCTTCCCGAGCACCGAACGCGGACAGGCGGTGACGTCGGCGCGCGCCGCGGCGGACGTTTCGCAGCCGTAGACCCGCTGCCTGAGGCGCTCACCTCGTCTCAGCTCGAGGGCTTGTCGTCTCGTCCACGTGACGACGTGATGTCGCCCAGGAACTCCTCGAACGACGGGAACATCCGCTCTCGCGACACCCGTTCCGCCTCGACGCCGATGCGCAGCACGTCGCGCAGCGGCAGCGCATCCGCGTCGAGGTCGGCCTTCAACCGGGCCATCCGCTCGAACGGCGACGGCGACGGCGGGGCCGACCCGGAGCCCGACCCCGCATCTCCCCCACTCACCGGCGCCAGCGAGATCCCCATGGCGGCCTCCAACGGAGCCAGATCGGGCACCACCCCCAACGACGACGGCACCTCGGGCGCCGCCACCGCGATCCGCGCGGGCGACGGCACGGGCAGCACCCGCACCACCTCCGTCACCGCCCCCACCGACCCGTGCGCGTTCGACGCCCGCACCCCGATGCGCCCGCTCTGCCGCGCCGTGAACCGCTCCAGCACCACCCGTCCGCCCACCTCGCGCCGGATGTCGGCCCGCCCCGGCATCTCGATCACGAGCTCCTGGGCGCCGTCGACCTCCACCTCGAGCCGAACCTCATCCCCCTCGGCCACCAGCGCCGGGCTCACCGAGACCCGCCGAAGAACGGGCGCCGACAGGTTCGCCATCAGCACCCCGCGCAGGTACGCGTACCAGTCGGATGCGCTCGGCCGGCCCGCCGCATCCTCCCCGAGAGCGGCCCGCATCATCCGCTGCCCGGTCTCGTCGAGCACCGCGTCCACCCGCGAGGCGTCGCGGCTCCGCTCGAGCCCGTCGCCCGCCGGCGCGAGCACCCGCAGAATCAGCAGTCCCAGCTTGTACCGGTCGGTCTCCACCGTCTGCACCGACGGTTCGCGCGACATCGAGACCTCCGGATGCCCGTCCCCCTCGTCCGCCACGTCGAACGTCGACGGCACCGCCCACCCCGCGCTGTTGCGCTGCACGGTTCCCTCACCGGCGAACGCGGCCCCGTCGCATCCCACCACGAACGCCTCGGCGACAGCGCCCATGCCTGCACCGGTGCCGCCGTCGCCCACGCCGCCGTCGCCCACGCTGCCGTCGTAGCCCCCGACTCCGAACAGCACCGACCGCTCCGACAGATCCCCGAACACCACTCCCCGCCGATGCACCAGCTCGAGCAGCAGACACACCCGCGCCAGCACGGTCACCCGCGCCACCGCGTCGCGCTCGCCCACGGCCACAGCCCCGGCCCGCCGCGCCCGTTTCGGCGCGACGACGAGCCACTTCGCATTCTGGGTCACCTTGCCCGAGCCGGGCTCATCCGCCGGCAGGTAATAGAAGGGATGCGCGGCCAACGGCACGAGGCACCCCACGACCTCGCCGTCGTCCCCCTCCACCACGGCCAGCGGCCAGGCGGCCACGCTGTCGAGCAGCGCCCGCTCGCGCGCCTCGAGCCCCCACCGCAGGGCGACGAGCCGCGACAGGATGGCCGGGTCCCAGTGCGGCGTGCTGCGATCACGGGCCCGCACGAACGCGAGCCCGCCCTGGTGCCCGGGCACGGTGAACGCGTCGAGCCGGTGCACCTCGGTGGCCGCCCCGCTGCCGATCAGCGCCCGCGAGCCGAGGTCGGCCTCCCGCACGCGGATGCCCGCGGCCCGCGACACCCGCTGCTCCTGCTCCACACCATCTGACACGAGGAGCGAAGCTACCCCATCCGCATCCGTGTTCCCTGGAGCGAGTTCGGGCCTTCGACGATCGACGCCCCGTCGGCGCCGCATGGCCCGCACAGTATCGGATGTTCAGCGGTGCTTCGGCAGGTGATGTCCCGGCTTCGGAACGGGAATGGAAAGGGTAGCGACGTCAACCGGCTGCTGATCTTCGAACATCGCGGGCTTCCACTTCGCGGGCCGGGAGTGAGTTGCAGTTGGCCCGTCAACCACATCGGGTAACTGAGCTTCGCGGAGTCGTTGCTGCCCGATCACGAAGGAACTGGGCATGAGCTTGAGCAGCTCTTCCGACTTTCTCTTGGGCGGGAAGAACGCGATGGAGAAGAGATCGGGCCTTTGAGACTGGATGAGCTTGATCGCCGGTACCAAGTCACTATCGGCGCTGACGATGTAGAGGTTCTCCGCTTCGCCGGCAAGTGCGTCGGCAACCAGAGCGACGGCGATGTTCACGTCGGTCTCTTTCTCCTCGTACGACCGCCACGTCGCGCCGCAGGTTCTGCAGACCATGTCTTTTCGTTGATATCGACCGCGGATGACCTCGATTCTGCCTGGATAGGCCGCTTCAAGGGCGGAGATGTATTCGGCGTGACGCCCCTGAGCGTCCGGCTCATCAATGAGTGCGGAAGTGAAGTACTTCACTCGGATCAGTTCGGTCGTCGGCCGCAACCGTTCCAGCAGGCGAACCAGGTCGAGCCAGAGATACCGGTGGCGGTACGCGTCGTGGATCCCGTTGTACAAGTTGAATCCGTCGACGTAGGCGATCGCACTTTGTGCCATTGACATGGCCCCCTTCGAATACCCCCGCGGTGCCCGCAATGGTAGTGTCTTGACCACACCCCGCGTAGGTTCCTAACAGACTTGCGTTTGACGGCCCCGCAAGGGGCCGTCGTTGTTTAATAGGCTCCCTGATGGCCGGGCCGTTTAGAACAGCCAGGTGGAAGCGCCTCGGACAGTGATGTCTCGCCGTGCGCCTCGCGTGGTGCCCAGGTACCACCCGGAGGCCGACGGCTCTCCCCCGCCCGGCGGACACCGCTCACTCCCCCGCCGGATCCGCCCCGCGCCCCCGCTCGCGAGGATGGGAGTACCGCTTCACCCGGGCGGCTCAGCTCGACCCGAACGGCAATCGTGAACAAACCCGCCAAGATCACCCTCATCTCTGCAGCCGCTCTCGTCGGCGCCCTCACGCTCGGCCTGGTCGCCACGACCACCGTGAACGCCGTCGCCACCGCCTCAGAGGCCGACGAACTCCAGCCCTACGGCCAGCTCGTGCCGGTGGATGGCAAGAACCTGAACGTGGTGCTGAGCCAGGATGCGCCCGCCTCGGCAGAGACAATCGTTCTGCTGCCCGGCCTCGGCACCGCCTCGCCCGGCCTCGACTTCGCGCCGCTCGTACGCGAGCTCGACGACGAGTTCCGCGTGGTCGTGGTGGAGCCGTTCGGCTACGGACTGAGCGATCAGACCGACGCACCCCGCACATCCGCTGCCATCGCCGGCGAGGTGCACGAGGCCCTGCAGGTTCTGGGCATCGACCGGTACGTGCTGGCGGGCCACTCGATCGCGGGCATCTACGGCCTCGAGTACCTCAGCCGCTACCGCGACGAGGTCACGGCGTTCGTGGGCATCGACACCAGTGTTCCGGGCCAGCCCGGCAGCGACGAACCGACCTCGGTGGAGGGCATGGATGCCCTGAAGCAGCTCGGCATCCTGCGCCTGCTCTCGGCGCTCGCGCCCGGCGCGTATGACGGCCTGCCGGCCTACGACGACGCGGCCCGGCGCCAGCTGGCCATCCTGAGCAACCGCAACACGATGACCCCGACCCTCATGGACGAAGTGACCCGCACCCCGGCGAACTTCGCCGCGTCGCACTCGCAGACGTTCCCGCGCGACCTCCCCGTGCTGCTGTTCGTAGTGGCCGACGACCCCGAGGTGCCGGGCTGGGTGAAGCTGCACGAGGCCCAGCTCACCCAGGTCGACCGCGGCGAGCTCGTGCCGCTCGAGGGCGGGCACTACCTGCACCACACGAAGTCCGCGGAGATCGCGGCGGCGATGACGGAGTTCCTGGGCTCGGGCCAGGCAGCTGAATAATTGTCAGCACTGAGCTAGCGTGTCAGTCGGGGGATGAACGAGGTCGTCGGTTCTGACGGCTGCCGTCAACCGACCGGAGAATCTGATGCCCCCACTTCTGACCGCGCGCCAGCTCTTCGTCATGGGCGTGGTGCTGACCACCATCGGCTCAGCCCTGGCGCTCGTCACCGACGGATGGCTGGCCCTGCTCTTCGAGTCGGCCGACTTCCCGCACGCGGTCGCCGGCAGCATCGCCATTCTCGTCCGCGAGATCACGATGACGTTGGGGCTCGTGCTGGTGGGCGTGTCGTTCCTGGCTCGCCGACTCGAGGACGGTTCTCCCTCATCGGGTGACTCGCGCAGCTGACCCGCAGCCCACCAACGGTGCGAGACTGCGTCCATGGATATCGAGCAGTGGTGGCCGAGGCTGAGCGCCCAGACGCGCGAGTGGCTGACAGCGCACAACGGCGAGGTGGTTCCGGCGGCATTGGTGAGCGAGATCACCGAGGCGGGTGGCGGTTCAGCCGCCGGCGCGTGGTGGGTCGGAGAGTCCGATTCCGACGGGATCGCCCTGTCCGATGCGGCGATCGACTGGATCGAGGAGACCGCGAACGGCGAGCACTGACCGCCTCAGAGCCACACCGTCGCCAGCCACACCGCCACTCCCGCAAGAATGGCCAGCACGACGTTCATCCACACCTTCTCGCCGCGCCGAAGGTGCACGACAGCCGCACCCACCTGCACGAGCACGAGCCCGACAGCCGCCGCGAGGGCGAGCCACGGCAGGATCCCGACAAGCGGCGGAACGATGAGCCCGATCGCCCCGAGCACTTCGAGGCCACCGATGACCCGCACGGCACCGAGAGGCATGTCGTCGACCCACCCCATCATGGGCCGGAGCGCCTCCCTCGACCGCGCCACCTTCATCCCGCCCGAGTACACGTAGAACACGGCCAGCAGCCCGGCGACGATCCAGTAGGCGATCAGCATGGCGAACCTCTTCCTTTGGTTACGATCAGTAAGCATCGCAAGCATGGGCGAGATCGATGGGCCTTACAAAAGGCACACGCGTGTAACGAAGGGGCGAGCGGATGTCGGACTACGAGAAGGTCTGCCTGATCCGAGGTGACCAGGGCCGCGCCATCCGGGCACTGCTCGACCGTGTCGCCGACAAGTGGACCCTGCTCGTGATCGCCACCCTGCACGACAACCGCCTCCGTTTCACCGACCTGCAGCGGAGCGTGCCGGGCATCTCGCAACGGATGCTGTCCCGCACGCTCCGCCATCTCGCGGATGACGGTCTCGTGACCCGCACGTCGTTCCCCGAGGTGCCGCCCCGGGTGGAGTACGAGCTGACGCCGAGGGCGAGGACCCTGCTACCGCACGCGATCGCGCTTGCGGACTGGGCGGTGGAGAACATCGACTCCGCCTCGGCCGAGCCGGGCGAAGAGGATCACGCCCGGCGCAGTCGCCCGATCGCGGAAGGCGAGTAGCGTGACCACCATGACAAGCAGAGCCGGGCGCACGGCGCTCATCATCGTCGGTGTCGTCGCCCTGCTGGTCGGAGCCCTCTTCGCGGGCCAGGGCGCGAACCTCATCCCCGGAAGCTCCATGACGGGCGACCGCACCTGGCTCTACATCGGCCTCGCCCTCGCGGTCGTCGGCGCGGTGCTCCTCGTGGTGGGACTCCGGCGTCGCAAAGACGGCCGCTGAACCGCATCGATCGCCTCTCCCGCACGGGATCCTCATAGTCGTCGTAACGCAGACCCTCGAGGTACGGCGCGACGTAGAGTGTCGGCCATGGATGAGGCGCCGTTTGTCTACGCCACGGATGTGGTTCGAGTGTTTCCGGATTACGCCGGCTCCGTGATCTGGTTCAGCGAGCCGCTCCCCTACCCCGAGACACGACTGATGCCGGATCTGATCGCGCTGCTCCAAGACTGGGAGGGGCAGTACTACGCCGCTCTCGACGACGACCTCCACTGGCGTGCCTCGGTGTCCCTGCAGGACTTCAGCACTCGTGGACTCGAACTCGCTCGCGCGGTCTCTGTTGAGCTCGACCCCCGCTTAGCCGTCGAGTACCGCTCTTTCGAAGACCCGAAAGCTATCGCTCGGCTTCGCAGCGAGCACCCGGCCACGAACCCCGCGGCGGAGGCAGCGTTCCTCGACCGCGCCGACCGAGCCCGAGCCGAGTGGGCGGAGACCCGTGCCAGCCAGGCGGCACGTCCCGACATTACGCCCGGGTGGTATGCGCGAAGCCCGCGCTCCGGCGCGATCTTTCGACCGCGCTAACGCTGGCGTAGGTCTTCCACACGCCATCGTTTGTGCAGACGATGATCGTCGCTGCAAGACGGCGGCCATCAGAACGGTCAGAGGTTCCAGGTCTCCATCATTACGCGCAGCATGGCAAGCGGCATGCAGTTCCGTCGACTCGACCTGTTCCCACGCGAGGCGCAGCCCGCGCTCGGTCAGCAGTTGGGTGAAGAGCTCACGCTGGGTTCGGCCGTTCCCTTCGCAAAACGGATGCGCAAGTTCCGCTAATAGTAAATGTAGGCCAGCCTGCCGGCGATTTCGGATGCCGAAGGTCATCGGGCGGAGTGTCACCAACCTCATGGCCCAATACACCTAGCCCCAGAGCCCGCGACTCTCGAACCCGCACTATCGTCCGTGCGGGCCCTACCGCTGCATGACGACGTCTATCCCCTGGCCTCGATGAGAGCAACGATCTGCGTCGACTGCGATGGTTCGATCACCCAGATCCGCGTCCTCGACTCGCCGACTGCCAGCCTGGTGGCGCTGCAAGACTGGGCCATCGACACCGACAGCCAACGGCTCGTCCAGAACGGCAACTAGTTCGCGATCGGGCCCCGCCAGCACGTCGAAGATATCGCCGCCCTAGCCGAGGTCCCACTGCCACCGATGCAGTCCGTGCCGGTTCCACCCAAGGGCTACCAGCCGGACCCGCTCGACGAATGCGCTCAGTTCGTGAGCAGCACTGCCTACACGTAGTCGACGGATTTGTCGATGTTCGACTCCGACAGAGCCGCCTTCGAAAAGGTTCTCCCAGGCGTCACGGCCGAAGTCGAGTCGATGCTCCGGAAGCCAGGTTCAGCCGAACTCCGAGGGCTGGCTCCGGATGATCTGGCCTTCGAATCCGAGTTCTCACGTCTGGGCCCAGACGTGAAGTCGTTCTGCCGCAACTCCTCGACAGCCGACCCCAACTGAACGGACCGCTAATGCCCCCACGCCTCACAGCCCGCCAGATCTTCATCACGTGCATCGTTCTCGCAGCGATTGGAGCCGCTCTGGCCTTGGTCGCCGACGGATGGTTGACGGCGATCTTCCAATCGGCCGATGTCCCTCCCGCAATAGCCGGCTCCATCGCAATCATTGTCCGAGAGATCTGCATGACCCTCGGGTTGGCTTTGATCGGTGTCTCACTCCTGGCCCGAATTGTGGAATCGGCCGCCCAAGGCAACGAGAGCAGTAGCTGAAAGTCACGAGCTCGTCCCGCGCTTCGGACGACAACCCGAGGGCCACGTCTCCCATACCGAGATCACGAAACGCGATGTCGATCGTCGCGGGGGATTCCGCGGGCCTCGCAGAGCCCGACCTCAGGAGCGAGGCGCTGGCAGTCCTCGGCGGCAAGCGGACGACGGAGGCGATCGGCCCGACGCGGCACCGGCGTGGGGTTCGGAGAATGGCCGCTTAGAGCGGACAAGCCCCACCTAGTCGGACCACCTCGGCTGACCCATTTCAGATCCGGTCGCCGTTCCCAATGAAATCCACATACGTGGCGACCATGTCGTGGAGCTACACCTATCTCTTCTGCACCGAAGACCGACGTGAAAATCGCCGTTGCAACTGAGTTCGAGGCCGCATTGACCTCGCCGATAAGCTCGTTCAAACAGTCAAGTAGTCGGGGGCACCATGGGTAATTTGGGGAAGTACCAGCTGATGACTACCGTGGCCAAGCGGGTCGGCGGACCAGTGATGCTGGGTCTCATGACTGCTATCGGCGGGTATGTCGGGCTTCGATCGGCGGAAGCCGGTGGAAGGATGATCTTCAAGAGAACTAGAACCGCTGCCAAAATGAGCAGTACAGCCTGCCCTCAGAAGGGCTTGAGCTTTGAAGTGGCCGAGCAAGGTGAGGCCGGTGGCGGACTTACCCTTCGGCCTGGTGATCAGTACACCGTGCTCGAGGGAGACGGAGATTCAATCTTAATTGAGGTTTCAGGCAACCCGAGCAACCCGTATTTTGTGTCGGGCGCGCTCCTTGAGTCGATATCTGACTTCGTCTCAGATCAGGCGGTCTGAGGCGCACAAACCTCGCCCATCCGATCAGCCAACTAGAGAGTCACTAGTCGGAGTCGCTAGAGCGGCGCTAGAAGAAGCGGAGAGCATGCAATCCCGAATCAATGCCGAGTCCCGCCACTCGACGCAACTCGTTTGGATGCGATGAAACAAGCGATCGCCACCTCACGCAATCGAAGTCCTTCGGTTTCTGGATCTGTCTCCGCGTGATTGTGGACTCAGAAGCACCTAGACCTGGCGGATGTCTCATCGCCCTGCTTTCCAATCCGCCTAGTGGAACTTCGGGTCAGCGAACACTTTCCCGGGTCGAAATGGCGAGAGAGGATCTTGGGTTTCGTACTTGCATCAGCGTCAATTTGTTCAGCCTTGCCAGCTATCGGACTGGCGAAATCTCCCAACTCGGAATTGATCCTGCGCCCTGGCAAGCAGCTAGGGAAGAGATAGGTACCGCACTGGACTGCGGCGATGCTGTTCTACTTGCATACGGTTGTTCAGAGCCCAGCGGGGCCGCCCGAAAACACTTCCAAGAGCAAGTAAAATGGGTAGGCAGCGAGATTCTCCGCCGCCATTTGCCAACCTGGGTCGTTGGAGGGCGAACTATGCACCCGTCTCGTTGGAATCGGCATACGTTCGCGGCTAATCCAGCAGTCCCCTTCAGAGACGCACTCAGACGCGCCTACGTCAGATTGGACGCACCTTTGGTGGAAGAACCATTGAGCTGATCAGCTCGTAGCTGAGCTCAATCCACGAGCGCGAATGTATGGTCGATCATCCGACGTGCCGCATATATCGAGCGGACCGCCATCGCGAACTTAGATCGGCTCGGTCACATCACCGTGGGTACGTCCACAATTGGTGATGCTGGAGTCTGGCCCACCTTGTACATTCCTGGCAAGACGGCGGGTAGTCCCTCGCTGATTAGGTAAATAGCGTGCCGCTGCTGAACGTAAGTCACGTACGGAGTCAATAGTCTCCCCAATCGATACTTTGAGACGGTCGACCAGGAAAAGGTCTTTAGGGTGCCGAAGTCGAATTTATAAGCCTTGCCGTCGTGAAGTACATCGATCGTCGCCGAACGCGTTTCTTTGTTTCGTTTACTGCGAAGCCCGCCGGGTTTCTGAGTGTCGAGCACGTTCTCCGGGAGACCCCGAATCAGGTGTAGCCGCACTTCGGCTCTGGTTCGCCCGCGGATTGTGTAACAGGCCGGTGTAATGTTCATCCAGATCGCACCATCCGGATCACTCTTCCGCCACTTTCCGAAGAAATCCCCCGGCATGATCGTCGACCTGTAGAGGCGTTTCTCCGGCAACACGCTCCGACCGTGAATGACCTTTCGCTGCGCCTCACTGTTGTCCCCAAGCGTCGCGCTAGCGAGCAACGCGTCGTCGAATGCGACCGGATCTACTCGATGTTGAAGGTTTCCAAACAGGGAATTGACAATGTCGTATCCAGGGTCCGTACCGTCTTCCCGCGCGGCCTCCAAAATGTACACGAGCCAGTCCGTCCCAAGGACGTCCAAGTCGATAAACATGCGATTCTTGGCAGCTTGGTACTGCTGCTCCCAGACTCGAAAGGTGGAGAGGATGGGATCTTTCGCGACGAGGAGCTCGAGCTTCGGCAGTAGGTCATCGTCATCCTTCTGAAGGATACGCACTCGGCGACCGAGGCTGTCCACCGGGAATCCCTCAACTGCCCTCAGCACTTTCTCTATCTGATTTGGTTCATCAGCACTCACGATAAACACCGGACAGAAATAGCGCTCCAACAGGCTGACTAGAAAGTCGATCAGCTCACCCCTTTGAGCGTCCGCGGCCATGTCGGGGATATGTACGTCCTCAATACGGCCTTCAGGTTCGGACAAGTTCCAGTCCAAGACGACGAGTGAGAGCCCATCCCAGTGGTCGAGGTGTTTGCTCGGAGGCACTTCCTTATACGCCGCGACAGGTCGCCCTTGAAATCGCAGCGCTTCGTAGAAGGCTTTCGCGTGTGTCTGGTCCGTCGCGTAGTCGTCGTCCACGAACACTACTGAACCCTCAAGAATCGACACGTGACTCCTTCATCTCGCCGAACCGCACTACGAACGTTGCACCTGGTAGCTCTCGCAGATCTCCGGTCCGCTCCAGAGCAATGGAAAAGCCACCTCGAAGCCCATTCTGGCGGGCAATGTAGAGACCGAGACCCTTTCCTTCTTCGCCTTTGCCCGAGTAGAACGGCTCAAAGAGGAACGGCGCATCCTGATCTTTGACGCCCGGCCCGTTATCGGTGATGACGAGAGTTGATTCGTCCGGCGTGAACGCGCGGATGATACGGCTCTCCCCGGCAGGCATCAGCTTCGAGATCAGCCAGTACGTCGCATTGTCGACCAGGTTGATCAGCAGCTGAAGGATCGCTGCCTCAGTTGCGACGGCGCGGAGGTTGGCGACTGGATCAATGTCGAACTCAATATTCTTGCTTCGGTGAAGGCGATCGTAGATCGACTTAACCCTTTTAAGGGCCTGGACGACGTCTTGTTCACTCTGTTTCTGACGAGTGGATACGAAGAGGCCCTGGACATCCCGAAAACGGGATGACACGAACTCTAAGCGCGTCACGAGCTGGGTAGCCATTGCATACACTGGCTCGCGAATGAGATCTAGGAGCTTTAGCTCAGCGACGATTTGTCGAGCCGACCGGAGCGCTTCGCTCCCCGCAAGAATCAAATCATGAGAGGCAGTCTCAACCGAGAGCCCGACACCGGCTAGCTGTTCAGTCCGCGCCAGTTGCATTGACGAAAGGTCACGCTCCGCGCTAAGTGCCTTTTCCAGGTCGTCCAGATGCCTGACAGCCTTTTTCGGCAGATCTGCTTCGTTGCGAAGGGCCTGAATATGCCTATCGATTCGGTGCTGCTTTAGATCGAATCGTTTCGCTCTCGACTTTGCATCAAGATGAGGCTGGTACTGCTGGCGGAGGTATCGGAGGATCGTACTTACTAGCGCCTTGAAGTCCGCAATGGCGGCACCCGCCTCGATCAGACCCTCGCGACTCGTTTTGTCACGCAGTTGCGGATTCTCTGCTTGAGTGATCGCGACGTACCCTACGGTTTGGTCATTACTTAGAGCCCGGCCTGCGCCTTCAGTGCCGCGCGTTGCATCGATCTCTAGCCAATCGTCGTCAGGATCGCCGTAAGGATAAACACGAATTCCGTCCCGATACAGGTAGATCCGATGATCCTTGATTAGGTCGCTTTGCTCCGAATCAAGCCGGTTCGCATCCGGCGCCACGCGGTCGAGGTCGAAAACGTAAAACTCAAAGTTGAACGAGCCGCAACTGAACTCTGGACGGGTGTCGAGCGGAAGGTCTTTTGCCTCATCCTTCAGGAACCGATCCTTGAACGGCTTGAGTCCTCTGACTTCTCCGTCGTCGACACTGAGGACGACACTTCGCTCATTCAAGCGCAAATCAAATGTCCGCTTTTCAGCGTCGAAGCGACCATCTCGAACCTTCAGCACGGCGTGCTCCAAAGCACGCTCGAAATCTTCCGAGCGCTGTCTTCCGAGCTGAAGATCGACTCCGTCGCGCAGAAACACTACTTCGAAAGCCCCCTGAGTGGCGCCCCCAGCAGGTTCGCCCCACATGAGCGGCTGGAGCCGATTCAGATCGTCGAAAGCTCCCTGCACCAAGCGTCGGTTCCAATTCGCTCGAATGTGGGAGATCGCAAGTTGAGTACCATGCGTGGACGCAGCGATTCCGGATCCGTTGAATACCGTAGGAGAAGAGATGTCATGGAGGGCAGGAACATCCTCGAGGTAGAGGTCCATCGCGATGGATTCCTGAGCACCGGGCTCCTCGTCTAGCAATGAGATGTCGACCACGAGGGTTGTCTCGCGATCGTGTCCGATCGCACGCGTCACCAGAGTTACCTCGCTTCCGAGCTTGAATGTCGCGAACCGCCCGATCCCCTTCTCTCCTTGAAGAACGCGGCCGAGTGTGGTTTTGGGCTCGTTTCCCTTTGCCAACTTCTTGCTTGGCGTCGCAGGATTCATCCATGCGGTGCGGACAAGTTCGTCCGTCATACCAATGCCATCGTCGGTAATGGCAATGGTGGCGCCCGGGCCTGGGGTGAAGTTGTCTGCAAAACCCCGAAAGTCCACAAGAACGCGAGTTGCATCGGCGTCGTAGGCGTTCTTAACAAGTTCCACCAAGGCGACGCGTTCATTCTTGATGAGCTGCTCACCGAGCATGGTGAGGAGTCGCGCGTGCGCCCTGAAGCCTAACTGTTCGGGCATTCGCTACCTCGCCATGGTCAGGACAACTTCATCCCGCATACGCTTAGCGAGGCTGGAGTCCGCACTCTTGGTGTTGATCGCCATGTAGCGACTGCTCGCGGGAATAGGTCGCACCTTCCGATCGCCGAAAGAAAAACCTGCGTGCTCCATTGCTCGACGCGTAATCACGTCGTTTCTGATGTAGTTCCCTCTAAGGGTCGAGTTGCCCACTACAAGGACTGCGGTTCCCCCGGGCTTCACTTTCGAAGCAAGCTGTCCGGCGAACCCGATGCAATCGTGCGCGAACCGTTCGAGCATTGGGCGTCTCAGAACTGACTTGTCCACTGCTTCAGCCTCAATCGTATCGATGATCGATCCTACGATTTCAGAGGCGTCGTGATCGAGTCCGCGTTCCGCTCCAATACTCGAGCTTCGTCGAGTTCGGAGCTCAGAGATCGTGTAACCAAACCAAACGAGTGCGAGCTTATGACCGCGAAGGTAGTCGAGCGCATTGAGGTAAGGAGGAGACGTTACGGCAATATCTACCGAGCTGTCGTCGACGCCTTCAAGGTCGCGAGCGTCCCCGAGATTTACCCTGCCGGTTCCGGTGAGGGTCCGACGTTCAAGCATTCCGGTCAATTGCTTCACTGAGCGCTGAAACCCGCCAAATACGTCGTACTCCGACTCGAGGCGCACCCGATGGGGCCTGCTGTGAGACGTGTCTTGGGCCAGTGATGCTTGCGAACTCTTCGTGACGATGATCCGACTTATCGCGAGCCGAAGCGCGAGCTGCACATCGCCATCGTCCAGATCGCTTATCGCGGTCGTCAAATCAATAAGTTGCTGCTTCTGTTTCGAAGCGAACCAATAGTCGACAAACTTCTCTGATTCGGGATCAACACCCCAGGGAGCGATGCCGCTTGTGCGCGTGGCGCGGTCGACTACGTCCTTCGCACACGCGGAAATTTCCGAAGTTTCAAGTGTGGTGATGGTGAGTTTTGACATCATGACGGCAAGCGGGTCGATATCAACCCCGACCGCGTTGTGGCCACGCTCCATAGCTGCGGCCAGAACCGTTCCCGATCCGCACATGGGATCGAGGACCGTGAGCACTCGCTCCTCGAGCACAGGTATGGCGTTCAGTGCAATGTCGGGCGCCATCCGCGCCGGAAAAGGATGGATCGTACGTGCGCTCATCCATGGCCCCTTGCTGGCTCGCCGTTCAGTATCAACATCATCTTGGCAGGTGGAAACGTCGTGATCCGGCATTTGCCAGACTTGGCCAACGGCACTCCCCCTGATCAAGATGCATGTGCGGCCCCTCGGCGCAGAGTACAGGTGCCGGCATCGAGCTTGTCAAGCGGAGACAACGTTGCGCTGAGTCTTGCGACCCATGTAGCCAAGCTGGCTCATGAGTGCACGGACAACGGCTTTCCCTAGTTCGAGCGGAACTGCGTTCCCTAATTGGCGTTGCACATCTGCGCGAGAGCCCACGACGTTAAAATCGTCGGGGAATGACATGAGTCTTAACATCTCGTTGACTCGGAGTCGCCTAGCTCTCTCATCGCCAGACGACGTTGGCACATTCTCCCAATGGAAGGGACCGACCCAAGGGCCGGGCTGCGCCTGAAGTGTGGTGGAGGGCCTATTGGGGTCAAGTCGGAGGAGGAAGGTCCAGTACCGACTTCTCCATTCAAAATGATTGCGGCCGCCATAACGTTCGGTGTGCCATAAATAGTTCTGGCCAGGCGGAATCTCAGCTGCGAGCTGCCCGAAATTTCCGTCAACAATCTCATCCTCGGTCGCGCGGTCGAGAAGGGGCAGACCGAAGAATGCCTGCGCCGCAGTAACGTGCGGGATCTTGCTGGTATCAACGACGCGGGTGTGTTCGCTCCAGCCGGAGTGAGTCGGCTCCGGGAACACAAACTTTTCGCCATCACGACGGCCGACGACGAAAACGCGGCGCCGTAGTTGAGGGACGCCGTAGTCCGCAGCGAGGAGAACTTTCCACTGAGGGTTGTATCCGAGTTCGCTTAGGCTCCGAAGAAGCCGTTCAAACTGCGCCTTATGCGTCTTGTAAGTCAAACCCTGCACGTTTTCGAGGATGAATGCCTCAGGGCGGGACTCGCGGACGACGCGGACGTACTCGTCGAGCAGAGAGGCATTTGGGTCTCGACTTTCGCGCTTTTGCTCGAGCCAGAATCCGGACTTGCTGAACGGCGTGCATGGAGGACCACCAACAACGAGGACGGGTTCCTTCTCCCGCAGACCCCCGGCGGCAAGGATCTCCTCGGTCGAAACGTTGCGAATGTCACCGGTCAACGTCGCGGCACCGTCAAAGTTGGCTTTCAGCGTTCGTAGTGCGGGTTCGTTGTAGTCCGTCGCGATCGAAACCCGTAGAAGTCCACCGCCAAGATCCTCAGGCTCTAGTGGTTCGGAGTCCGCTCGCTCGACAGCGAGATCCAACCCTCCTGCCCCGGAGAACAGGCTCACGACTGGGAGCTGCTCGCCCATATGCCATCTCTTTTCTATGAACGCGCACACGGCCCAATTTGGGAGCCGTGTATGTCTGACCAGTATCGTCGAGACGAGTCTGCCGATAACCACCGACATGCCCAGCGCAATGTGCGGGGTTGGTGGACGGTTCGGGGAGAAGGGGTCTCTGTGGAGAAAGAGTTGCTCGCTGGACGAGACTTCGGCGAGGTCTATCGAGTTCAGGCACGCAGTGACCTGCATGCGTTTATCCTTGACGCCGTTCGAGCTTCTGGCGGTCGCGTTATTTACGCCAGTGACGCAAATCGCGCACCGATCTATGTCGGGGTTCAGATGGACTCCGACGAGCGAATCGGCGTGCTCATCTACCCTTTCCGCGTAACGCGAAACACCATCAGAAACCGCCCGACTGACGAAGTCCGTGGCCAACTTCGATACGGTGCCGAGAGATCGTGGAAACAGGAGCATCCGATCGGATCCGATGCCGCCGGCGTGGACGTGACTATCGTTGTCGGCGTCGATCTTGACGACGGCGTGATTATCGGTCTGGATGCGAATCTTTGGAATCCGTTACCTATGGGGATTTCCTTCTACGCCAAAGATCTCGAAATCGAGCAGGCGAAGAAGGCGGGCTGGCATGTATGGGAAAAGATCAACCGCGCAGGCACAAAACGCAGCGAACCTCGCTCGCCGACGAACCTCGAAACAGTAGTCGCGTTCCGGCCTGATCGTCTGATCGACTATGTGCGATTGGAACGCCGCGCTTCGTCGATGCACCTTGACCAACCTTTGCGGTATTCAGCCGCCGTCAGAATCGCGCAACCGGCAGAAACAGCCGAGGCGCAGAGTCGCCACGTATTGGAGGAGCAGTTCGCCCTGACGAGCGAACAGATTCTTGACATTATCGGCGGGCGCAACCGTCTTTCAGTCGCGGTCCGGGGCGGGGTCGCGGAGTTCCATCTGGAGCATTCGCTCCAATCAGCACCGGATGTAAGGGCGGTAGAGCGGCTCGATGTGGACGCAATGCACGACTTCAACGTGGTTCTGTCGAACGGCCAGGCCCTGCGGATCGAATGCAAGAACGCCAGCCCAAAGAGGTCGGCCAGCGGCTCCTTCAAGGTCGAAGTGCAGAAGACTCGTTCCTCGAAGGGCGACCCTGCGTCCCGCTTCTATTTGGCCAATGGATTCGATGTCGTAGCCGCGTGCTTGTTCTCTTCAACCGGAGAATGGGAGTTCCGATATGGACTGACTTCTCGCATGGCGCGACACAAGCACTTTCCTGATCGACTCGCTCCGATCCAGACCATCAACGACGAATGGACAACAACCCTTAGCGCTCTCAGTGATTAGCCGCTCGCCGTTCTCAATCCCAATCACAACATAGATTATGGATGCTTCCTCAGTTCTCGCCTGGACCAAATCTCGTCGGCGCAATCTTCCGAGCATGCCTTCCATGGCATCAGGCGTTCAGCGCGCGAGATCCGGATTCCACAATGGCGGCAACGCACGAGGCGAAATGAGTGAGGTGCGCGAGGTGCAGTGGTCATGATTCTCCCTGGATATAGCGTTCGAGGCCGAGAGAAACAACGAGATTGAGATCGTCACTGTTCGACTCGGATTTAGTGATAGCTGCAGTCCAGAGCTCCGCGGAGACTTCGACTGCGATGAGATGCATTGTCGGTGTCATGACAGCAGTTTATGCGATGTCATGACACCCCACAAGGGTCAATGTCATGACACCATTGGGCTATGCCGAACCAGCCCAAAACCCCCATGAAGTCGTTCCGAATCTCGGAGGACCTATACCGCGCTGCTCTTCGTAAGGCGGAGGAGGAAGGGAAGACGCTCAGCGATGTTGTGCGTGAGGCGCTCGAGAAGTACGTCCAGCGAGACTGACTGCAAAAACAATCGTTTTGGGCACGAGGTTGCCGCTGGCACGGGACTGTTGACACGAACTGGGCCAGCTCACGGCTAGCCAGAAGAACACCTATCTGACGCCGCTGGGGACCTCAGTTAGCGCTGGCCGTACTCGTCAACGTGCCAAAACGCGAGAATCGGCGTCTGGCATGAGCTGCCACAGGTGCTCTCGAAGTGCCGGGTCGTGGACGTACAGGTAGGTACCCCGAATGCCCCGCGTGAGGAGCACCGCATAGACGTTCCGGATGTACCAGAGCAGGTCGTCGTCGGAGTAGATGCGGCCGAGCGCCTTGTTCGCCTCCTTGCCCTTCTTGTCGAAATACGAGGCGCGGTCGACGACGATGCGACAGGTAGTCGTGTCGAAGCGGAGATCGGGGCCGATGATCACGCCGGCGTAGTTGAGGTCGTAGCCCTGCACCGTGTGGATCGAACCCACCTCGTCGAGCGAACCCGGCGACGCGATCCAGTCGGTCTGGGTGCTGTTCCAGCGCATTCGCAGTTCGCCGATCTCGATGTCGTGGCCCGGCTTGTTGCCCTTCGTCTTCCACTCCCAGGCGTAGCCCGCGACCAGGCGTGAGAGGCCGACTTCGCGGTCTCGGTGCACGATCTCCGCACGCATCTCGGAGACGTCGTCGAACATCCGGAAGTCGTAGTCGCCGAAGTCGGGGACGGATGCGAGCGGCTGCGAGCCTGACCCCGGTGCGGCACCGAGCATCCGTCTGACGTGACCGACGTAGTCGGAACCGGCGCGCACCCTCATCTGCGAGAGAAGGGGGTGGTGATGGTCGGCTGCCTTGGCGTCGGCGACGAGCCGCTCGAGAGCCTCGATCGGAATGTCGGCCGGCTTCACGCTCTGCGCGGGGTCGACGAGGAAAATCTGGTGAGCGCTCTTGGCCGTGATCCAGTCGAGCTGGGTCTTCGACGTGTCATCGTTGCCGAAGAGCTTCGTCGTGATGTCGCGGAACTTGATGTTCAGTGCCGCCGCCGGCTGGTTCGCACGCTGGTTCAGGCGATGGGTCTCGTCGACGATGAGCAGACCGTAGTCGGTCGCCGACTCCCCCACGTCGAACGCCGTCAGCACCATCGACGGGTCGAGACCGGGGGTCTTGCGGAAAACCCTCTGCACCGATTTGTGGAGCGACTGCTGCGGGATGACGAAGCCGATACGGAGGTCGCGGAGGAGCATCCGGTGCTCGTCGGTGAAGAACTCGGAGAAGAGGGAGTCGCCGTCGTCGTCGAGGGCGTCGAGGGGTGTGGACGCGCGGATGTCGGCGAGCAGCTTGAGCAGGTAGATCGCGACGACGGTCTTGCCGGTGCCGGGGTCGCCCTGGATGACCGTGGTGCTGCGGTCGTTGCTGCGCAGGTCGTCGAAGAGGCTCTTCACGACGCCCTCGACCGCGAAGGCCTGGTCGTCGGTGAGCGACTTGAAAGGACTCAGCTTGAAGAGATCGCTGTTGATGATCTCGGGGATGGTGCGGGTGAAGACGCCGTCGAGCTTCAGGCGGTCGAAGATGGCGTCGAAGCTGTCTTGATAGAAGGCGCGGTTGTAGTAGTCGGCATTCACGATGCCGTCGTTGCGGTTGAGCACCTCGAAGGCGCCGTCGCCGCTGAGCATCTCGATGAGGAACGACTCGAGGTCGAGGCAGACGGACTTGTTGAAGGTCTCGTCGAGGATGACGCGGAGGTTGGTGAGGTGGCTGCGCTCGATGCTCGCGAGGTGCTGGCGCATGCGGGTGGCTACGTTGAGGGATTCGCCTACGTAGATCTTGCGTCGATCGGATGCTCGGCCTGCGGTGGCCTTGTCGTCGTCGAGGATGTAGACGACCGGCCAGTTGGTGATGCGCTTGTCGCCGCTTCGCGCCCAGTCGCCGACCTCGTCCTTATCGAACGGGAGGCGGACGATCTCAGAGCTGGTCATACTTCGCGGACGTGCCGCGGGACTTCTCGACGGGGTACTTCTCGCGGGTCTTGGCGAGCTTGGCTCGGACGACGTCGTCGGGGTTCAGCTTGAGGCGGGCGGCGAGGAGGTAGGCGTAGGTGAGCACGTCGGCGAGCTCGTCTTGGATCTGCTGCTCGTCCGCATCCGGGGACCACTGGAAGAGCTCGAGCAGCTCGGCCGCCTCGATGGAGATGCTCTTCGCGAGGTTCTCGGGGGTGTGGAACTGGGCCCAGTCGCGCTCGGCCACGAAGGCGGCCAGGGCTTCGTGGATGGTGGGGGTGACGGGCATATCTGCAGGCTATCGTGCCGGTTTCACCTTACGGGCAAGTGGGTTACAATTCACGTATTAGTAAATCTGGCATTTACAAACTAGAGAATGTCGGCATTCACCGAATAGTGAATACGGGAGGGTGTGATGAGGTCCACTGAGATCGTCCATCGCACGCTCGCTGACTCCGCTTTGCAGGGAACTCGACGTTGGGCCAGTCTCGCCGACTTGGCTCACGCATCCAGATGCTCGGTCGGTAATGCGTTCAAGGCCACCCGCCACCTCGTCGATATCGGAGCGGTGTCGACGCTCTCGCGCGGTGGTCTGAGCGTTCTGGATCCCGAGCGGGTAGTGGCTGTGCTGGCGGCCGAGAGGCGCCTCGCGAACGACACCGTGGCGATGGTGTCGCGATCATCCATGCCTGACCTGCTCGGGCGTCTGCCGCTCTACGCACTCGGCGGCACCGATGCGGCAGTCCATCATCTCGGGGGCCGCAACACCATCGCCGATCGCGGGCAGCGTCTCGTCTACATTCTCGAGAAGGACGCGGACAAGGTGCAGCCTCATGACGCTGACCCCGACCTCGGCGATGAGGAGACCGTTCGCATCGTCGTCATGGACGAGGTCGCTCAGCGCGCGTGGACCAGCGGCTATGCGAGCTTCGCGCAGACGTACGCCGACCTCTTCTCACAACCAGGGTGGCAGGCCGCTGAGTTTCGACGCGCTCTGTGGCGCACTGCGTTCGAGGTCGACGACTGGTCGCAATCGGAGGCAGCACGTGCCTGATGCTCCGCTCGGTGGAGACCTGCATCTCCACGCACTCATCGACCACTTGGGCCACGATCTCGACCCATCCATCCTCATCGGCGGCTGGGCGACCTACGAACTCGTCGGCGGCGAGATCAGCAAAGACATCGACCTCATCATCTTCTCCGACGAAGTTCGGGCGAAGATCGAAGAAAGTGTCACGGATCTCAGCAAGAGCAGCCACCTCCAAGGTCAGAAATGGCGAGGGACCATCGAGGGCGTGCACCTCGACATCTACCTCCCCCATCAGTCCCAGCTCGGGGACAAGCTCCGCCTTCGCGTCGAAGTGCTGGCGAAGTACGTCGAGCCCGCGGCCCACAAGGGGTGGAGGCTTCTCACCATCGAGGCGCACACCGTCACGAAGCTCGCCGCCATCCTCGACCGACCCGACAGCCTGAAAGGCCAAAAGGATGCGGGTGAGCTGCTCCGGCTGATCAAGCGCGGCGTCGACGCCCGGGGTGCGTGCGATGTCCTGGTGGATGCGACAGCCGGCCCGATCGAGGACGTGCCGGAGTACATCGAGCGCGCCTTCCTGCTCATCGCAGAGAAGAGTGGAGCCAACAAGGCCGACCGGAGGATGCTCGATCGACTTCGTCGCGAGTGGGTCGATGCTGCGCAGGACGCGGTTCGGGTCGACGAGCGCGTGCTGCCGTCGTTCGATTGAGCTCTCGGCGCATGACTGCGACGACGTCGGTGTGAAACACCAAGCCTGCGGGTTGGTGTTCGCGCGGGCTGCGGCCGCGGGTTGCACACTCGAACTGGGGGTCGGCGTCGGTCGCCGAATACGGGTGTAGCGCTTTCGAAGAAGGGTGTGGCACCGATAGCGTCCGGATAGAGGTCGAAACCACAGGGGGCAACGATGGTGACCGAGACCGATTCAGAGGTTGAGCCGGCTGCGGGTTCAGCGGCACCCGTGCCGGAACCTTCTCCTACAGCTGCGGTGGAACCCGTCGCTGCACCTGCGCCGGTCGACCTCGGTCTTCTCATCGGCGACCTGGATCAGGCGATCGCCACCAATCGGCGGCTGGCGAAGTGGCTCCTCATCGCCGGCGCTGTCGCCTCGATCGTCGTCCTCGTTGCGCTCGCCCTCCTCACTCAGGAGGCCGTCAAAGTCTTGTCGTCGCCGGAAGCTGAAGGCAACTACATGCTCGGCGCCTACGAGATCCTCCGGGGTGCTGCGTACGCCGGCCTTGCCGGTTCGATTCTCTTCGGGCTCTTCACGCTGGGTCGCGCGGCGCTCGACCAGGCGACCAGGTACGAGAAGCGCAAGATGGCCGCCCACTTCATGCAGAGCGTCACGCGGCGGTTCGACAAGCAGATCGGCGACGGCACCATCAAGTTCGAGGAGATCGTCGCCATCATCGATGCGTGGAGCAGCATTGTCGAGTCGGCCTTCACGAAGGTGAAGTTCGGCAGCCGCGAGCCGCAGCCCTGGGCCGTCGATGTGACCAAAGAAGGGGCGTCGTTCCGGTCGGGGGCGAGTGAGGGAGCGACGAAGAAGTCGTCTGGGTCGTGATTGTCGGACGGTTGATCGCTGGGCAGGATGCGTTGAAGGGGTTTGGCGTTGTCGTCGACTCGTTTTCAGAAGGTGTCGTGATCCGGGCGTCGATCTTCCGGTTGTGGTCACCCGTTCTGACCCTCTTGAATCGTCCGAAATCAACCGCAGGATGATCCCCTCGGAGTGAAGATAATCGAGCTTTCATCAGCCATTTCTGATAGAATCTCATCATGACTACAGCCCTCCGACTCAGAGAGATCGCAGACGATCTCCGAGGCGTTGTGGGCGAAGCCAACGGTGGTCTTGCGGGGCTCCACGATGACCAGTTGCTCGAGCTGATGGCCGCTATCGAGGCCGTCGGGCGGGTCGTCGGAGCAGGTCAGGTGCGGGTCGCCGGAGAGGTCGGGGTGCGGTCGCGAAGCGAGCTCGGCGACGAGGGGTTGAGTCGGGGGCAGAACTTCACAAGCCCGGTCAAGCTCGTCGAGAGCGTCACGGGAGCGTCGGCTCGCGAGAGCAAGGCGCGGCTCGAGCTCGGGCGGCGGCTGCGCGGGGCGGTGCTGCTCGGTGGCGGTGAGGGTCCGGCGCCGTTCCCGGGTGTCGCGCAGGCACTTGATGCGGGCCGCCTCGGCGTCGAGGCCGCCTCCATCATCACGCGTCAGTGCAGCGAGCTCGCCGTGCGTGGGTGTTCGCCCGACGTCGTGGCCGGGGCCGAGCAGACCCTCGTCGACGAGACCGTCGCTCGGGGCCTCGCGGCCGACCAGACGACCAAGCTCGCCATCCGGATTCGCGAACTGCTCGACCCCGACGGCGCCGAACCGAGGGATGCGGTGCACCAGCAGCTGCGGTCACTCACCATCGCGCAGGCGGCCGACGGCATGATCCGCGGCAAGTTCGCCCTCACGCCCGAGCAGGGCGGGGTGTGGCTCGCGAGCATTCAGGCGCTGCAGAGCCCGCGGGTGTCGGGTTCGGCGGCCACCGGTCCGCGGTTTCTCGACGAAGAGGAATTCGCCGCGCACACCATCACCGCCGACACCCGCACGCAGGCGCAGAAGAACGCCGACACCGTCACTGAACTCATCGCCCGCGCCACCGGCGCCGCCGACATGCCCCGCCTCAACGGCGCCACCACCACGGTCAACGTGCACATCACCCTCGACGACCTCGAGGCAGGCCGCGGTGTCGGCTGGATCGACGGCATCGACGAGCCGGTTCCCGCCTCGACCATCGCGCTGCTGCGCTGCCACTCCCCCATCGCCGCCACCCTCTTCGGAGACCGGGGCGAGGTGCTCTACCACGGCAAGACGCGGCGGCTCTTCAGCTCGGCCCAGAACCGGGCCCTCGCAGCACGAGACGGCGGATGCGTGTGGCCCGACTGCGACCGGCCCCCGTCGTTCTGCGAAACGCACCATGCAGACGAATGGGTCTCCGACGATCACCCACCGGGGCGCACCGACATCGACAACGGCGTACTGCTCTGCCACTTCCACCACAGCCATTTGCACAAGTCAGCCTGGAAACTCGTCATGCGCACGGGCGTTCCCCACCTCATCCCACCGCGCTGGATCGACATCGCACAGACGCCGATCCCAGCCACCCGCCGACGCACCATCCAACGCCCGGCCGCCTGATCCGGCGCAGTCGCCAGCGAAAGCCGGCCACGGTCATCGTGGGCAAGCGCGAAGCGCGCGGCAGTTCCTGTCGGGGCCGGCGCTTGAGCGTTCCGAGACACGGGACTGCCGCGCGCTTCGCGCTTGCCCACGATGGTCATGGCTGGGTCGGTGAGATCGGCCGGTGGTGGGCGGGCCGGTCTGGAAGAGCTGGTTCAGAACCGATCGTTTGCTTTGGTGCGCTCGCAGCGATCACCAGTGCCCGAGGGTCCGGCGTACCCGCGGTGACCGAGACGATCCGGCCCCGCGCAACCCGACTTCACGTGCCATACCAGTCAGGGTGCCCCGTTTTGGGGCACAAGCATCCGTTGTGGGGCGGAAACTGGACACCCTACGTTTGTCGAAGAGCGCAGGGGGTGCGCCCAAAGGGGGACGCGCAATGACTACTTCACACAGTGGCGGACGATTCACCGACGGTGGGAAGAGCGGCAGGCGAGGCATCCGCTCGCTCATCCGGCTCGTCGCGGTCGGTATCACCGTGGGGTCGCTCATCGCTGCTGCATTCGCCGTTGTGCCGTCGGCGCCGACCGCTCCGGCTGAAGCCAGCCATAATCGGGCCGGTCAGATCCATTGGGAGCGAGGAGCAGGAGCCCTCGAGGCCGTGTTCACGATCGAATTCGTCGCTCGAGCCTCCTACTACGGCCTCACCAGTGCCGGCCAAGAGTTCGAAGACCCCAATTTCGAGTTCGGCGATGGTGAGAGCACCCTTCCGGCCTTCACGGTGCGCGATGTCGATACGGCCAATGACATCCTCTATGCCAGCGCTACCGTCAACCACAGCTACCTCGAGGCCGGGCCGTACACGGCCACTCTTTCGAGCTGCTGCCGCCTCAGCAGCCCTGACCACATCAACAACCCCGACGGCGACTACCGCATCACCACAGTGGTCGATCTCACCCGCACCTCGTCGAGTCCGACGAGTTCGTTCGCCCCCATCGTCGACTGTGAACGCGACGCTCCGTGCACCTTCAATGTGACGGCGACGGATGCCGACGGCCAGTCCCTGCGCTGGCGACTTGCTGGCCCCTTTGAAGCCGGTGCCGGCTTCACTCAGCCAGGGCCTCCGGATGCGTCCTTTGCGGCCAGCATCGATGCCTCGACCGGCCTCTTCCGCTGGGACACCACCGGAGCCAGGAACAACGACGACGGCGACGAGAACACGGTTGACGACCCGCCCTCGTACTACTCGACTCAGGTCGTGATCGAAAAGGTCATCGGCGATGTCGTCGTGGCCTCGGTGGCCGTCGACTTCCTCATCCGGCTCACCACCGTCGGAAGCACCGCCGCATGCCTCGATACCGATAACGACGGCAACCCCGACAACGACGGCGACAGCCTGTGCGACAACTGGGAGACCACCGGCATCCCGATCGACGACCACGACTTCCCACTCTGGGATCTGAACGGCGACGGCACAATCGGCGCCGACGAGAAAGCCGACCCGAACATTCCTGACATCTACGTCGAGATGGACTACATGGCGGGCTGGCGTCCGAAGTCGGCGGCCATCGCCAACGTGATCAGGGCCTTCGAAAAGGCGCCGTCGCCCGTACGCCTGCACATCGCACTGGCCCCCGCACCGATCCCGCACTGGAACGGACTCGCCTTCTCCTGCCACGGCACCTGCCCGGACGGGGTCGCGCGGTTCTACGACCTCGCTGTGCAGTACTTCGGAACGCCGGAGGAGCGGGCCGATGACCACGCCGACCTGGTGCTCAAGGCGAAGCGGCAGAGCTTCCACTACGGCATCGTGGGAGACGAGATGTGGAGCCTCAACGGCGAAGGAGTTCTCGCTCCATCGGGATCAAGCGGTATGGCGGAACTTCCCGGCAACGAGTTCATGATCACCCTCGGTGGCCTGTTCAACGACGGCGGTACCGTCGACCAGCAGGCTGGCACCCTGATGCACGAGCTGGGCCACAACCTCGGGCTCCATCACGGTGGTGGCGACGATGTCGCGTGCAAGCCGAACTACGTGAGTGTCATGAACTACTCGCGACAGTTCTCGGCCGGCTACGACACCGCTCGCAAACTGGACTATTCGCGAGACAAGCTACCCACCCTCGACGAAGAGTCTCTCGACGAGAATGTGGGACTACGCGGTTCCTTGGGCGACTGGGTCGCGTACACCAACGACACCTGGTGGACCACCGCCCAGGCGAAAGGCCCGATCGACTGGAATGACGACAAAGACGCCTACATCTTGTTCGGCTTGAACCCGATCAACAAGGATCCAGTGGGCGTCAACGTCAACGACTTTCAGACCGGACCGTGCACAGGCGCGGATGACGGCGCCGGCAAGACACAACTCGTCGGCTACGACGACTGGGACAACCTGGTTTACGACTTCCGCGCCACCACCGACTTCGCGCCCGGCGTGCACGCCAGCACCACCACCTACGAGGAACTCCCCGCCGACGAGGAACGGATGGCTCAGGACACCGACTCCGACGGCGTGAACGATTTCGACGACAACTGCCTCGACCTCGCCAACCCCGATCAGACGGATGTCGACGGAAGCGGTTTCGGTGATGCCTGCGAGCCCGGCGAGATCGAGCTGCTGCAACCACCTGTCGTGACCGCCCCCGGCGAGGGTGCCGAGGTGAGCATCCCGTTCACCGTGAGGGGTACCGGGGCAAATGGCGCGTCCATCACCGTGATCGGCTCAGGAGGCTCCACCCTCTGCACGGCGACAGTGGATGTCTACGGAGAGTTCGCCTGTGAGGTGACGTCCAGCACGACGACACTGGATGTCACACAAGCGCTTGAGGGCTACCCCACGCCCGCGGCCACCCACGTCGAGGTGAGGATCGCCCCGAGAACCCCGACCGTCAGCCGGATCGGTGGAGCAGATCGCTACGCCGTGGCGGCCCAGATCTCGCGGCAGCGCTTCGAGGGTGGGGCCGAAACGGTCTTCGTCGCCAGCGGTGCGAACTTCCCCGATGCGCTGTCGATCGCCGCCGTGGCCGGAGCTGCCGGATCGCCGTTGCTCCTCGTGTCGCCGGATGATGTCCCGGCCGTCATCGCAGAAGAACTGGACCGCCTGCATCCCTCGCGCATAGTCGTGGTCGGTGGTCCTGCATCGGTAAAACCCACTACGTTCGACGCCCTGAAGACCAAGGCTCCTGCAGTCTCTCGCGTAATCGGCGCTGATCGGTACGAGGTGTCGCGAGCTCTGATCTCAGCGAACTTCACGTCGGCCGATACCGTCTACGTCGCCACCGGAAAGACCTTCCCCGACGCCCTCTCGGCCGCTTCGGCGGCGGCAACGGCAGATGCCCCGGTTCTGCTCGTTCCCGGCGACACGTCGTCGCTGGATCTCGCCACGAAGTCGCTTCTCACGTCTCTAAATCCGACTGAGATCGTCATCGCGGGCGGACCGAACTCTGTGAACACTGCCACAGAGAAACAGTTGGCGGCGATCGCCCCGGTCACCCGCCTCGGCGGAGCAGACCGGTTCGAGGCCTCCCGCTCCATCAACACCGCCGCGTTCACGGGCGTCGAAGACACGGTCTTTCTGGCCACCGGCAGCAATTACCCGGATGCGCTGGCCGGGGGTGCTGCCGCCGGCTCGATGACGGCGCCCCTGTTCGTCGTGCGCACGAACTGCATCCCGGCTCCGACGCTGAGCGCGATCAGGGAGATGAACCCTGCGCACATCGTGCTGCTCGGCGGGCCGGTGTCGCTCACGGCGGAGGTGGAGGCCCTCAAGCCGTGTTGACCGGCGCCCCCGGGCGTGCCTCAGTCGCGGGACCCCAGCGACGAGGCGTAGAAGTCGGCCGGGTCGTTCGCCAGCGACGCCTTCACCAAGCGCGACCAGTCGTCGGCCAGAACCTCGATCGCGCCCGACTCCACACCGTCCAGCGAGGCCGCCGCCACCGAGCGCGGGGTGATCTTCGGGCCGTCGTAGCCTGCCATCATGTCGGTGTCGGCCGCGCCGAGGTGTACGCCCTGCACCAGGGTTCCCTGGCCGGCCAGCTCGAGACGCACGCCGTTCGTCATCGCCCATTCGGCGGCCTTCGCCACCGCGTAGCCGTTCGCGCCGTTGGTTGAGAACCAGGACAGGGCCGAGTTGATGTTCACGATCGCTCCCCCGCCGTTCGCCCCGAGCACCGGTGCGAACGCGCGGATCACGCCGAGGGTTCCGAAGAAGTGGGTGTCGAGCTCGCGGCGGACGCCCTCGAGGTCGTTCTCTCCCAGCAGGTTGGCACCCGTGGTGATGCCCGCGTTGTTGATGAGGAGGGTGATGTCGGAGGCGCGGGCCGCGGCATCCGTGATCGACGCCTGGTCGAGCAGGTCGAGGCGCAGCACTTCGACGCGCGGGTCGGTGAACTCGCCGTCGTTCACGGCCTCGGGGCGGCGCACGGCGGCGTAGACCTTCGCCGCTCCCCGCTCGAGCAGCTCGTCGACGAAGCTGCGGCCGATGCCGCGGTTGGCGCCGGTGACCAGGGCTACGGATCCTGCGATGTTCATGGGTGTCCTTTCACGTGGGGCAGCCGCGGGCGCGGGTGCCATCCGCCGACTACGCTAAGACTTCACGTTGACGTCAAGGGCAAGTCGGGTTCGACGCTCACGGCGAACAGAGAGAACGGATGCTCGATGAGCGACATGCGGATCGGCGAACTGGCCGGGCGAGCGGGAGTCAGCACGCGGGCTCTGCGTTACTACGAGGAGCAGGGCATCCTGTACTCGGAGCGCACCCCGAGCGGGCAGCGGGTCTACGGCGAGGCGGCCGTCGACCGGGTGCGGCTCATCCAGCACCTGTTCTCGGCGGGGCTGGCGAGTCGCACGATCGCGCTCATCCTCCCCTGCGTCGACACCGGGCATGCGCCGCCCGAGATGCTCGGCAGCCTGTACGTGGAGCGGGAGCGCATCACGAGTGTGATCGCCGACCTGGAGCAGGCGCGGCGGCGGCTCGACGAAGTCATCGAGCTAACCGAGCATCCTGTGGCCGCCGACTGCGAGCGGGTGCGGGATGGGGCCGGGCGCACGTCGGCGATTCTGGAATCGGTGGCGTAGGCAGTCGCTGCACCAGCGCAAAGCCGCTAGCTGAAGGCGTGGATAATGGGCTCTGGTCGAGGGGGTCGGCCAGAACCAGGGAAAGCGGCCGATGAATACGTGGCGAACGACGATCAGTGGCGGAATCGCTGTACTAACCATCACTGCAGTCCTGGCAATCGGCGCTGCACCGGCCACAGCCGGATCGATCGCCGAATCTCCGGTCTCGGTCACCGGCCCGTCGGTCGGGAAGATCGTGGAAGCGACCGTCGACAGCCAGCCCTTCTACTACGCCGCAGGCGAGGACTACTTCCCACGAGCGCACGCTGCCCATGCCGAGATCGACCGGCTCACCCCGTCGATTCGATTCGAGCTCTCAGATCGTTTCGCGACGGGAGCCTCCGGCACGGTGGATTGGTCGGTAGCCGGCGCTGACGAGCTGAGCGGCTCGGTCACCCTCAATGCCGCGTCTCAGTCGGTCAGCATCCCGCTGACGGCAGATTTCTACGATCTGGCAACCGAGACGCCGCTTGGTCCCTCGACCGTCATCCTGACGCTGAAATCGCATAAGGACGCACCCGAGGGGCTCTCGTCGCAGCCTCTGAGGTTCTCGGCCCACATGAATTCGGGCTGGTCGAGCGTCGCGCAATACCGGATCGGTCTTCGCTCGCCGGCGAAACCCCCGCTCGAGCCCGCGGCGCAGCTTGTGGTGGGTGCAGATGCCTACGTGGATCTCGCGAACTCGCTTGACCGCGGGTACTGGGCCACGGTGCCCGAAACGGCTGTGATCGATTCGACGACCTCACTTCAGTTTCAGGCCGACACCGTGCTGTGGGATCGCGACCAAGAGGCGCCCATCGTTCGCGTGGAGAAGCCGTGGCTCGACGAGACCTGGCAGCAGGGGTCCAGCGCATCCCTCGGCAGCCCCGAATTCTCGTCGGACAAGTCTTCCGTCACCATCACCTCACAGCTCTGGGGCGATGCCCTGACCCCATTCATCGACGGTAAGGGCTTGGCCCAGATCTCAGCCGGTACGACCACTGCAATGGGCGGAGGAACGACCGTCACGACGGTAGCTCCGGTCGGTACCACCACGTCGATTCCCACCGTCAGCACTACGCGCCTTTCCGGTGGCGACCGCTATTCGGGCGGTCTCATCGACTCCATCGCCGCGTTCCCGAACCGTCCTCGCACGGTGTACCTCGCGTCCGGCACTGTTTTTGCCGATGCGCTGAGCGCGGGTCCAGCCGCCGTGCGGCATGGCGCGCCATTGCTCTTGGTTCAGCCGCACAACTATCTGCTGTCGGAGTACCTCGAATGGCTCGAGCCTGAAGAGATCGTGATCATGGGCGGTCCGGCTACGCTCCCGGATGACGTCGTGCAGGACCTGCTGTCCCAGTCGAGGCTCGATCCCGCGTCTTACCATCTGCGGCGCGATGCCGGACCCGACCGATACTCCGCATCATTGGCGATCTCGGCCGCTGAGTTCGCCGACGGCGCCGATACAGCGTTCCTCGCCACCGGAGCGACCTTCGCTGACGCGCTCACCGCCATACCCGCTGCAGCCCATGACGGGTCTCCGGTCATCCTCGTAGCGGGCGAACGTTCGAACCTCGATTCCGCCACCCTCGCCGAGCTGCGACGACTCGGGGTGTCGAAGGTGGTCATCGCCGGAGGACCCGCGAGCGTGTCGCCCGGAATCGAAACCCAACTGGAGGGGCTTTACCCGGGATCGGTCGTTCGCTTCGGCGGCGCTACGCGATTCGAGGTGGCCGAAAGCATGAATGCCACGTACTTCCCCGAAGCGACGACCGCCTACATCGCTACCGGAGCGAACTTTCCGGATGCCCTGACCGGAGGGGTGCTGGCGGGCGTGAACAACGCGCCGCTGCTGCTCTCTCAGGCTGAGTGCATTCCCACCGTGACCTGGGATCGCATCTCACTGTGGAAGCCCGGCAAGGTCACTCTTCTCGGCGGCGTCAACAGCCTCGGAGCGCAGCTGAAAACCCTGCCCCGATGTAGTTGACCTGGTTCGCGCTAGCGGAGCTCGGCCGCCGCCGCCCGCAGCTCGGCGAAGGCCGCACGCGTGTAGGTGACGAGCTCGCCGGGGGTGTCGTCGTGCGACGGGTCCGACCAACGGCGGTAGCCGAGGCCGAAGGCGAGCACACCGAGCTCGGCCGCCACCCGCGCCGCCGGGTCGAGCACACCGCGCTGTTGCAGCGCATCCGCCATCGCCGCCGCCAGGCCGATGCTCTTCATCGCGTTGCGGGCACGGAGCTCGTCGTTCGCCTCGATCGCCGCGTGCAGGCGGGGGCCGAGGCCGCGGTTGAAGTCGGTCATCGCTCCGGATGCCCGATCGAGGCCCGCGCCCACCGCATCGAGGGGGGTCGCGTCATCCGGAGCCGCCAGGATGCCCTCGGCCAGCAGGCCGCTGAGCATCTCCTGGCCTGCCGAGAGCAGCTCGCGCTTGTCGCTGAAGTGGCGGAAGAAGGTGCTGCGGGTGAGTTCGGCCCGCTCGGCGATCTGCGCCACGGTGGTCTCGTCGTAGCCCTGCTCGGTGAAGAGGTCGAGGGCGGCCTCGACGAGCCGGTCGCGCGCATCCGGTTTCCATCTGGGCATGGTCACAGTCTACGCGATGGGACATGTGTCCCATCAGCGTGCTACGGTGATGAGACATTAGTCGCATCACCTGGAGGTTCCCATGCGCGTATTCATCACCGGCGCCACCGGCCTGATCGGCTCGGCCGTCGTGGCCGAGCTGCTCTCGGCCGGGCACTCCGTCACCGCCCTCACCCGCTCCGAGGCATCGGAGGCCAAGGCCGTCGCCGCCGGCGCGGACACGGTTCGCGGCACGCTCGTCGACCTCGACGTGCTGCGCGACTCCGCCCGGCAGGCCGACGGCGTCATCCACCTCGCCTTCGGCAACGACTTCAGCTCGGCCGAGGCACTCACGCGGAACATCGCCGAGGAGTCGGCGGCCCTCACCGCGCTGGGCGAGGCGTTGGTGGGCACCGGTAAGCCGCTGGTCACGGTGTCGGGCACACCCTGGATCTCCGGTCGCGCCTCGACAGAGGACGACCCGCTGCCCACCGACGGCCCGGTCGGCGGGCGCGGCATCACGGTGAACCGCACGCTCGGCCTCGCGTCGCAGGGCGTGCGCACGTCGGCCATCCGACTCCCCCGCACCGTGCACAACGACGGCGAGGGTGGATTCGCGGGGCTCCTCACGGGGTTCGCCCGGCAGAGCGGCGTCGCCGGCTACCCGGGCGACGGCACGCAGCGGTGGCCGGCCGTGCACGCACTCGACGCGGCGGTGCTGTTCCGGCTGGCGCTGGAGGAAGCGCCCGCCGGCAGCGCGTGGCACGCGGTGGCGGACGAGGGCGACACGGTGCTCGACATCGTCACGGTGATCGGGCTGCGGCTCGGGCTGCCGGTCGCCGCGCGTGCGGTGGAGGACTTCGGGCCCATCGGGCCGGTGTTCGCGACCGACCAGCCGGCGTCGAGCGCGCGCACGCGGGCCGAGCTCGGCTGGGAGCCGACGCATCCGGGGCTGCTGGACGACCTGGAGCGACTCGAGCCCTGAGGCGCGCGGGCCGGTCGGGCTCGCGGGGTCACCTCGGGAGAGACCGCAGGACATTGAGGAGAGACTACTCATCTAGCTACTAGTAACGCGGCCCGTTATCATTGATCATGATCCACTCATTCGTCGACACCAACACGGAGCGGGTGTGGAACCGGCAGCATGTTCGCCGTTTCGGCACCGATCTCCAGCGAATGGCGAACCGCAAGCTCCTCATCCTCGATGCGGCTGAGGATCTGAATGAGCTTCGCATCCCGCCCGGCAACCGACTCGAGAAGTTGTCGGGCGATCGAGAAGGGCAGCACAGCATCCGAATCAACGACCAATGGCGCATCTGCTTCGTCTGGACCCCCACCGGCCCGGCCGGCGTCGAGATCGTCGACTACCACTGAGAGGGACGTCATGGGCACCGCGCACGCACCGATTCATCCCGGGGAGATCTTGCTCGAAGAGTTCCTCAAGCCACTGGGCATCAGCCAGTACCGGCTGGCGCAGACCATCAACGTGCCTGCTCGGCGCATCAATGAGATCGTCCACGGCAAGCGCGGCATCTCACCCGACACCGCAGCCAGGCTCGCTCGCGCGTTCGGCACCTCTGACCGCTTCTGGACGAATCTGCAGACCCGGTACGACCTCGAACTGGTCACCGAAGCCAAGACCGAGGAGCTCGATCGGATCGTTCCGCTGCTCAGCGCGTAGAGCGACCCACACGTAACATTCTCGGGGCCCGGGGTCAGGCGGCGGCGGGGCGGGGCTTGAGCGACACCAGGAGGAAGGCGCCGAGCACCGCCGCGGCACCGCCCGTGAGCAGGGCTGTCTGCACGCCGATGCCGTCGACCAGGAGGCCGCCGACGATGGCGCCGAGCGCGATGGCCAGCTGGAACGTGGCCGACTGCAGGCCGCCGACGCTCTCGAGGCGGGTGGGTTCGGCACGGGCCATCCACGTGGTGAGCGTGGTGGGCACGGCGCCGAATCCGAAGCCCCACACCGCCACCGCGGTGACGATGCCCGCCGTGGTGCCGCCGGCCAGCGCGAACGTGACCATGGCGGCGCCGAGGGCGACGGGGAAGATCAGCACGGCCACGCGCATCCGTTTGTCGGCGAGGGGCCCCGCCACCAGGTTGCCCGCGGTGACGGCGATGCCGTAGACCACGAGCAGCAGGGAGAGCTGCGCGGCGTCGAGACCGCCGATGTCGGTGGCGGCCGGTCGGATGTAGGTGAAGCCGGTGAAGTGGCCGGCCGCGATGAGCGCGGTGGCGAGCAGGCCGAGCAGGATGAGGCGGGAGCGCAGCGTGTCGAAGAGCGGGCCGAAGCCGGGCGCGCCCGTGGAGCGCACCGACGGCAGCACGAGCAGCTGCACGAGCACGGCCACCACTCCCACGCCGGCCGCGAGCACGAACACGGCGCGCCAGCCCCACAGCTCGCCGAGCCAGGTTCCGAGCGGGATGGCCGCGACGGTGGCGAGGGAGACGCCCACGTTCACGACGGTGAGGCCGCGTCCGAGGCGAGCGGGCGGCACGAGGCGGGCGGTGATGGAGATGGCGAGGGCCCAGAATCCGCCGAGCGAGATGCCGAGGAGCACGCGCGCCGCCAACAGGACGGGGTACCCGGGTGCGATCGCGACGAGGAGGTCGGAGACGACGGCCAGCGCCGAGAGGCCGAGCATGAGGTAGCGGCGATCGACCCGGGGCAGGAGCACCGGGATGGTGAGGCCCGCGATGGCAGCGACGATCGCCGTGGTGCTGACGGACTGGCCGGCCGTGCCCTCGGTGACGCCGAGGTCGGCCGCGATCCGGGTGAGGAGGCTGGCGGGCAGGAACTCGGCCATCACGATGGCGAAGACGCCCAGGCCCAGCGAGACGACGCCGAGCCAGGAGGTGGGGGTCTCGGGGGCGGTGGTGCCGGTGCCGGCCGGGCCCCGAGCGGCCGACGGGGCGGTCGCGGTCGAGGCGGTGGAGGTCGAGGCGAACTCGTTCGAGGTCATGACGGAGTACAACCGGCGGGTGCCCACATTCTTCCCGGCATCGTCATCGACATCCCGGCTGACGACGGTGGCCGACTCGCGCGAGCACCGGATGCGCGGGTTCCGGCGTCCGTGAGACGGTGGAGTATGTCGACGCCCAGCAAGACTCCCGTTCGCATCGGCCGCAGTCCGGCCGTGACCAGCTGGAAGCTGATCGCGCTGGTTTCGGCGATCGGCGCAGCCGTGCTGGGGTCGTTCGCGGCAGCGGGGTTCGTCGTGCTCGGAGCGGGCGAGTGGAGCTGGGTGGCCGGCTTCCTCACCACCTGGCTGCTGCTCGGCGGCGGCATCGCCCTCAGCGTGCACATCGCCTACGGAACCATCACGTGGCATCCGGAGCAGCGCCTCGCCTCTCTTCGAGGTCGCACCGTCGCCATCGACACCATCACCGAGGCCTGGCGCACGGTGTCCACCGGCAACGGGGCGGCGTACGTCATCTACCGATTCGTCTCGACCGACGGCCCGTCGGTGCGGGTGCTCGTGGCCGGGCGGCCCATGAAGGGCCTCGACACGGCCGGGCTCGAGAACCTGGCGCGGTTCGTGCGTGAGCTTCCGCTGGTGGTTCCGGATGCCGCGGCCGACCCGATCGGCGACCCGACCGCCGGGCGCGGAGGTGCAGACACGCCCGCCCTCACCGATCGGCAGCGCGCCGCGGCCGTGTCGCTCACCACCGGCGGAGGGAAGTCGCGCGTGGGGCGGGAGACGCTGCTCACCGAGCTGGGCGCGGCAGTCGATCCCACGGCGGCGGGCAGTCCGGATCCGGCGGCACCGGGGTATCAGTCGGCGACGCACTCGAACGCCGGACGCGCGAGCATCTCGGCCGGCGAGGCCGATCGGCTGGCCGCCCGCTGGGATGCCGACGACGACCACGCCGCCCGGATGCTGCTCGCCGAACCCCGGCCGGCGCGCACGGTTCGGCGGGTGTTCTTCTGGGTGCTGGTGGCCGTGATCGCCGCCGCGGTGCTCGTGCTGATCCTCGCGATCGTGCAGGAGGAGGTGGGGGGCGACCTGCTCGGGTCGGGCGACGATGAGCTCATCGGGCTGCTGATCGTGGGCGGGATGCTCGGGGCGGTCGTGGCGTATCTGGCGTGGTGCGCGGCGGCGGATGCCGACGTGCGTCAGCGGCGTCGGCTGGGTGAGCGGTGGCTGGAGGAGCGGGCCGCGGATCGCGGGGATTCCGCGGCGGCCGGTCCCGGCAGCGTTCGCGAGCGCGGGCTGGCGTTCCCGCTGCTGGCGGCGTGGGGCGAGCCGTCTCGCCGCCTGTTCACCGCGGGGGCGTTCGCCGTGTGCCTGATCGGGCTCTTCATGGCGATCGGGTCGGTGTTCTTCTTCACCGACGACGCGCCGGTGGCCGGGGTGGTCGTGCTCGTGGCCGGAGTGGGGCTGGTGGTGGTGTCGGTGCTGATGTTCCTTCGGGTGCAGCGCCGTCGTCGGGCCGACGCCGAGCAGCTCGTGGTGCTCGGCGGCTGGCGGTTGCTGCCGCCCGAGGTGCAGGACTGACGGCGGTTCACGCGGAGCGTCCGGCGCCCGGACCGACGCGGGCGAGCATCGCCTCCTGCCAGCCGCCGGCCGCGACGAGCGGTTTCGGTGGGTCGACGTCCGGGTCGACCGCGGCGGAGTCGCTGGCGGCAGGCTCGACCTCGGCAGGCTCGTCCGCAGCAGGCTCGTCATCCGCCGTGAGCGCGTCGCGCACGATGCGCCGCGGGTCGTACTGCCGCGGGTCGAGCCGCTTCCACTCGGCCGGGTCGAAGTCGGGGCCGAGCTCCTCGGTGACCCTGGCCTTCGCCGACTCCGTGAGGTCGCGCACGGCCCGCACGAACGACGTGAGCTTCGCCGCGTAGAGCGGCAGCCGCTCGGGGCCGATGAGGAACGCCGCGATCACGGCGATGACCAGCAGCTTCTCGATGGTGAGTCCGAACATCCTGATCTCTCCTGGGGTGGGGCGTCAGACGCCGACGAGGTCGACGGCGGGGTGGGGTTCGGCCGCGGCGAGAGCCTCCCGGCGGGACACGGCCCGGTCGTGCAGCACGGCGATCGCCGCAGCCACCGCGAAGAGCAGCGTCATGGGTACGGCCAGCAGGAACATCGACGCCAGGTCGGCCGCCGGTGTCGCGACGGCGCTGAACAGCACGATGCCGATCACCACCACCCGCCAGCTGCGCACCACGGCTGCGCCGGGCAGCACGCCCACGAGATTCAGCAGCACCACGAACACCGGCAGCACGAAGGCCACGCCCACCGCCAGCACGAGCTTCATGACGAAGTCGACGTAGTACGTCGCCACCAGCACGGTGCTGTCCTCGGCCGGGGCGAAACCCGCCAGCAGCTCGACGATGTGCGGGAACAGCGCGAATCCGGTGGCACAGCCGCCCACGAACAACGGCACGGCCGCCGCGAGGAAACCGAGCGTGTACCGCTTCTCTCGACGGGTGAGCCCCGGCACGAAGAACGCGAACAGCTGGTGCAGCCACACCGGGCTCGACAGCGCCACCCCGGCGAACAGGGCTATTCTCACCTTCAGGTCGAAGGCGGCGCTCACGCTGTCGTAGTTGAGGGTCGCGTTGCGCGACTGGGCCAGCGCCTCGATGGGCGCGCGGAGCACATCGAGGATCAGGTCGCTCAGCAGGTAGCCGACCACCACGCCGACGAGCAGGGCGATGGCCGACCGCACGGCGCGTCGCCGCAGCTCGCGGAGGTGGTCGGCGATCGTCATCATCGCTCGGCGGGCTCGGCCACGTCAGGCACCACCGCCGGGGATGACGCCGGGTCGCGCACCTCTGACTTCAGGATGCGCGCCGACTCGCCGAGGCTCTTGGCCAGGCGGGGCAGCTTCGCCGCCCCGAAGAACAGGAGCACGACGGCCAGCACGATGAGGGCGTGCCAGCCGGTGAGGTTCTGGAGGAGTCCCATGATGTCTTCTTTCTCGAGTGGTGATGAGTGGATGCGGGTCAGCTGGTCGGCGGGGTTCCGCCGGGAGCACCCGACGGAGGAGTCCCTCCGCCGCCGCCCGCGCCGCCGCCCGAGGGCGCCGATCCGGCCGTGGGCGTGGTGCTCGTGTCGACGCGCACCGTGAGCGACACCTTGTAGCCCGACGTCGCATCCCCCGTCACCGTGGCGAGCTGCAGCGCACCGCCGTCGTCGCCGAACACGTTGTCGGAGTCGAGCGTCACCTGCGCGAGGTTGCTGCTGGAACCCTCGTAGCCCGAGAGCGCGTAGACCGTCTCGCAGACATCCTGGGGCAGGGCCACCTGCGAGGTGGCGATGGCGTTCGCCGAGTCGGTGATGTCGTTCACCGTCGGGTACACCTCGAAGTGGATGTGCGGCCAGCGGCCCGAGTAGCAGGCCGGGAAGATCGACGTGTACGACACCGATCCGGTGCTGTCGGCCACCTGCACACCGCGCAGGTAGGTCTCGTTCTCGATGCCGCTGGAGTACATCGAGTAGTTCCCCGACGCATCGCAGTGCCACACGTACACGGCCACGTCGGCGAACGGGGCGTCGCCGTTCGCCATGTCGAGCACCGTGAGGGAGAGCGCGATCGGCACGCCGCTCGCCGTGGCACCGCCGCCGATGCTGGAGCGGATGTCGCTGCGCACGACGCCCGAGGTCTCCAGCACGTCGGCGCCGTTCGAGCCGTCGCCCGGGTACGGACCGGCCGTCTCGTCGGGGATCTCGGCGGCGGGGAGCCCGCTCGTGGTCGCCGTTCCCGTCGATCCGGATGCGGTGCTGCTCGCCGTGCCACCGGACGAACTGCCGGCCGCGGTCGTGCACGCGGCGAGCGCCACGGCCCCGAGGCCGAATCCGGCCACGCCGAGCACGGCCCGGCGGCTGATCAGGGTGCGGATGTCGAAGGCGACTCCCTGGTCGACCACCTCCTCGTCGACGCGGTCGAGCAACCGGCCCTCGTAGGCCGGGCCGTCGGGGGTGGACGTGGGTTCGGGGATTCTGCTCATGGCTGCCTCGCTGGGTTGGGCGGATGGGGTGATGCGTTCCACTCTCGGTGAGGCCGCCAAGCAGATCCGATGAGCGACCTATGACCCTGCTATGACTCCGGATGCGTGGCCCGACCGACGAGAACCCCCGCCGTCGCGAAAAGATACGCGCGTGAAACAGTTCGCGTAGTTTCACGAAACGTAAAAGGTTTACGTTGAGCGTGGTCCTGCGATCGAGATGGAGGTCTCTATGACGAACCCGACCGAGCGCGCCGCACACCCTGAGGCGCGCGACATGAGCACCACCCGCACCCGCACCACCTCCCGCACCACGTCCGCTCCCCGACTCCGTTCGCGACGCATCCTCGCCGCGACCGTGGGTCTCGCTCTGGCCGCCACCCTGGCCGCCTGTTCCACGAGCGCTCCCGCCGCCACCACCGAGACGGACGCCTCCGGCGCCGGGGGCTTCGGTGACACCGGCATCGCCCTGAGCTGGATCAAGAACTACGAGTTCGCCGGATACTTCTACGCCGACAAGAACGGCGACTACACCGACAACGGCTTCGACTCGGTCGACGTGATCGCCGGCGGCGGCACCACGAACTCGTGGGACACCGTTCTCGCGGGGCAGGCCATGATCGGCCTGGCCTCCGACCTCACGGGCATCACCGGCGCCATCGACGACGGCGCACCCCTCGCCATCATCGGCGCGCAGTTCGTGAAGAGCCCGGTGGGCTTCGTCTCGCTCGCGGGCAAGCCGATCCGCTCCGTCGCCGACCTCGCCGGCAAGAACATCGGTGTCGACGCGGGCGGAAAGCTCGCCGTCGAGGCGGTGCTGAAGGCCAACGACCTGCCGGCCGACACCGTGACGTTCACCTCCGTGCCCGCCGGCATCGACCCGCTCATGAACGGCGACGTGGATGCCCTGATCGGCTTCCTGACGAACTACCCGCTGGCCGTCGAGGCCGCGGGCGGCGACGCGGTGACGCTCTCCTTCTCCGATGCCGGCTACGCGCAGATGGGCGACGCCGTCGTGGTCTCCAAGGACACCCTGGAGAACAACCGGGATGCGCTCAAGGCCTTGATGAAGTCGGTGATCGAGGGCTGGAACAGCGGCCTGACCGACGGCCCGCAGGGCATCGCCGACATCGCCATGGAGTACGGCGGCAGTGAGAACGACCTCGACCCGGCTCTGCAGCTGAGCTCGGCGACGGTTCTGCCCTCGTTCATGCTCACCGACGACACGGTCAAGAACGGCATCTTCACCATCTCGCCCGACCTGGCTCAGCAGGCGGTCGACTCGCTCGGCGCCGCCGGCATCGACACCAGCACCGACTCGCTGTTCGACCTCTCGCTGCTGAAAGAGGTCTACGAGGAGAACCCCGACCTGGTGCCGGGCTTCACCGTTCCCGAGTGACGCGATCGGGGGCTGCGCAGAGCGCGGCCCCCGCATCCGCCGCCGAACCCACCCGACCCGACCCGCCCCGACCCGAACGCCGGAACCACACCGCGGAGGAGGCCCCGTGAGAACCCGCAGCAAAGCCCTCACCCCGACCCTGCTCGGCATCGGCGGCGTGCTCGCCGTCGTCGTGGCGTGGCACCTCGTGGCCACCTTCGTCTTCACCCGGCCGAACGGCAGCTACGGCGCCGTTCCGCCGCCGCTCGCCGCGTTCGCCCGGGTGGGCGCGGATCTCGTCGACCCGGCCTACTGGAACGGCATCGCCGCCACGGCGGGCGCCGCGCTCACCGGCTACCTGCTCGCCATCGGCGTGGCACTCGTGCTCGGCGTGCTGGTGCTGCTGGCCCCGCGCCTGGAGTCGTTCGCCAACCAGCTCGGCGTGGTCGCGGCCTGCATCCCGGTGGCCGCGATAAGCCCGATCGTGGTGCTGCTCTCCCCCACCGGAAGCCGTGCCGTGAGCGTGGTGCTGGCCCTGCTGGCCGTGGAGTTCCCGATGATCATCGGGGTGCTGCTGGGCCTGCGCGCAACCTCCCCCGGGCAGCTCGACCTCGTGCACGCCTACGGCGGCGGCACGATCACCGCCATCCGCAAGGTGCGGCTCATCGCCGCCATCCCCGCCCTGCTCTCGGCGCTCAAGATCGGGGCGCCCGCCGCCTTCCTCGGCGCGATGACCGGCGAGTTCTTCGCCGTCGGCGTCGACTCCGGAGCGGGCCGGCTGCTCATCTCGCAGCAGTACGCGGGCGACTACGTGGGCATGTGGGCGATCGCCATCCTGGCCAGCGTGGTGTCGGCCCTCGGCTACGGCGTGATCGCCGTGGTCGCGCGGTGGCTGGCCCCCTGGACCACCCACTCGACGGGAGGAGCCCGATGACCCGGCTGCGCGCATCCCTCCCCGGCGTCGTGACGACGCTCGTCACCCTGCTCGTGCTGCTGGCCGGATGGCAGCTCGCCATCACGGTCACCAGCGTGAGCCCGTACCTCACGAAGTCGCCGGTGGACGTGTGGAACTACCTCTTCACCGACGGCGCGTTCTCGCCCGACTCGGCCGCCGAGCGCCGGGCGGCCCTGCTGCCGATGATCGGCGTGACGGTGTACCACGCGGGCATCGGCCTGGTGTTCGGCGTCTCGCTGGGGCTGGTCGGCAGCGTGCTGATGTCGGTGTCGCGCACCCTGCGCGCCATGTTCCTGCCGTTCGCCCTCGTGCTGCAGACGGTTCCGCTGATCGCCATGGCCCCCGTGATCTACGCCGTGTTCGGCTCGGGCGTGGTCACCGCCGCGGTGATCGCGGGCGTGGTGACGTTCTTCCCGCTGCTGATGAATCTCAGCACCGGACTCTCGGCCGCGAGCTCCGAGACCGTCGACCTCGTGCACGCCTACGGCGGCGGACGGCGGCAGCTGCTGTTCGCCGTGCAGCTGCCGGCGGCGCTACCGTACCTCTTCGCGGGCCTGAAGATCGCGGCCCCGGCGGTGATCTCGGCGGCCACGCTGTACGAGTTCCTGTTCTCGTTCGAGGGGCTCGGGGCGAACCTGCTCACCAGCCGGTCGTACTCCGACTACGGGCTGCTCTGGACCCTCGTGGTGATCACGATCGCCCTCGCCCTCGCGGCCTACGGGCTCGTGGTGCTGCTCGAACGGCTGGTGCTCGCCGGCCGGTATCCCCCCGAATCCACCCTGGCCCGCCGAGGAGGCTCCCGATGACCAGCAATCACGCTCGAACCGAGACCGGCACGCACCGGGCGACGGACACCGGCACCGAGCCCGGCGCCGGTGCGGCTACCGACGCCGGCGTGCAGCTCACGTCGCTCACCCGTGACTTCCGCACCCGCTCCGGGCCGGTGGTGGCGGTCTCCGATGTCGACCTCGCGACACCCAAGGGCTCGTTCCTGTCGCTGCTCGGCCCGAGCGGCTGCGGCAAGTCGACGATCCTGCGCATCCTGGCCGGGCTCGACACCCCGACGAGCGGAGAGGCGACCGTGCACGGCAAGCGGCCCGCGCAGATCCGGAAGGACAAGAGCCTCGGCATCGCCTTCCAGGATCACGCGCTGCTGCCGTGGCGGAGCGTGGAGAAGAACGTGCGCTTCCCGTTCGAGGTGGCCGGCGTGCCCTACGACAAGGCCTGGGTGAGCGAGCTGCTGCACCTGGTGGGGCTGGAGGCGTTCGCCGACGCGAAGCCCTGGCAGCTCTCGGGCGGCATGCGCCAGCGGGTGTCGATCGCCCGGGCGCTCGCCCTGCGGCCGAGCGTGCTGTTCCTCGACGAGCCGTTCGGCGCCCTCGACGACGTGACCCGGCAACGGCTCAACCTTGAGCTGCAGCGGCTCTGGATGGAGCAGCAGGCCACCACCGTGATGGTCACCCACGGCATCCAGGAGGCGGTCTTCCTCTCCGACTACGTGGCCGTGATGAGTCCACGCCCCGGCACCATCCGCGAGGTCATCCACGTCGACCTGCCCCGGCCGCGCACCATCGACATGATCTCCTCGCCCGAGTTCCACTCCTACGTCGACCGGGCCACCCGGCTGCTGTTCCACTGAACCCGTCGTACCCGTCCCACCAGAAAGCAGGCACTCCCATGACTCTCGTCACCGCCCCGGCCTCCGCCGCCTCCGCTCCCGACCTCGACGCCGCCGAACGCGCCGTGCGCGACTACATGGCGGCCATCGGGCTCGACGTCGACCACCCCACCCTGCTCGACACCCCTCGGCGAGTGGCGCACGCCGGGCTCGACCTCTACTCCGGCCTGGGTGGCGACCCGGGCAAGGCGCTGGGAGGCGGCGAACCCATCGAGGGCGTGTACCCCGGCCCGGTCTCCGTGCGCGACGTGCCGTACTCCTCGATCTGCGAGCACCACCTGCTGCCGTTCAAGGGCGTGATCTCGGTGGCCTACCTGCCCGACCGGATGCTCGCCGGCATCGGCGACTTCGACGCCATGATCCGCGTGCTCGCCGCCCGCCCGCAGATGCAGGAGCGACTGGCAGACGAGATCGCCGAGACGGTGGCCGAGACCCTCGGCGCCAAGGGCGTGCTGGTGCACCTGACGGCCGAGCACGCCTGCATGTGGGCCCGCGGCGAGCGCACCGTCGGCGCCGAGGCGCACTCCCTGGCGTCGCGGGGCGTCTACGACCAGGGCGCCGAACGAGCCGAGGCCCGCATCCTGATCGGGCTGTGACCGTGGCCCCGCCGAGCGACGTCACCTCAGCCCAGGTGGCCGCCGTCGCTGCGGCCGGCGGCGTGGCCGTGCAGCCGATCGGCGCCGTCGAGCAGCACGGGCCCCATCTGCCGGTGACCACCGACGCGATCGTGGCCGAGGCCGTCGCCCGGGAGGCCGTGGCGAAGCTGCCGGCATCGGTTCCCGCGTGGCTGATGCCCGTGCTCTCGCTCGGGCTCTCGCCGGAGCACGTGGGCCGGCCGGGAACCGTGTCGCTCTCGGCGAGCACACTGCTGATGGTGTGTCTCGACCTCGGCCGGGCCGTGAAGGCCAGCGGCATCGATACGCTGGTGTTCGTGAACGCGCACGGTGGCAACCCCGATCTGCTGCGGGTGGTCTGCCGCGACATCCGCGTCGACAGCGGCGTGCGCGCCTACCTGGTGCACGCCCCCGAACTCCCGCTCCCCGGGTCGCTGACCGAGCGGATGCCGCATCCCGAGCTCGACGTGCACGCCGGTTTCTACGAGACCAGCGTGATGCTGGCCCTCGAGCCCGGGGCCGTCAGGCTGTCCGAGGCCGTGGCCGACGGGTTCGCGGTCGCCCCCGAACTGGATCGGCGACGGCACGTGTCGCTGTTCGGCGGCGTCTCGTTGCCGTGGTTCACCGACGACCTGTCCGCATCCGGGGTGATCGGCGACCCCACCGGCGCGAACGCCGAGTGGGGTCGCGCGGCGCTCGACGTGCAGACGACGGCGCTCGCCGAGGCGATCACCGAGCTCGCCGGTTTCGAGTACCCGCCCACCGGCGCCGCGACCACGGGGACGATGCCCGCATGACGGAATCGACCCGCACGCCCACCCTGCAGGACGTCGCCCGGGCGGCCGGGGTGAGCCTCGCCACCGCGAGCAACGCACTCTCGGGCAAGCGGGGAGTGAGCGCCGAGCTGCGCGAGCGCGTGCTGGAGGCCGCGAAGCAGATCGGCTACCCACGCGGTGGCAGCGCCCGTGCGCGTCGCACCGAGCACGTGACGGTGGGCATCGTGCTGCCGGATGTGCGGAACCCCGCCTACGCCGAGCTGGCACACGCCTTCGAGCGGGAGGGCCAGCAGCGCGACTGGTCGCTCGTGCTCGCGAGCTCGGACTACGAGCCCGCCAAGGAGCTCGAGGCGCTGGAACGCCTGATCGAGACCACCGACGGCGTGGTGCTCTCACCGAGCCGGCCGCCGCGCTCCGGGGTGCACCGGCTCACCGCGAGCCCGGTGCCGATAGTCACCTGCGACGAACCGGCCGACTCGGCCCTCATCGGCGCCTCCGTGCGCACCGACAGCTTCGGCGGCGGACGGGAGGCCGCCCACCACCTCGTCGACCGCGGCGGAACCCGGTTCGGCATGCTCGGCGGCAACGGCTACTTGCCGTCGACCCAGGAGCGCCGCGAGGGGTTCCTCGCCGGCCTCCGCGATCGCGGCGTGCCCGACTCGGCCGTGCACGTCGTGGGCGACGTCTACGGCATGGACGGCGGCCAGTCGGCCATGTACGAGCTGCTCGAGCTCGACCCCCGCGTCGACGCCGTCTTCGCCGTGAGCGACATGCACGCCGTGGGCGGCCTGTTCGAGGCGCAGCAGTCCGGGCGCTCGGTGCCCGGCGAGCTGCTGCTCTGCGGCTACGACGGCATCGGCTGGACCCGCAAGATCTCGCCGACCATCACCACCATCCGACAGGACTGGGCGGCCATCGCCGAGCGCGCCATGGACTACCTCAGCGTGATGATCGCGGGAGGCGACGGCGGCCGCGCCGTGCTGCCGGTGCACCTCGTCGAAGGAGAGTCGACCAGGGCGCTGTGACCGCGCATCCGTCGACGGTCGACGGGAGTCAGCTGCGGTCGGCGATCACCGCGCGGAAGGCCGCGGCGCCCGCGCGCACCGCCTCGGCGATCTGCGCCTTGTGCTCGTCGGTGAGCCGGTAATCGGGCGCCACCACGGTGAGCGCCCCCACCGAGATGCCGTTCGTGTGCACACTGGCCGCCGAGGCCCACACCCCGCGGTCGACCTCGCCCGCGCTCTCGGCGTAGCCGGTGGCGCGCAGGGGCTCGAGGTCGAGCTCGAGCTTCTTCTTCTCGGGCTTGGACAGGGCCGGACCCAGGCGGTTGAAGTACTGGGTGAGCTTGGCCGGAGTGAGCTCGCTGAGCAGCAGCTTGGCCGCCGCCCCGCCGTAGAGCGGCATCAGGTTGCCGGGCTGGAACGAGATGGAGATCGGGTGGTCCGACTCCGCGATCGCGAGGCACACCGCCGAGTCGTTCACCCGCCGGAGGTAGAGCGCGGTCTCCCCCGTCTCCTCCGCCATGCGGTTCAGGATGGGCTGCACCTGCGCCCGGAAGTCGATGGTGGTCTCCGCCGCGCGCGACAGGCGCAGGATCTGCGGGGAGAGCACGAACCGGCCCTTCTCCCGCTCCTCGATCAGGTCGAGCTCCCGTAGCAGCGAGATGTACCGGTAGGCACTCGGCACCGAGATGTCGTGCTTCTCGAGCACGTTGTCGACGGTGAGCTCGGGGGTGTTCTCGCTGAACTCGAGCAGGATCTGCAGGGCCCGCCGGGCGCTGTCGACGCCCTTGGTGCGCTGGGGCTCCTGAGGGGCCGTGACGGTGCCGGCTGCGAGATCGGCGTCGGCTGCGAGATCGCTGTCGGCATGAGGGCTCGAGACCAGCTCGGCGTCGTGATGGTTGGCATTCATAGTCGGCTCCGCTCGATCATACTTCTGCGTTCCACTACATGCGTCGTCACCGGGCTCCGCGGGTGTAGGGCGTGCCGAGAGCCGGCGGCACCACCGAGCTGCGGGCGAACACGATCAGCATCAGGATGACGATGATGAACGGCAGCATCTTGATGATGTCGGCCGGCACCGTGAACCCCACCACCTGCAGCGCCGGGCCGATGGCCACGGCCAGCCCGTACACGAGCGAGGTGATCATCACCACGAGGATGCGCCCGCGCGAGAGCATGGCGATGACGATGGCGATGAACCCCAGCCCGTTGGTGAGCATCGGGCTGAACGTCGCCGTGGTCAGCAGCGCCAGGTACGCGCCGCCGAGCCCCACCAGCGCCCCGCTCAGGATGACGGCGATCGAGCGGGTCTTCACCACGCTGCCGCCCGCGGCATCCAACGACGACGGCTTCTGGCCCGCCGACCGGGTCGACAGCCCCCAGTTGGTGCGCGCCAGCGAGAAAGCCAGTACCAGGATGAGCAGGATGCAGACCCAGAAGATGCCCGACTGCTGGAACAGGGCCGGCCCCACCACCGGGATGTCGGAGAGCCCGGGGATCGGCAGCTTCGGCTGCGAGCCGAGGCTGGCGGGCGACTTGGTGTAGTTCTGCAGGTACAGCACGCTCGTGATGCCCTCGCCGATGAGCGTCACGGCCAGGCCGATCACGATCTGGTTCAGCCCCAGCCACACGTTCAGCACCAGCATCGCGAGGTTCGCGACGATGCCGCCGATCGCGCCGCCGAGCATCCCGATCCAGAAGTCGCCGGTGGTGAGGGTGACCACGAAGCCGGTGTAGGCGCCCACGAGCATCACGCCCTCGTTGCCGAGGTTGAGCACCCCCGACTGCTCGCCGATGGTCTCACCCACCGACGCGAGCATGATCGGCATCGCCTGCGCGATGACGGTCGCGATGAACACCGTGATGAAGGTGGCGGACAGCATGTCGCTCATGCCGAAGTCCTCTCGGAGGCGGTCTCGCTGGACGCGGCGCGGTCGGTGGCCGGACGCCCGGCGGTGCGGAAGGGCTGCAGCACGGTGCGTCTGAGGCCGGCGGGGAGATAGCTCTGACCGAGCCGCCGGCGGTCGCCGATGTACTCGGTGATGGTCATGAACAGCAGGATGAGGCCCACGATCACGAGCAGGAAGTCGACGTTCAGCCCCGCCTGCTGGGCGGCGAGGGTGCCGCCCGTGGCGAGCACCGCGTAGAACGCCACGAACGGGATGGCGGCCACCGGCCGGAACCGCGCGAGGAACACCAGCGGCATCACGGCGTCGCCGTACCGCGGATCCCAGTCGGCGCGCTGGTAGGAGAACTGACCGAGGATGTCGATCGAGCCGGCGAACGCGATCAGCCCGCTGGAGATGGCGAACAGCAGGATGACCATCCAGGTGGAGTTGAGCCCCACGTGACGCGCCGCCTTGGGGCTCGCCCCGAAGATGTCGACCCGCAGGCCGAACGAGGTGCGGCTGAGCACGTACTGCGCCACCACCGCGAGCACGATGGCGATCACGAAGCCGATGTGGATCTCGGTGCCCGGGATGTAGGGCAGCAGGTCGCTGTCGGGGATGACGGCCGTCTGCGGCGTGGTGCTGGCCGGGTCTTTGAAGACGCCCTTGATGAGCAGGTTCACCACGCCCACGGCGATGAACGACATCACCAGCGAGGTGATGATCTCGTTCGTGCCGTAGCGCGCCTTCAGGATGGCGGGCACGAGCGACCACACGGCTCCCGCGAGCACCGCCACCACGAAGATGATGATCGTGGCGAGGAACGACGGCATCACGTCGAACAGGATGGGCCCGAGGCCCGAGGCCACGACCGCGCCGAGCAGGTACTGCCCGTTGTAGCCGAGGTTCCACAGCTGGCCGCGGAACGCCACGATCAGGCCGACGGCCACGATCACGAGCGGTGCCATCAACGACAGGCTGCGCTGCCAGTTGCTGCCGGTGATGCCGTACTTCCAGACCCCCGCGAAGAAGTCGAGCGGGTTGCTGCCCATGGCGAGCATGATGAGCCCGGACACCACCAGGGCCAGCAGCACAGGCGCCACCGAGCGCACGAAGCCCTGCGCGAACCGCTGGGCCGTGCCGGTGTCGTTCAGATCGCGTGTGGTGCTCATGCGTCGGTGCCCTTGTTCGTCTCGGTGCCCTCGATCGCGCCGGTCATGTACTGGCCCACCTTCTCCGCCGTCCCGGCTCCGTCGTTCACCACGCCGCCCACCAGGCGGCCGCGGGAGATCACCTCGATGCGGTGCGAGAGCTCGATCAGCTCGTCGAGGTCGGTCGAGAGCAGCAGCACGGAGCCGCCGTTCGCGGCGAACTCGATCAGCAGCTCACGCACCAGGTGCACCGTCTTCAGGTCGAGCCCGTAGGTGGGCTTGTTCACCACCACGAGGCGTGCGCCGTTCGTGAGTTCACGGGCGAGCAGGATCTTCTGGATGTTGCCGCCCGAGAGGGTTCCCGCCCGGGTGGCCGGCGAGGGCGTGCGGATGCCGTACTCCGCGATGAGGCGGTCGGCCTCGACGTCGACGGCCTTGGGCTGGATGCGGCCCGCCTTCCAGAACGGCCGCTCGCCGATGCGCTTGATCACGAGGTTCAGTGCCACCGACATCGAGCCGATGGTGCCCTCGTGCAACCGGTCATCCGTCACATAGCGCACGCCGAGCCGCTGCCGGCTGCGCACGCCCGACCGGGTGATGTCGTCACCGTCGAACACCACGGTTCCGGATGACGCCGACCGCTGGCCGGCGACGAGCTCGGCGAGCGCCTGCTGGCCGTGACCGTCGATGCCGGCGATGCCGAGGATCTCGCCCTCGTGCACGGTGAGCGACACGTTCTCGGCCTCCACGTCGCGACCGGTGCCGCGGCTGGAGACGTCGCGCAGCTCGAGCCGGACGGCCCGGTCGGCGAAGTCGATGGCGGTGGTCTCCCGGCTGGCCTCGGTCGCTCCGGCGAGCTCGGTGGCCTCGTCACCGACGGCGGCGAGGTCGTCTCCGAACATCGCCGCGAGGATGGCGTCCTGCGCCTGCTGCTCACTGTAGGAGGCGAGTTCGTCCACGCCGATGTGGCCCACGTTCTTGCCGCCGCGGAGGATGGTGACGCAGTCGCCCATGGCGTACGCCTCGCGGAGCTTGTGGGTGATGAGCACCACGGCGAGGCCCTGGCCCTTCACCCGGGAGATGCTCTCGCCGAGGTGCTCGATGGCCTGGGGTGTGAGCATCGAGGTGGGCTCGTCGAGCACGAGCAGCCGGCTGCCCTTCCACATCGCCTTCGCGATCTCCACCTGCTGCTGCTGGCCGAGACCGAGGTCGCTGGTGAGCGCGTGCGGGTCGATCTGCACGCCCAGCAGCTCGGCGAGCTCGTCGAGCCGTTCGGCCGCTCGCTTCTTGTCCTGCAGCACGCCCGCATCGCCGAGCATCAGGTTCTCGAGCACGGTGAACGCGGGCACCAGCGTGGAGTGCTGGTGCACCACGCCGATGCCGTAGTCCACGGCCACCTTGGGCGAGGTGATCGCCACCTCGGTGCCGCCGATGGAGACGGTGCCCGAGTCGGGCTGCTGCATACCGGCGAGGATGCTGATGAGCGTCGACTTGCCTGCCCCGTTCTCGCCGAGCAGGCAGTGCACCTGGCCGCTCACGATGTCGAGTGAGACGTGGTCGTTGGCGATGACGCCGGGGAACGCCTTCGTGATGCCTCTCAGCGAGATGACGTCACTCGTGGCCGTTGTGGTCACACTTGCTCCTTGGCTGGAGTCGGGTGGTGAGCGATGGGGGGCCGGTGCCGGAGACTGCACGCTCCGGCACCGGCCCGATCGGCGCGGGTCAGGCGCCCTTGGCGGCGATGATGGCCGCGACCTCTTCCGCCGACGTCGCGATGGTGGGAACCACCGAGCCGTCGATGATAGCGGCCTTGGCCGTCTCGACCGCGGCGGTGATCTCCGGCGTCATGGCGTCGGTCTCCTGCAGGTACATGCCGCCGTTCTCGACGTCGACCGGGTAGGTGACGGTGCCGAAGGTGCCGGCCTCGACGTCCTTGATGGCCTGCACGTAGGCGGGCTCGTAGTTCCAGCGCACCGAGGTGAGGAGCTTGCTCGGGTCGCTGAGGCCCGGCGTGACGTCGCCGATGTCGGCGATGTACTTCACGTTCGAGGCGGCATCGATGGCCTGCAGGTAGCCACGGGTGGCTCCGTCGCCCATGCCGAACACCACGTCGGCACCCGAGGCGATGATCTGCTCGGTGGCCGTCTTGCCACCGGCGGCGTCGGCGTAGGCCGCCGGGCCGACCGAGGTGTAGAGCACCTGGATGGTCGGGTCGACGCTGTAGACGCCCTCGGCGAAGCCCGACGACATGGCGAACCAGTTCGCGTTGTCGGCCGAGACCACGATGCCGACCTTCTTCGAGGTGGTCGACATGGCGGCGGCGATTCCGGCGAGGTAGCCGCCCTCCTGGCCCTCGGGCTTGGCCGACGCGATCTGGCCGGGCACGTTCTGGTCGGCCCCGGCATCCTGGATCAGGATGGGGATCTTCTTGGCGGCCGCGACGCTCGCGGCACCCACCCCGTAGCCCGAGGCGTGGGCGACGATGAACTGCGCTCCCCCGTCGGCCACCTGGTCGAGAACCGTCTCGATGTTGTCGTAGCCGGCATCCGGAACCACGGTGACCTCGATGCCGAGCTCCTTCGCGGCTTCGTTGGCGGCGTCGATGCCGGCCTGGTTGTAGCCGAAGTCGGACTCGTTCTCGGGAGCGACCAGGGCGAACTGGGTCACCTCCGTGCCGGCCGAGGCGCTCTCGGTGCTGCTGCCCGCGTCGTCGCCGCGGCCCGAGGAGCAGGCTGCGAGACTGAGGGCGAGTGCGCCGGAGACGGTGAGTACTGCCAGTCGGGTCACGGTGCGGTGGTGGCCACCGCTGGTCATTCTGTTCATTGCCGAAACTTCCTCTCAGGGTGATGGGCCCCCGGGCTTGAGTGGTGCGATGGCGGAATTCTCTTACATTGTGCAGGGGTAGCGATACGATATGAGAAGAATTTGCTCGTGCCAAGCTTGAAATTGAGTTGTTACACGTCTGAAACACGCTCCGTCGACGATGACCGCAGGAGGTCGTGCTCATGAACCGTTCCACCCGCATCGCCCTGGGGGCCCTGCTCATCCTGTCACTGTCGTCCTGCGCCGGGCCGGGAGCCGCACCGGTGTCCGACGAGGATGCCGCAGCCCTGGCGACTCTCGCGAAGGTGGCGGGGCCCACTTCGAACGTCGATCCGGCCGCGATCACCCGCACGGAGTGCTGGTTGCCCTCCGATCACCTCATCGCCGACGAGACGGTGAACGACACCACCTGGCGCGTGCTCTGCCGCACCCATTACGTCGACGAGAGCGGCGACCGCTACCAGGACGCGACGTGCGTGGGCGATTTCGCCGCCGAGCCCATGCTCGACCACTGCTACCGCTGGGCGCCGTACACGGGCACCCCGGTGTTCGAGGACTACCCCGCCGTCGCCGCCGGCTGAGCGGTGGTGTTTCGGGATCGTAAACTCCCGCGGCATCCCTTGACACCGTCGAAAGCCTTCTCATAACGTGATCATCAATTAACGACGGATGATAAACGCGAAGGTGGGCGACATGCCGGACCCGAAGGTGTACCTGCTCGACGGCGGAACGCTCGTGATCGACGAATCGGATGTGCACTGGCACATCAACGCCGGCAACCCGGTGCGGTTCCCGGTGTACAGCGTGCTGATCGAGCATCCGGATGCGCTGATCCTCTACGACACCGGTTTCGACCTCGACCACGTGAACAAGGTGCTCCCGTTCGAGCTGCCGCTGCAGACGCCGGAGCAGACCATCCCCGCCCAGCTCGCGGCGTGCGGCTTCAGCCCCGACGACGTCGACATCGTGGTGAACTCGCACTTCCACTTCGACCACGTCGGCGGCAACAAGCACCTCACGAAGGCCACCACCCTCGTGCACAAGGAGGAGCTCCGGCACGCGAAGGTGCCGGAGCCGTTCGAGCGGCTCGGCTACTCCGACCTGTCGTTCGACCACGCCGAGGTGACCTACAAGCCCATCTCGGGCGACTACGAGATCGTTCCTGGCGTGTGGCTGTTCGAGACCCCGGGGCACACCATCGGTCACTACTCGCTGCTCGTCGAGCTGGAGAACGAGCGCAGCATGCTGTTCTGCGGCGACGCCGCCTACACGCGCACCACGCTCGAGAAGGAGTGGATCGCCGGGTTCCACCTCGATCCGACGAAGTCGGTCGAGGCCATCCGTCGCCTGAACTACCTCGCGCGCACCAAGAACGCCGACATCTACCCCTCGCACGAGCTCGAACCGTTCGAGACCTGGAAGCTCGCGCCCGCGTTCTACGGCGGCGAGTGACGCAGTTCGTCACCTGTCGCACTCCTTATATATGCAGGCGCACCCCGTGCCGAGGCACGGTGCCGTGCGCCCGCCCCACCCGACCCGTACGAAGACGAGGAATCACCCATGCCCGAGACCACGCAACGCGTAGCCCTCATCACCGGAGCCGCCCAGGGAATCGGAGCGGCCATCGCCGATGAGCTCGCCGCCGATGGCATGAAGGTGGTCGTCGCCGACGTGAACCTCGCCGGGGCCGAGGAGGTCGCGGCCCGCAACTCCGGCGTCGCCAAGCTGCTCGACGTGAGCGACCCCGAGCGGGTCGCCACCGTGATCGACGAGATCGTGCAGGAGTTCGGCCGCATCGACGTGCTCGTGAACAACGCCGCGCTCGTGCCGCTCACCCCGTGGGCCGACATCACGTTCGCGGAGTGGCGTCGCGTGATGAGTGTGAACCTCGACGGCATCTACCTCGTCACCCACGCCGTCACCGAGATCATGGGCAGAGCGGGCTACGGCCGCATCGTCAACATCTCCTCGAACACCTTCATCGCGGGCACCCCCGACTGCGCCCACTACGTGGCCACCAAGGGCGCCTCGATCGGCCTGGTGCGCGGGCTCGCCGGCGAGCTCGGCAAGCTCGGCATCACGATCAACGCCGTGGCACCGGGCATCATCGCCAGCGAGGGCGTGATGAGCGGGCCGCACCAGGCGGGCTTCGAGTACGTGGTGCCGATGCAGGCGATCGACCGGCGCGGTCTCCCCCGCGACGTCGCCCCGGCGGTCGCGTTCCTCGCCTCGGAGAAGGCCGAGTGGATCACCGGCCAGACGCTCGTGGTCGACGCCGGCCACACCCGCAACTGACCGTGGGCGCGGATGTGGGCCGGCCCGATGTGCTCGTCATCGGCGCCGGTTCGGCCGGCAGCGTGGTGGCGAACCGGCTGAGCGCCGATCCGTCACGGCGGGTCGTGGTGCTCGAGGCCGGCCCCCGGGTCACCGATCCCGAGATGCGGCGTCCCGAGCTGTGGCCGTTCATCCACGGCCGGTCGTACGACTGGGCCTACCGCACCACCCCGCAGCCCGGGCTGGCGGGCCGCTCCCTGGAGTGGGCCCGGGGCAGGGGCCCCGGTGGTTCGAGCCTCGTGCACGCCATGGCCCACATGCGCGGATGCCGGGCCGACTTCGACCGCTGGGTCGAGGCGACGGGCGACGCGCGCTGGGGGTGGGACGCCCTGCTGCCGGCCTTCGAGCGCACCGAGGCGGTGCTGCCCGTGCTGCTGCCCGGGCCGGAGCTCTCCAGCCCGCTCGTGCTCGACTACCTCGCGGCCTGGGAGACGCTCGGCGTGCCACGCATCCCGGGCCACAACCGGGGCGAGATGCTCGGAGCGACGCCCAACTCGCTCACCATCCGCGACGGCGAACGGGTGACCGTCTCCGACGTCTACCTCGACCCCGCGCTCGACCGGCCGAACCTCACCCTGCTCACGGGCGTGACCGTGCACCGGCTGCTGATCGACGGCGGACGGGTGACCGGGGTCGCCGTGACCCGTGACGGCCGCGACGAGGTGCTGGAGGCCGACGAGATCATCCTCTGCGGCGGATCGATCGGCGACCCGCTGCTGCTCATGCGTTCCGGCATCGGCGACCCCCGCGACCTCGAGGCGGCGGGCATCCGCACCCTGCTGGAGTCGGAGCAGGTGGGCAAGAACCTGCACGACCACCTGCTGGGGGCCGGGAACCTCTACACGTCACGCCGGCCGGTGCCGCCGACGCGGTTGCAGCTGTCGGAGTCGATGACGTACCAGTCCCGGCTCGGCCTCGACGAGACATCCGGAGCGGTCGATCTGGTGGTGGGCTGCGTGGTGGGGCCGAGCGCGTCGGAGGCCCTGACCGCCGAGGCCGCCGAGGCCGTGCCCGGCCGGGCGTACACGCTGCTCTTCGGCGTGACGAACCCCACGAGCCGCGGCTCGCTGCGGGTCTCGGGGCCCGACATCGGCGACGAACCGGTGATCGACCCGAACTACCTCGACACCGAGCACGACCGCGCCACGTTCCGGCTGGCGCTCGAGCGAGCGCGCCTCGTGGGCGGGTCGGACGCACTCTCGGGGTGGCGCGACGCCGAGGTGCTGCCGGCCGGGCCGGTCGACAGCACCGACGACGCCGACGCGTTCATCGCCCGGGCGGCGATCACCCACCACCACCCGGTGGGCACGCTGAGCATGGGCCGGTCGGAGGCGGCGCCCGTGACGCCCGACCTGCGGTTCCGCGGCCTCGACAACCTGTTCGTGGTCGACGCCTCCGTCATCCCGTCGATCACCGCGGGGCCGGTGCACGCGGCGGTGCTGGCCATCGCAGAGAGATTCGCGGCGACTCACCCCTGATAGTTCGCGCACGCGAAGCGGCCCCCGACTCCGTGAGGAGGTCGGGGGCCGTCATCCGTGCGCGAAGCCGCGCCCGAGGTCAGCTGTTGCTGAAGGTACCGACCATGCGCGCCGTCTCGATGACCGAGTCGCCGTAGGTCGCGAGGAACTCCTCGCGCGAGGGCTCACCCTCGACCGGGGTCTTCAGCGCGTAGACGTGGAAGAAGTAGTGGTGCTCGCCGTGGCCGGCCGGCGGCTGCGGGCCGTAGTAGGTGGCCGCTCCGGCGCCGTTCGGGGCCACCCGCACACCGGGCGCGGTGACGTCGAGCGTGGTGGTGTCGGCGGGGATGCCGTAGACCACCCAGTGGGTGAAGCCGTTCGGCAGCGGCGCATCCGGGTCGTTCAGGATGAGCGCGAGCTCGACGGTGCCCTCGGGCGGGCCGGAGATCTCGATGGCGGGGGTGTCGTTGCCGCCGTCGGCGCTGAAGGTGTCGGGGATGCGCCCGAGGTTCGCGAAGTCGGGGCTCGAGACGGCGAGCTTGTCGATGAAGAGGGCCATGGCTGGTTTCCTTCCGATCAGGGATCAGGGGGTGAGGGCACGGATGATCTCGTCGGCGACGAGATCGGGGAGTTCTTCGGGGATGTAGTGGTCGGCGCCGGTCACCGGCACCCACCGGTCGTGGGGCCGCAGCGCGATCGCCCGTTCCCACGCGCGCTCGCTGACGATCTTGCTCGCGTCGCCGCGGAGGTGCACCATCGGCACAGCAATCTCTCGGAACTCGGTGTCGTAGGGCGTGCGGAAGCCGTCGATGAGCCTGCTCATCGCATCCGGAGACGCCAGAGGCACCCAGCGGCCCGACGCGAGCTCCCGGTAGCCCCAGCGGGCGCGACGCCGGACGGCGCCGGGCAGGATGGCGGGGTACCGTTCGCGCAGGTAGGCCTCGATCTCGGCCGGCCCCGCGAACTCGCGGAACCCGGCCGCCACCCGCACGGCGAGCTCGTCGATCACCGAGGTCTCGACGAACGGGGTGTAGTCGACCACCACGGCGCCGGTGACGCGCGACGGATGCCGGGCGGCGGCGAGCCAGGCATTGCGCCCGCCGAGCGAGTGCCCGGCGACGAGGGCCTGCTCGATGCCGAGGGCGTCGAGCACGGTGATGACGTCGGAGACGAAGTCGTCGCCGGTGTAGCCCTCGGCGGGCTGCTCGCTCCGGCCGTGGCCGCGCTGATCGAGGGCGATCACGGTGGCCTGCTCGGCGAGCCGGTCGCCCACGGGCTCCCAGACCGCGTGGTTGGCCGAGGTGCCGTGCAGCAGCACCACGGCCCGGCCGCGGCCACGCACCCGGAACGCGAGGTCGACCTCGGCCCCCCGGGTGCGCGAGAGCCCGTCGCCGATCGGCTCCACGGTGACGGGCGCGGGCATCAGACGTTCGGAATGGTGGAGAGCGTCTTGCGGGCCGCGATCAGGCCCGTGATGATCTCCTTGCGCTTGGCGTCGACGTCGCCCTCGCCGTACTCGTACATGCCGCCGTTCGACTTGAAGCCGAGCTGGCCGGCCGCGATCTTGTCCTTGATGAACTGCGGGGTGTCGGTGCTGACGTCGAGGTCTTTGTTGAGGTAGCTCGAGACGGCCTGGTAGATGTCGAGGCCGGCCATGTCGAGCAGGCGCGTGGGGCCCACCACCGAGAGCTTGTAGCCGATGCCCCACTTCACGCAGGCGTCGAGGCCCTCGGGGGTGACGATGCCCTCCTCCAGCAGCGCCATGCACTCGCGCAGGATCGCGTAGAGCACGCGGTTCTCGACGAAGCCGGGGATCTCCTTCTCCAGCACGGGCGTGTAATTGAACGCCTTCACGATCTCGATCAGGCGGTCGACCAGCGCAGGGTCGGTGGCCTTGCCCGGGATGACCTCGATCATGGGGATCAGGTGCGGCGGGTTCGACCAGTGCATGCCGATCAGGCGCCCGGGCACGGTCATGGACTCGGCCATCGTGCTGATCGGGATGCCGGAGGTGTTCGTGGCGATGATGACGTCGTCGCCGATGCGCGACTCGAGGTCGGCGAGCACCTTCTGCTTCAGCGTGAGGATCTCGGGCACGGCCTCGATGATCAGTTCGGTGCCGGCGAGGGCCTCGTCGAGGTCGGTGCCGAAGCTCACCGAGCCGCCGGGCGCCGACGGTGAGTCGACCGCGGCGAGCACGCCCTGCACCACGCCGTAGGCGGCTTCGGCGCGGGCGATCGCGTCTTCGGAGATGTCGTACAGGCGCACGGTGCTGCCGGCACGGGCGAGGGTGGCGGCGATGCCGGGGCCCATGGTGCCTGAGCCGATGACGGTGGCGATGGTGGGGAGACTGCTCATCGTGATGCTCTCTTTCGCGGGGGTGGAACGCGGGTGGTGCACGGAGTGGAACGCGGGTGGGGAGGGGCTGCGCCGCTCAGACTCCCGGCGGGAGCCCGATCGGCGAGATGCCGATGCCGAAGGCGGTCTCGACTCGGTCGAGGCGGCGGTTGAAGTAGGTCCAGAAGTTGTGCTGGGCCTTCGCGGGGTAGATGCGGTCGAACTTCTCTTTGGTCTCCTCGGCATCCGGTTCGATCGGGGCGAAGCCCGAGGCCTTCAGGTCGACCTGGAACCGGGCGGCCTTCTCGAGGAAGATGCCGGTGAGCGTGACCTCGGCCACCGTGCTGCCCACGAACGCGACGCCGTGGTTCGCCAGCAGCAGCGCCTGGGCGTTGCCGAGGGTCTTCGCCGCGGCGACGCCGAGCGGCACCGTGGTGATGATGTGGCTCGTCTCGGCGAACCGGGGCACGCCCTCGTAGGCGAACCACACGCCGTGGTTGTTGTACGGCTTCAGCGTCTCCTCGGATGCACCCAGCACGGTCGAGAAGTGCGCGTGCGAGTGGCCCACGAAGTTCACGTCGGGCCGGGCCTTCATGATCTCGGCGTGCAGCGGCCACTCGAGGTGGCGGAGCCCCGTGCCCTCGAGCACGGTGCCGTCGAAGTCGATCAGGATGAAGTCGTCGCCCTCCACCTCGCTCAGCGCCAGGTTGCCGCGCTTGAGCCAGAGGCCCCGGCCGAACGGGTCACGGAAGGAGAGGTGGCCCATCGACATGTCGCCGTGGCCCTCGAGCTCGAGGATGCGGTGCGCCCGCGCCACGTCGGCGAGGATGCTCGCGATGGACTGGTCTTCGTAGTACTGCGTGTGCGAGTAGGTCACGGCTTATCCCTTCGGGGTGTTCTTGGCGGCCAGCACCTCGGCCACGGTCAGGCCGCCGACGCGGGCGTTGACGCGACCGCCGGTGGCCACCGCGGCGATGATCACGATCTCATCGGGCCGCGGTGCATCCGGGAGCGTCAGCGTGATCGCGTCGTAGTGCGACCGCACGTAGACCTCATCCTTGTACGCCAGGGGCAGGTCGATCGAGGCCCCGGTGGCCGCGACCTTGGTGGCCGAGGAGATCCAGGCCTCTCCCCCGCCGACGGCGTCGCGAAGGGCGTTGCCGAACACGGTGGTGACGCAGGCCACGATGTGCTCCTGCTCGCCGTTCACGCCCACCATGCCGCCCTTGCCGTAGCTCTCCACCGGCCGGCCGCCGAGCAGCGCCACAGCGCGCCGGCCGAGCTCGGTGCCGAGGCTCTCGCTGGCGTCGGTGAGGGGCGACAGGTCGTCGACCCAGCGGCCGGCGAACGGGTTCTCGAACACCACGGCCACCGCGGCCTTGACGAGCGGCTGCTCGGGTGCCGGGCCGAGTTCGTGCACGGTCTCCTGCACGAAGGAATGCCAGGCGCGGACCTTGTAGATGGAATCGATGCTCATGCTGCGTGTACCTCGTGTCGGTCGGGGTCGGTCGGGTTGTACAGGGCCGTCTCGATGCTCTCGCCCGTGAACTGGTTGCCCTTGGCCATCTCGCGGGTGTCGGCGTACCACTGCGAGCGATCCTGGGCGCGGTCGGTGTAGGGGCGCTCGAGGCGCTCCCACTCGCGGAGCGCGTCGGGGAGGTCGTCGGATGCGCCCGCGGCCAGGGCCTCGGTGGCGGCCACGGCCAGCGTGTAGGCGTTCTGCATCGCGGTGCCGGCACCCTGGGCGAGCGCGGGGCACATGGCGTGCGCCGAGTCGCCGATCAGGGCCACGTGGCCGTCGGTCCAGCGCTCGAGACGCGTGGTCTGGTAGCCGTAGTACCGGCCCTGGATCTTCGCGGCGTCTTCGAGCACCGGCGCGAGCTGCGGGAAGATCGACGTCCACAGCTCGAGGTCGATGGGCACGCGCGATCCGTCGGCGTCGGCCGAGGGCGACATCAGGGCGATGTAGAGCTCCTCGTCGTTGGCCGGGGTGTAGAGCACGCGCAGCACCCGGGGGTCGAGGTTCCAGAAGTCGATCACGTTGTCCCACTCGGTGTCGGGCTCGAGCGCCTGCAGCTCGGCCTTCCGGCGGGGAACGAGGAAGCGGGTGATGCCGTCGCCCGAGCGCTGGCGCTTGAGCGGGATGGCGAGCGAGTCGCGCACCGCCGAACCCACACCGTCGGCGCCAACGATGAGGTCGGCCTCGGCCGAGGTGCCGTCGTCGAAGGTGATGGTGCCATCGGGCGTCGCGCCTGTCACGGCTGATCCGGCCACGATCTCGACGCCCGACTCGCGGGCAGCCGTGAGCAGGGTCTGGTGCAGGTGCGGCCGCGTCATCGTGCGCCAGCGGATGCCCTCGAGCGTCTCCTGCGACTGGATGACGTTGTTCATCCGGGTCTCGTACGCCGGCGGCGTCATCGAGCGCGCCTCGAGGTCGGGCGTGGCGCCGATCTTGTCGAGCACCTGCAGGCTGTTGCCCCAGAGCACGATGCCGGCTCCCTCGGCGCGGAGTTCGGAGGCCCGCTCGTGCAACCGCACGCTCCAGCCCAGCTGGGCGAGGGCGGTGGCCGCAGTCAGGCCCGCGAAGCCACCGCCGGAGATCTCGGCATGGCGTCGGCTGTCGGTCATGTGGTGGTCCTATCTGTTCTGATCACGTGTGGTGCGGTCGGTGGTGCGAGCGGGTGGGGGTTACAGGGCTGCGGCGCCGATGCGGATGACGGAGAGCCCGATCACCTCGGCGATGGCCCTGGCGTTCTCCTTGCCGGCCGGCCCGGCGAACTCCTCGCCGCCGGCCGGCGTGTGGTACCGCCAGCCCTCGGGCCGGCCGACACCCACGATCGCGGCGCGCGCCACCTGGGTCACGTTGCCGAAGTCGGTGGCGAAGCCGAGCGCGGGCGGGTCGGCGATGAAGTCGCGCCCGGCCGCGGCGAAGGCGTCGGCCACGAGGGCCGTCACGGCGGGGTCGGGCCGCACCTCGGCGATGGCGGCCGAGTTCCTCCAGGTGGCCGGGCCGAGCAGGGCGTGCACCTCGCCGGAGAGCTCCTCGAGGGCATCCTGGGTCTGGGCGAAGAGCAGGAAGCTCGCCTCGAAGGTCATGCCGGCCGACTCCTCCACGTCGCCGTCGAGCGTGACGGTCTCGATGATGAGCGTGGCCGGGTCGATGGCGGCGGCGATGGCCGTCACGTTGGCCAGGGCCACCAGCGGGGTGGAGACGACATCGCGGCGCAGGGTGCGCTCACCGACGACGCGCGCGGTCTCGCGGCGCATCCAGAGCGACGAGGGCCAGACGGTGTCGATGAACTCCGGATGCGGGTAGAGGGCGACGTCGATGTCGTCCCACACGCCGCGGTACGCCGTGAGCGCCTTGCCGCTGCCGAGCTCCCGGGTGGCCGGGGAGTGGATCTCGTCGGCCGGGCAGCCCACGATCACCACGGAGCCGGCCAGCTGCTCGCGCACGGCGGCGAGGGCGAGGGCCGCGCCGATGACGCCGCCGGCCTGCGGACCGTGGCCGCAGGAGTGCACGGGGTCGACCTCGCCCGCGACGTCTTTCGAGGCGGGGGCGTCGTACACGGCGATCACGCCGACGCGGGCGCCGGGTCTTCCGCCCGTGAGTTCGGCGCGGAAGGCGGTGGGCATCTCGGCGATGCCCTCCACCACGTCGTACCCGGCGTCGCGGAGCCGGGCCACGAGGTGGGCGGCGCACTCGGTCTCGTGGTGGGCGAGCTCGGGATGCTCGTTGACGAAGTCGACGGTGGCGTCGATCTGCGGCACGAGCTCGGACAGGGCCTGCTGGAAGTCGATGTCGACCGAACCGTCAGTCATACTGAACCCCTCATCCGTACCCAGGTCATGTGCGCCGTTATTCTCACCATGTAGATGCGAATGTCATCATATGACGCGACCCTACGAATTATTCACGACGGGGCGAGATGTAACAAGGCCTTAACACAGGCGCGGGAACACGGCATCACAGATGCAGGTCTGCGCGGCCGGCACGACGATCGACCCCGCTGAGAGTCGGGGTCGTGACGCCGATGGGAGCTCAGGAGCGTCAGGGATCGATCACGTCGATGCGCAGACCCTGGAGATCCTTCACATTGCGGGTGGCGAGCGTCGCGCGGCGGCCCCCTTCACCGTGCAGCTCGACGAGGTCGTGCAGCGCCCTCAGCGACCCGTGCTGTCGGGGAGCAACGCCATGCACTCCAGCACCGCCGGAGGGAATCCGCCGGGCTGTCCCCAGTCGGGGAACTGCAGTCCGGTGGCGGAGGACACCGTCGACGTGGTTCCGCCGACGGAGCGGAGGACGCCGTCGAAGGTCTCGGTCGTGGGATCGGTGGTCGTGGCCCAGGCGACCACGTACCCTCCCGCGGTCGAGGTCGACGGGATGGTTCCCGCGAGCAGCCACACGGCGTGCTCCGGGTCGGGAGTCGCCAGCAGGGCGTCGACGGCGTTCGCGCCGCCGGGCAGCGGATTGCTGATGGTGGCGTTCACCGCGGCCATGACCGCAGCCGACGCGGGCTGGCACTCCGGGGTGTCGGGGCCGGCACCGTCGAGGGAGTAAGAACCGGATGAGCCGGCCGAGGTCGGCCGGGGGCCGGGTGAAGACGTCGCCGGCGCGGAAGGTGCCGCCGCTTCCCCGTCGGGCCCTGCCGCAGCCACGCATCCGGCGAGCGCGGTCAGCAGACATCCGGCCACGAGGGCAGACCCGGCGGCGGCGAGGTGACGACCTGTCATGACCACACCTTAGCGGCCAGGGCGACACCTGTAGAAGGTTTGTCGGGTGGGCGGGCCCCGGTGCCCCACCAGCCGGCTCGCGGCAGGATGGAGTCATGACGCACCCGAGCCCCGCCGAGACCCCGCACGACCCCTACGCCTCGAAGCCCTGGCTCCCTTCGTACGCCGCCGACGTGCCGGCCGAGATCGAGACGCCGAGCCAGACCCTCCCCGAGATGATCGAGCAGAGCGTCCGCGACTTCGGCCGCAAGCCCGCCCTGGAGTTCTTCGGCGCCCAGACCACCTATCGCGAGCTCGGCGAAGAGATCGACCGTGCCGCCGAGGGCTTGCGCCGACTCGGCGTGACGAAGGGCGACCGCGTCGCGATCGTGCTGCCCAACTGCCCCCAGCACGTGGTGGCGTTCTACGCCGCCCTGCGGCTAGGCGCCATCGTGATCGAGCACAACCCCCTCTACACGGCCCGTGAGCTTCGCCACCAGTTCGAAGACCACGGCGCCCGCGTGGCCATCGTGTGGGACAAGACCTTCGACACCCTCGCCGGCTTCCCCGACGACCTCACGCTCGAGCACATCGTGAGCGTCGACATCACCGAGGCCCTCCCGCTCGCGAAGCGCCTGGCCCTCCGGCTGCCGGTGAAGAAGGCGCGCACCTCGCGGGCCCAGCTCACCGAGAAGCCCCGGGCCGCGCATCCGCTCACCTGGCAGAAGCTGCTCGATCACCGCCGCATCTCGCGCAAGGTGCCGCGCCCCGCCCTCGGCGACACCGCCCTGCTGCAGTACACCAGCGGCACCACCGGCACGCCGAAGGGTGCCATCCTCTCGCACGCCAACCTGATGGCCAACGCGCTCCAGGGCGTGGCCTGGGTGCCGGGGCTCCGCCGGGGCGAGGAGACGTTCTACGGCGTGCTGCCGCTCTTCCACGCCTACGGCATGACGCTCTGCCTCACCTTCGCCATGAAGATCGGCGCCAAGCTCGTGCTGTTCCCCAAGTTCGACCTGGGCCTGGTGACGGATGCGGCCCGCACCAGCCCACCCACCTTCCTGCCCGCCGTGCCCCCCATCTACGACCAGCTGGCCCGCGCCGCCTCGCGCGGCACGATCGATCTCTCCACCGTGCGGTTCGCCATCTCGGGCGCCATGAGCCTGCCGGTCGCCACCGTGAGCCGCTGGGAGGAGGCCACCGGCGGCCTGCTCGTGGAGGGCTACGGCATGACCGAGGCCTCCCCCATCGCGCTCGGCAACCCGATCGGGCCGAGCCGCCGACCCGGCACCGTGGGCGTGCCGTTCCCGAGCACCGAGATCCGCGTCGTCGACCCGGCCGACCCGAGCGTCGACCGGCCGTTCGGCGAGCCCGGCGAGCTGCTCATCCGCGGCCCGCAGGTGTTCCAGGGCTACTGGGGCCGGCCCGGCGACACGGCGGCCACGCTGCTGCCGGGCGGGTGGCTGCGCAGCGGCGACATCGCCACCGTGTCGCCCGACGGCTTCGTCACCATCGTCGACCGGCTGAAGGAGCTCATCATCACCGGCGGCTTCAACGTGTCGCCTACCGAGGTCGAAGACGCGCTGCAGTCGCATCCGGATGTCGCAGCCGCCGCCGTGGTCGCCCTCCCCCGCGCGAGCGGCGGTGAAGACGTGGCCGCCGCCGTGGTGCTGCGCGAGGGCGCCTCGCTCGACGCCGAGGGCCTGCGTGACTTCTGCCGCACGCGCCTCGCCGCCTACAAGGTGCCCAAGCGCATCGTGGCCGTCGACGACCTGCCGCGCTCGCTCATCGGCAAGGTGCTCCGCCGCGAGGTGCGCGAGAAGTTGCTGGCCGCGTCCGCCTGACCGCTCGCGCCCTTCCCCTCGCAACTCGACGGGGTGGGAATAACCACGCCCCCTCGGCGTTGAACTTGAGCGTAAGGCACTCAAGTTTCAAACCAGGAGGTTTCGTGCCCGAGAACTTCACTCCCTCAGACGGTTCCACCGAGGGCGGCAGCAGCTCGTTCGACGAGTTTCTCGCACGCTACCTCGAGGGCGAGCGCTCCGCGCGCGCCGGCCGTTCCATCGATCTCAGCAAGCTGATCAGCCGCCGCACCCAGGAGCTCCTCTCCGAGGCCGGCAGCTACGCCGTCGAGCACGGCCACCGCGAACTCGACGCACTGCACATCCTGCGCACCATCGCACCGCAGCAGCCCGCCGCCGACGCCATCCGCAACGTCGGAGCCGACCCGGGCGCCATCGCCCGCGCCGCCGAGCTCCGTCTCCCCGCCGCGAGCAGCGATCGCGTCACCGCGCCCGCACTCACCCAGTCGGCCCAGCGCGCCCTCTTCCACGCCTACCAGGTGGCCCGCGCATCCGGCTCGACCTACATCGACCCCGAGCACCTGTTCTTCGCCCTCGTGATCAACCAGGACTCCCCCGCCGGCCAGGTGCTCGCCCAGGCGGGCGTCACCCCCGACGCCCTGCAGGACGGCATGCGCCAGAACCTCGGCGGCAGCCAGGCGACGGATGCGCAGCCGACGGCCGGCGACCCCGGCCAGGCGAGCGAGTCCGACACCCCGACCCTCGACAAGTTCGGCACCGACCTCACCGAGCTCGCCCGCAACGGCGAGCTCGACCCGGTGATCGGCCGGCTCGACGAGATCGAGCAGACCATCGAGATCCTTTCGCGCCGCACCAAGAACAACCCCGTGCTGATCGGTGAGGCCGGCGTGGGCAAGACGGCGATCGTCGACGGCATCGCGCAGGCGATCGTCGACGGCGGCGTGCCCGAGCAGCTGCGCGACAAGCGCGTGGTGGCCCTGGACCTGCCGGCGATGCTGGCGGGCACCAAGTTCCGCGGCGACTTCGAGGAGCGCCTCACCACGCTGATGGACGAGATCTCGGCCCACAAGAACGAGATCATCGTGTTCATCGACGAGATCCACACCGTGGTCGGTGCGGGCGGCTCGGGCGAGGGCGGAATGGATGCCGGAAACATCCTGAAGCCCCGGCTCGCGCGCGGCGACCTGCACCTGCTGGGCGCCACCACGCTCAAGGAGTACCGCGGCATCGAGAAGGACCCGGCGCTGGAGCGCCGCTTCTCTCCGGTGACCGTGGGCGAGCCCTCGATCTCCGACTCGGTGCTCATCCTGCAGGGCCTCCGCCCCGCCTATGAGGAGCACCACGGTGTCTCGTACACCGACGCCGCGCTCTCTGCGGCCGTCGAGCTCTCGGCCCGCTACGTGAGCGACCGCTTCCTGCCCGACAAGGCCATCGACCTGATCGACCAGGCCGGGGCGCGGCTGCGCCTGTCGCTCGGCAGCATCCCCACCGTGGTCGACACGGCGTCGCTGCTCACCGACCTCGCGTCGCTCGAGGCCGCGAAGAACTCCGCCGTCTCGGCCGAGCACTACGAGGAGGCGTCGCGCATCCGCGACGAGATCGAGGACATCCAGCGCCAGCTCGCGGATGCCACCTCGGTCAACCGCCGAGTGGCTGCCGAGCGGGCATCCGGTGGCATCGATCTGGATGCTGTGGTCGACGAGGCCGAGATTTCCGCGGTGATCTCGCGGGCGACCGGCATCCCGGTCTCGCGCATCGGCGATGTCGACCGTGAGCGTCTGGCCGCCCTCGAGGGCGAGCTGCACGAGCACGTGATCGGGCAGGACGACGCGGTGACCGTGGTCGCCAAGGCCGTTCGCCGCAACCGCACGGGCATGGGAGACGCGAACCGGCCGATCGGCTCGTTCCTGTTCCTCGGCCCGACCGGTGTCGGCAAGACCGAGCTGGCGAAGACCCTCGCGGCGTCGTTGTTCGGCGACGAGAAGGCCATGCTGCGCTTCGACATGTCGGAGTTCGGCGAGCGCCACACGGTCTCGCGTCTGGTCGGTGCCCCTCCCGGATACGTGGGCTACGACGAGGCCGGTCAGCTGACCGAGCGCGTTCGCCGCAACCCGTACTCGGTGGTGCTGTTCGACGAGATCGAGAAGGCCCACCCCGACGTGTTCAACCTGCTGCTGCAGGTGCTCGACGACGGGCGGCTGACCGACGGTCAGGGTCGCACGGTCGACTTCCGCAACACCGTGGTGGTCATGACCTCGAACCTCGGGTCGGAGTTCCTGGCCTCGCGGTCGGGCGCCATGGGCTTCGTGGCCCGCTCGGCCGACGGCAGCGACAACGGGTTCGGCTCCGACAAGGCGCTGCGCGACCGGGTGATGGGCAAGCTGCGTGAGGCGATGCGGCCCGAGTTCCTCAACCGCATCGACGAGATCGTGCTCTTCCGCAAGCTCGAGAAGGCGCAGCTGCGCCAGATCGTGTCGCTGCTGCTCGGTGCCACCCGCACCCGGCTCGCGGCGCACGAGATCGAGCTCACGGTGACGGATGCCGCGATCGACTGGATGGCCGACAACGGCTACGAGCCCGAGTACGGCGCGCGGCCTCTCCGCCGCGTCATCCAGCGCAACGTCGACGACGCCATCGCCGACCTGCTCGTGACGGGTTCGCTCGTCGACGGCGGCGCGGTGACGGTGGATGCGCGGGACGGCGGACTGCGGGTCACCGCCGACGACGCGGCCGACGACGCCGAGACCGGCGCCACCCTCGCCTTCGCGGCGTAGGGCGCACCTGCGGCACGCTCCGCGAACGGCTCAGGGGTCGGGCACCATCCGGTGTCCGGCCCCTTCGTCATGCCGCAGACGGCGTCGCGCCCCCGAGGCGGATGGCACCGGAGTGCCGACACCTGGTCCCCGGGAATGCTCCGCGCAGGGCCCGGATTGAGAACCATGGAGGCACGGCGACCGATTCGGGCGCCGGCTCACGACGCTCTCGCGTCCGGATCCTGGAGGTCGACATGGCAGCGGTATGGTGCATCGTCAGCGATGACAACGACGAGACGACGGGACTGGCCTCGATGCTGCTCCACGAAGGCCACCAGGTCGCGATCATCGCGTCCGACGTGTCGGCCTTCGCCCCGCTGGTGAACGAGCACGCGGACGCGGTGCTGACCGCCGAGATCCGCACGCCCGACCCGGCTACCCTCGACATCGCCATGAGCGTGATCGAGGAGAGCTTCGGCACGGTCGACGTGCTGGCCCTCGTGGCCGGTGACGGACATCCGTGCCGGAGCTCCGTGAGCCGCGAGCTGTTCGCGTCGCGCTGGCCCGAGGCCGAGGTGCTCGTGGTGGCGCCCGCGCTCGACGAGGTACCGTCGCCTCTTCTCTGAGGAATTGTCGTCATCCGCGGTTCGTGTCACACTGAGGTGAGCATTATTCATCTACCTCAGGAGTTCGACCATGAACCGTCACGATTCCCCCGCCCGTCGTAGAGCCCTCGTCCGCGCGGGTTCTCTGGCCGGCGCGTTCGCCCTGTCCGCAGCACTGCTGACACCCGCCGCAGCCCACGCCGAGGGCTATACGGTGGCCGACGACAGCTACACCGTTCCGGCGGGGATGCCCTTCACCGTCGCGGCAGCCCAAGGCCTGTTCGCGAACGACCTCGGCATCGACGCGAACGCCCTGCTGCACATCTCCACCTACCCGGCCCACGGCGACCTCACGAGAACAGGCGCCGACGGAGGATTCACCTACGTTCCCACCGACGGGTTCGCGGGCGCCGACTCGTTCTCCTACTGCGTGAAGATCGAGGTCACCCTTCCGTGCGTCACCGTGGATGCGAAGGTCTCGCTCGACGTGCAGCCGTCGATCGAGCGAATCGACGGCGCCGACCGGTTCGCCGTGTCGGCCGCGGTGTCGGCGAAGAAGTTCGCCGAAGACGCCGCGGTGGTCTACGTCGCCTCCGGCGAGGTGTTCCCGGATGCGCTGTCGGCCTCCGCGGCCGCCGGCGCGAACGGCGCGCCCGTTCTGCTGGTGCGCCACGACGGAATCCCCACCGTGGTCGCCGATGAGCTGACGCGCCTGTCGCCGGAGCGGATCGTGCTGCTGGGCGGCACCGCCACCGTGAGCGCCGCCGTCGAGACGGCACTCGGTGGCTTCAGCGGCGACGTCGATCGGGTCGAGGGAGCCGACCGTTACGCCGTGTCGGCCGCGATCTCGCTCGACACCTTCGGCGTCGACCGGTCGACGGTCTACGTGGCCTCGGGCGAGGTCTTCCCCGACGCCCTCTCGGGCTCGGCCGCCGCCGGTCTTCTGGGCGGCCCCGTGCTGCTGGTGCAGAAGAACGCGGTGCCCACGCAGATCGCCGCGGAGATCGGCCGTCTCAGCCCCGACCGCATCGTGCTGCTCGGCGGAACCGCGACCGTCTCGACGACGACGGAGGGCACTCTCGCCGGTCTCGCGCCGGTGACACGCGTCGACGGCGCCGACCGCTTCAAGGTGGCGGCGAGGGTCTCGAAGGACGCCTTCACGACGCCCGGCTCGCACACCGTGTACGTCGCCTCGGGCGAGGTCTTCCCCGACGCGCTCTCCGGCTCGGCCGCGGCCATCACGAACGGCGCGCCCGTGCTGCTCGTCACCCGTGACAGCGTGCCCGACGTCACAGCGGTCGAGCTGGACCGCCTGCAGCCCTCGCACATCGTGGTGCTCGGCGGACTGAACACCGTCTCGGCGGCGGTGTACCGGGAACTCACCGGCCACCTGGGCTGAACCGACGGGTGCGGTCGGCTCCGGCCGGCCGCACCCTTCGACCTCACTCGATCAGACGCGGGCGACACCCAGGTTCGAGGGCGCGATGATGGTCTTCACCGAACCCGAGGTGTCGCCGTACACGACGACCGCATAGGCGTTCGGGAACAGCTGCGTCTCACTGGCCCCTCGCGAGGCTCCGAACTGCACGGCCACCTCACCGGGCAGGCCGCCTGAGATGGTGCCGGGCGTCGAGAGCACCTGGGTGAGGGTCTCGCCCACCTCGAAGCCGCCGGGGGTGGTGACGGCGATCTCGCCGTCCACCCCGTCGACCGTGGGCGCCGAGGCGATGACGGTGAAGTCGTTGCCGTTCGCGGCTCCCGGCTCCGCCGGCCGCTCGCTGTCGGAGATCAGGATGCCGTCCCACACGTACTCCACGCCCGGACCGCCCTCCGAGCCGCCCTTGTAGGGCTTTTCGGTGGGTTCACCCAACAACGTCGTGAAAGCGTCGATCGCGAGGCTAGCGGTGCCGTCGTAGGCGTACTCGCCGAGCAGGGAGCCTGCGGCATCGGCGAGCTGGACCGTCTCGGGGGTGATGACGATCGAGGGGACGGCGTCGGCTGTGGGCGTGGGAGTCGGAGCGGCGGACTGCTCGACGCCGGGATCGGTGCTCGACGCGTCGGTTCCGGCCACGTCGGTACCGCCCGACCCGGAGCCGGGCGTGCACCCGCTCAGGGCGATGAGCACGGCGGCAGCGGCGCATCCGAGAGCCAGGCGCCGACGTCGGCTCGTCGATTGATCGTGCATCTTCTCCCCCGGTGCCGGGCGGTTCTGCCCTCGACCCAGCGTAACAAGACCCCGCGCGAGGGTCGGAGGTCAGCCGGCCCGGCGGGTGCCGCGGTCGGTGGCCGCAGCGAGCGCCGACGCCACTCCGCCGAGCAGCGCGGGCAGCAGCACGAGCGGCCACTCCGGCCAGATGGCGGGATGCTGCGACTCGACGAGCAGCCCGATAAGCACGGTGGCCGCCGCAGCCGCCGCCCCGAGCACGATCGGCCGGGCGACTCCGGCGACCGGCATCCTGAACCGCCTCGTGAGCGCGAGCACGACGACCGCGGCCACCGTGAACACCACTCCCACCGTGAAGCCCACGGCCAGGGCAGCCAGAACGTCGATGCCCCAGGCCGCGGGCCGGAACCCGGTGCTGGCGGCGATCTCCAGCACCGCGACCGCGAAACCGATGCCGGCCGATGCGGTCGACCCGGCCACCACGAAGCGCACCCGCACCGGCAGCGGCGCGGCGCGCGGGGCGGCGAGAGGCGCGGTCACAGGTGTCCTTCCGGTTCGCGGATGCCCGGCATCCGTCGGCCCATGCTAGCGAGACGGGGCGGAGACAGAACACGCCCGGCACCGGCCTCCCCGCGTGGGCCTCAGCGTCGTGCCGTGAAGTAGGTGGGGGTCGAGGAGAGCGGGGCCATCCGGTGCCCCACCCACACGGCCCGCGCGGCCACGTAGCCGCCCGCACCCCCGGCGGCCACGGCCACCACGACGGTGATGGTGGTGGCCTGCCACGACCCGAGCAGCAGAGCGAGCACGGTCCACGGCACGGCAGTGCCGATGGCCACGATGTGCAGCACCGCGTACCCCCGGTCGCGCACACTCAGCGCCTGCCGGTTCACTAGCGGCCAGGCAGCCAGGCCCACCAGCAGCGCCCACAGTCCGGCTCCCACCGCGGAGAGCACCCCCGTCAGTGCCGCCGCATTCCAGGCGGCCACGTTGTTGCCGGCTGCGGCGAGCAGCAGCACCTGGCTCGAGGCCAGTGCCGCCACGGCCGCCGCGAATCCCCCCTCCACCGCGAACCAGCCGGTTCGGTTGACGGAGTCCTGCTCTGATCCGATCCTCATCGATCGTCCTTCCCCGGCGACGCTGCCGGTGGGGTGGGGCGTGCCCCGCTCGAATCCGAGGGCGGCACGCGGTGGTTCTTCGTCCAGCCTGTTCCGAGGGGGCGCATCGCGCAAGGCACCACACCGGGGGTCATCACCTCCGGTCTTCGGAGCGATCCGGCCGATCGACTGGCCTCTCTGCATACTCATGGTTGCGGTTTCCACAACCGCAGATTCGGATCTACAGTGTCTTCCATGACGCAGATACGCATCAGGGATGCAGCGGCCTTCCTCGGAGTGAGCGACGACACCGTGCGGCGCTGGATCGACTCCGGCCTGCTCGAGAGCACCGCCGACGCCTCCGGCCGCGCCACCGTCGACGGCCTGAGCCTCGCGCAGCTGGCCCGCAAGAACGCCGTGCTGCCCGCCGACCCGTCCGACGTGGGCCGCAGCGCGCGCAACCGCTTCGTCGGGATCGTGACCGAGGTGGTGGCCGATCGGGTGATGGCCCAGGTGGAGCTGCAGTGCGGCCCGCACCGCGTGGTGTCGCTGATGTCCAGCGAGGCGGTTCGCGACCTCGGGCTCGAGCCGGGATCGGTGGCGGTGGCCGTGGTCAAGGCCACCACCGTCATCATCGAGACGCCGGCGGCGGGCGAGGGCGCTGCGCCCTCCGGCCGCTCCGGTGCTCAGACCCGGGCAGCCTCCGAATGAGGGCGGGCCCGACCGACGCGGCCAACCGCGGCCGGCGACGCCGCTCGCGGGCCGGGGTGATCGCGGTGCTGACGGCATCCGTCGCCCTCGCCCTAGGCGGCTGCGCGGGCAGCAGCGAGCCGGCGGCGTCACCGGCGGCCGGCGGCGAGAGCACGGCGAGCGCCGACGCGGCCCTCACCGGATCGATCACGGTCTTCGCCGCCGCCTCGCTCAAGGGCACCTTCACCGAGCTCGCCGAACAGTTCGAGGCGGCCCACCCCGGCACCACGGTGCAGCTGAACGTCGCCGGCTCCTCCGATCTCGTGACGCAGATCACCGAGGGCGCTCCGGCCGACGTGTTCGCCTCGGCCGACACGACGAACATGGCCAAGCTCACCGATTCCGGGCTGGTGGCGGCGGATGCGCCGGTCGACTTCGCCACGAACACGCTCGAGATCGCGGTGCCGCCCGCGAACCCCGCCGGCATCGCCGCGTTCGCCGACCTCGCCCGCCCGGGCGTGAAGACGGTGGTGTGCGCGCCTCAGGTGCCCTGCGGGGCCGCGACCGCCGCGGTCGAGGCGGCCTCGGGCGTCACGCTCACCCCGGTGAGCGAGGAGTCGTCGGTCACCGACGTGCTCGGCAAGGTGACCTCGGGCGAGGCGGATGCCGGGCTGGTGTACGTGACCGATGTCGCGGCGGCGGGTGACGCGGTGACGGGCATCGAGTTCGCCGAGTCGGCCGGCGCCGTGAACACCTACCCGATCGCTCCCGTCGCCGACACGGCGAACCCGGCGCTGGCCGAGGCCTTCGTCGCCTACGTCACCTCCCCTGACGGCCTCGACGTGCTCGCCGCCGCCGGCTTCGGGGCGCCGTGACGGGCTCCGCCGGCGTTCCGCGGTGGCTGGTGGCGGTCGCCGCGGCCGGGGCGCTCTTCGTGCTGCTGCCGTTGCTGGCGATGGTGCTGCGGGTGAACTGGGCGGAGTTCCTCCCTCTCGTCACCTCGGAGTCGTCGGTGGCTGCGCTCTGGCTGAGCCTGCGCACCTCGCTGGCGGCCACCGCGCTCTGCGTTCTGCTCGGGGTTCCGATGGCGATCGTGCTCGCCCGCACGCGGTTCCGCGGGCAGCGGGTGCTGCGGTCGCTGGTGCTGCTGCCGCTCGTGCTGCCGCCCGTGGTCGGCGGCATCGCGCTGCTCTACACCTTCGGCCGGCGGGGTCTGCTCGGCTCGTCGTTCGAGGCGTTCGGCATCGAGATCGCCTTTTCGACCACCGCCGTCGTGCTGGCGCAGACCTTCGTGGCGCTGCCCTTCCTGGTGCTGAGCCTCGAGGGGGCGCTGCGCACGGCAGGCACCCGCTACGAGGCGGTCGCGGCCACGCTCGGCGCCGCCCCCTCCACCGTGCTCCGCCGCATCACCCTGCCCCTGGTACTGCCGGCCCTGGTGTCGGGGGCCGTGCTGTCCTTCGCGCGCGCACTCGGCGAGTTCGGCGCCACGCTCACCTTCGCCGGCAGCCTGCAGGGCGTCACCCGCACCCTGCCGCTCGAGATCTACCTGCAGCGCGAGACCGATCCGGATGCCGCGGTCGCCCTCTCTCTGGTTCTCGTGGTCGTGGCCGTGCTGGTGGTCGGCGTCGCCCATCAGGCGGGGCTCCCCGGCCTCGGCGGAACCCGCGGCCGACCCGGGTCGCGTGACGGCCGCTCCGGATGGCGGCCCGCCCGCACGGCTGAGAGGGCGCGGCCATGACGCTCTCCCTCGACGCCCGGGTGCACGAGCGCGGCTTCGACGCTCAGCTCGACCTGGCCGACGGCGAGACCGTCGCCGTGCTCGGCCCCAACGGGGCGGGCAAGTCGACGCTGCTCGGCGTGGTGGCCGGCCTCATCCGCCCCGACCACGGGACCGCCACGCTCGACGGCGCGGAGCTGTTCGACCTGCCCGGCCGCCACGGGGCTCGCCGTTGGCTGCCCGCCCATCGGCGCGGAGTGGCTCTGCTGGCGCAGGACGCCCTGTTGTTCCCGCACCTGAGCGTGCGCGAGAACGTGGCGTTCGGGCCGCGCAGTGCCGGTGTCGGGGTGCGGGAGTCCCGGCTCGCCGCCGATCGCTGGCTCGCCGAGGTCGACGCCGCCGAGTTCGCCGACCGCCCGCCCGGCAGCCTCTCGGGCGGTCAGGCCCAGCGCATCGCCGTGGCGCGGGCCCTCGCCGCGGAGCCGAGACTGCTGCTGCTCGACGAACCGCTCTCGGCGCTCGACGCCGCGCACGCCCCGGCGCTGCGCCGGATGCTGAAGCGCGTGCTCGCCGGCCGCAGCGCGCTGATCGTCACCCACGACATCCTCGACGCGTACACGCTCGCCGACCGCGTGGTGGTGATGGATGCGGGACGCGTGGTCGACTCCGGGCCGACCCGTTCAGTGCTCGACCGGCCGGGCAACGTCTTCACCGCCGGGTTGGCGGCACTCAATCTGCTCGTGGGCACGGTGGTCGGCACGGCCGGCACGGCCGCTGCGTCGCCCTCACGGGACGAGGGCCCCGGAGGGGGCCCGGGAGCCGCAGTCGCGACCGTGGATCTCGACGGCGGGGGGCGCATCCGGGCCGCCGTCGATGCACCGCTGCCGCCCGGTACGACGGCAGCGGTGGCCGTGCGCCCCGCCCGCGTGACGCTCGCGCGGGAGACGCTCGAGGCGCCGACGGGGGCGCGCAACCTGCTCGAGGCCACCGTCATCGACCTCGAACAGCACGGCGACACCGTGCGCGTTCGCACCGATCGCCTGTCGGCCGACCTCAGCCCGGGTGACGCCGCGGCGCTCGACCTCGCGCCCGGCGTTCGGGTGCACTGCGGTTTCGCGGCCGAGGACGCGCTGGCCTACCCGCGCTGAGCGGGGACCGTCGGCGCTCCGGCGCGGCCCTCGCGCAGCGTGACCCAGGCGTACTGCACGTTCGCAAGGCCGTGCAGCACCACCCCGGCACCCACGACCACGAGCGCGATGGTCTGCGCCACCGGATCGCCGGGAGCCAGCCACTCGATCAGCAGCAGCAGGGGGAAACCGGCCATCAGCAGCACGGTGCGGAGGCGCCCGAGGGTGCTCACCCGCACCACCTGGGGCCGCGCGATGAGGATCGCGGCCCCGAGCACGAGATCGCCCACGATCAGCACGATCGCCATCCAGAGCGGAACGAAGCCCGCGAGCACGAGGGTGACGCAGACGACCACCTGGCTCACCCGGTCGGCGAGCGGGTCGAGGCGCTTGCCGAGCTCGGTGACCAGGTCGAAGCGGCGGGCGATGAATCCGTCGAGCCAGTCGGTGATGCCGAGCACGACCAGCAGCACCAACGCCGCCGCCGGCTGCCGCCAGGCCAGTACCGACACCACGAACAGCGGGGTCAGAACCAGCAGCCGCCCGAGCGAGATGGCGTTGGGCAGATTCACTGGTCGGGCATCGCCTCTGAGGTGATGATCGAACCCGTCCAGCCCGTCTGGGCGGCGATGATCTCCGTGAGCTCGGCGTTGATGTAGAGGGTGCCGCCGTCAGGCCCCGCCGCGTGGTAGTAGGAGTCGTTGAAGACGCTGTCGCTCAGCACGACCTTCACGTTGGGATAGGTCTGCACGATGCGCGCAATGGCCTTTTCCGGATCGGACACGCTCCTCCTTTCGATAGCCTGGGGCAAGCTTACTTCGAGGGGATCGTGGCCGATGGAGTTCCAGACCGAGACGACGGATGACGGCATCGCCGTGATCCGGGGCGACGGCCGACTGAACATGGTGTCGGGGCCCGCTCTCCGAGAGACGGTGCTGCGGGCGGTGGATGGCGGCAACACCCGCGTGGTGGTCGAGCTCAGCCGCATCCCGTTCATGGACTCCTCGGGCCTCGGCGCCCTGATCAGCTGCCTCAAATCGACCCGCGAGAAGGGCGGCGACCTGCGGATCGTGGCGCCGTCGGCGCAGGTGTCGATGGTGCTCAAGCTGTCGAACGTCGACACGATCCTTCGCCCCTACGCGAGCGTCGAGGAGGCCTACCGTGACTGAGAGCAGCACGAGCCTGGTGTTCAGCGCCCCGCCCGACGACGTCGACGCGGTGCACGAGTTCCTCGAGCAGGTCTGGCAGCAGAACCCCGAGGTGGGCGAGTACGACAGGATGGCGTTCGAGACGGCCCTGGTCGAGCTGGCCGCCAACCTCATCCAGCACGCCTCGGGCGAGGGCGGCGTCACCTGCGTGCTCTCGGTGCGGAGCGACGCGAACGGATTGCACGCCTCGCTCGCCGACACGGCAGATGCCGGGGGGATCGTGCTCGTTCGGCGTGAGATGCCCGACGAGCTGAGCGAGTCGGGGCGGGGCATCGCCCTCATCCAGGCGCTCGTCGACGACCTCCGCTACGAACGGGTCGACGAGCGCAACGTGTGGACCATCAGCAAGGCCCGCCAGGCCTGAGCATCGCCGCGGCACCCCGCGACTCGTCAGGCGCGGCGGGTGATCACCACGACGGTGACGTCGTCGTCGGCTCCCCGCGCCACGAGGTCGGTGAAGTGCGCCACGGCGGCCTGCGGCCCGTCGGCGGCCCTGACCGCGGCGGCCACGTCGTCGAGGGCGTCCAGGGCTCCGCTGTACAGGTCGAGCACGCCGTCGGTCACCAGCACGAGACTCTCCCCCACGGTCAGCTCCGCCTCGCGCTCCACCCAGCGGGCTTCGGTCACGATACCGATCGGCAGGCCGGTGGCCTCGAGGCGCTCGGCCGTGCCGTCGGCGCGCACGATCAGCGTGAGGCCGTGGCCCGCATCCGCGTATCGGATGCGCCCGGTGTCCGTGTCGATCACCCCGTGCACGAGCGTGGCGAAGCTGGCCGTCTGGCCGAGGTCGTCCAGCAGCTGGGCGTTGACCCCGGCGATGGCGTCGGCGACGCCGTCGCCCGACCGGGAGAGGAAGGCGGCGCGCACGGTGGCCGCCATGATGGCGCCGCCGGCGCCCTTGCCCATCACGTCGGCGAGGGTGAACTCGAGACCCTGCTCCGAGCGGTGCCAGGAGTAGTAGTCGCCGCCCACGATCTTCTTCGGGATGCTGACGCCCGCGATCTCGTAGCCGGGCGACGCCGGCTGGTCGCGCGGCAACAGGCTCTGCTGCACCAGGGCGGCGCGGTCGTCGTCCTTGCTGTCCTCGAGTTCGCGCTCCACCCAGGCGCCGAGCTCCTCGAGCAGGCGCACCTCCTCGGGGCCGAACTCCCGCGGAGTGGTGTCGACCAGGCACAGCGTGCCGAGCCTGAAGTCGTCGCCGAGGCTCAGCGGAGCGCCGGCGTAGAAACGGATGTGGCGCTCGCCCGTGACGGTCGACCGCCAGCTGAAACGGTCGTCCTCCGTCGCATCCGGCACCACCAGCACGTCGGGCTGCTGGATGGCCACGTCGCAGAATGACTGCGTGCGATCGCTGATCGGCGAGATGCCGGGCCGCTGCGGCGACTTGGTGAACTGCCGGGTGTCGTCGAGCAGGTTGATCTCGGCCACCGGCACACCGAACAGCTCCCGGGCGATTCTCGTGATGCGGTCGAACCGCTCTTCGGCGGGGGTGTCGAGCAGACTGAGGCTCTCGACGGCCGCGACCCTGAGCCGCTCGAGGCGGTCATCGGATGTCGTGCCGGCGTCGGGCTTCGTGCTCACCATTCAGCCAGCGTAGCCACTATCGGGGCCCGATCGGCCGGTACGGGCCGGGTGGCGCACCCACGCTCCGGATCGGCCCGCACCGGGCGACCGATCAGTACCAGTTGACCGACTGGGAGTGCGACCAGGCCGAGCACGGGGTTCCGTAACCGGCGGCGATGTAGGCCAGGCCCCAGGTGATCTGGGTGACCGGGTTGGTGGCCCAGTCGTCGGCGATGGTCGACATCTTGCTGCCCGGGAGGGCCTGCGGAATCCCGAACGCGCCGCTCGAGGCGTTCTCGGCCTGGTAGTTCCAGCCGGATTCCTTGGTCCAGAGCGAGTCGAGGCACTGGAACTGGTCGGAGCCCCAGCCGTAGTCGGCCGACGCGATGTCGGCGGCGGCGGCCCGGGCACCGTCGGGCGTGGTCGAGGCGGCGAGCCGGTCGGCGGCGGCCTGGGCCGCGGCAGCGGCGTCGGCGGCAGCCTGGGCGGCAGCGGCCTCGGCGGCGGCCTGGGCAGCCGCGGCGGCCTCGGCTGCGGCCTTGTCGAGCGCGGCCTTCTGGTTCTGCACGGCCGTGGTCTGCGCGAGAGCAGCCGTCGTGAGGGTCTGCACCGTCGTGGTGTCGAGGTACTGGTGGTTCGCGAGCGATGCCACCGATGCCACGAGGGCGCTCACGTCGACCTGGCCCTTCGCCGCGGCGATCGTGGCGGTGCCCTGGCTGGTGGCCAGGTCGGCGCGCTCATCGGCCTGCTCGGCCGTGCCGGCGAAGAGGGCGTCGACCGCCTTGGCCTCGGCCGTCGAGGGCAGACCGGTGTCGGAGAGCGTCGTGGTCGAGGCGATGGTGGACCCGACCGACACGGGCGAGGCGTTGGCGATCGTCGGATGCGCGAACGACGTCAGCGTCACCAGGAGTCCGGCGGCCGCGAAGCCGGCGATGGGGGCGAAGGCGCCACCGGGCCGGCGCCGGGCCGACCGCTCGTGGTGCTCGAGGCGCTCGGCGGCGCGCTGATCGCGGCGGGTGAAGGCGGCGGGGGCGTGTCGGGTGGAATTCGGGTCGGTCGTGCGCGGTTCGGTGGTGCTCTGGCCGGCGGTGGATTCGGGTCGCGCCGGTGTTGCGTTCGAAGGGTTGTGCATGTCTTCCCAGGGTTCGGCCAACGGCTGCGAGGCGCGCCGGGGCACGCTGCCGCAACCAGCCGCGATTCGCGCTCGGGTGAAGCGCGACAGCGCAGGGCACGCCGCTCTAGGGAACGGTGCGCGATGCCTGGCGGCGATTGGCGGTGACGGTCGATGTCGGGTTGTGGAAGCCGTCACGGCTTCTGTGCTGTCCGTCCCGGCCAGGATGTGATCCCGACGCTCTGAACGAACGATTGAAGCCACAAGTATGGGTCGGGTTTCTGAGAAACCACTCCGAACGCGCCAGGAGACCGCGGGTGCCGGACGGTGGAAGGCCGTCCGGCACCCGCGGCTCCGCGGAATCGCAGCCCCTGATCGGGTCAGGAGCGACGACCGCCGGCGGGCATCCCACCACCTGACATGCCGCCACCTCCCATCGTTCCCTCGGTGGCCACGTCGGCGGTCGCGGTCACCGCGAGGGTGCCGGTGGAGTGGTCTCCCCCGGCCGCCAGGCCGCCCAGCAGGTCGCCGGAGACGGAACCCCCGGTGTAGATGCTGTAGGTCGCGCCGGAAGAGATAGCCGACGAGGAATACACGACGTTCTGAAAGCTCTTGCTCGACTCGAACGCGGCGATCTCGGTGCCGTCGTCGGCCACCACGTGCACGATGGTGCCCGCGTCGACGGTGCTGTCGAGGTTCGCCGAGACCCAGCCCTGACTCGAGGAGGTGCTCGGCGACACGGCCATTCCGCTGCTGCCGGCGGCGAGCAGGGTGCCGCCCGAGATGGTGAAGTCGCCGTTCACGTCGAGCGCTCCGTTGCCGGAGTCGGTGGGGCCACTGACCACCGTCGTGCCGCCGGTGATCTCGGCGCTGCCGTTCGAGTCGAGGCCGTCGCCGCCGGCGTCGACCACGAGGGTTCCGCCGGAGACCGTGATGGTCTGGTCGCCGGCGGCCATCTCCCCGCCGGGCGCTCCCCCGGTGCCCGAGTCGGAGCTGGTGGCGGTGCTCGATCCGCCCGCGGCGTTGAGCCCGTCGTCGCTCGAGGTGACGGTGGTCGCGCCGCCCGCGACGGTGATGTGCTCCGACTCGAGCCCCTCGTAGCTCGACGCGACGGTGAGGGTTCCGCCGTCGACCACGAGGCCGCTGTCGGCGTGCACCCCGTCGTCGCCGGCGTCCACGGTGACGGAGGCCGTGCCGGTCACGTGCGCGAACGCCGCCGAGTTCACCGCGTCGTCAGCCGCGTCGACGGTGACGGTTCCGCCCTCGAGAACGGTGATGACACCGCTCGTGATGCCCTTCGAGACCGTGGTCTCATCCGTCGACCCGCTGTCAGTGCCGGAATCGGTGTCGGTTGCCGCGTCGTCGGCGGTGCCCATTCCCGGGGTCGAGCTGCGCACGGCCGCCTGGGATGCTCCGCCGCCGGCCGTGAGGTCGAGCGCGCCTCCCGTGACCACCACGTCGGTCTGCGCCTGCACGGCGTCGTCGGCGGCGTCGACCGTGATGGTGCCGCCGGTGACGCTGACGTACCCGCGGGTGCCGTCTTCGTCGTTGTCGGAGGTGAGGCCGTCTCCCCCGGCCGTGACGACGAGCGTGCCACCGTTCACCACGAGGTAGTCCTTGCCGCGGATGCCGTCGTCGACCGCGTCGACCGTGATGCTGCCGGAGTCGATCACCAGGCCGTCCTTGCCGGTGATGCCGTCGTTGCCGTTGCCCGTCACCTGCAGCGCACCGTCGCCCGTGATGAGCAGATCGGCCGCGCTGTAGAGGGCGGCGTTCGACTCGTCGGTGTCGGCATAGGAGGCGGTGTCGCTGAGGGCGTTGGTCGTCCCGTCGGCGAGAACGAGCACCACCTCCTCGGCGGCGACCACGTCGATGGCCGAGGAGGTGCTGCTGGAGATGGTGGCGCCGTCGAGGATGAGGCGCACGGTTCCGGTGTCGGTGGAGTTCACCACGAGCCGGCCGTCGGTGAGTTCGCCGGTGACGCGATAGGTGCCGGAGGCGGTGATGGTGACGGTCGATCCGTCGACGGTGACACCGGATGCGGCCGTGTCGGCGTCGGCTGCGGTGCCCTCGGCGGTGACGGTGGCCGTGTCGCCGGTCAGGGCGATGAGGGTCGCGTCGGCGTCGCCGGACGAGTCGGTGGTGAACTCGTGCTCGGAGTCGTTCGCGGCGAGCACGGCCGCGGCGTTCTGGGTGGCATCGCTGCCGGAGGCGTCGGCCACGGTGGAGGTCGACGAGTCGACCGTCTCGGTGCCGGTCGAGGTGCCGGTGGCGGCCAGTGTGGTGGTGCAGCCGGCCAGGAGGGCGACGGTGACGATGCCGCCCGCGAGCAGCGGGAAGACGTGGGGTCGGTGGCGGGGTGCGGGGGTCATGAGGTGTCCTTCGGAGGTTGGTTGGTCGGGGTGGGTTCGGGCGAGGGGTCAGGCCGCCACGGCCGAACCGGTGAAGTGCCGGCGCAGGGTGCGCGACCACTTGTTCGAGGGCAGCGCCGGGTTGAGCGCGGCGAGCCCCGTGCCGTACTTCGAGATGGTGGAGGGACGGTGCCCGTGCGCCCACAGGATGCGGTCGACCCCCGACGGGCGGGAGCCCGACTTGGTCTCGACGATGGCGATGCCGGGTGTCTCCAGCCGGCGTGCCGTGCCGTCGACCGAGCGATCGAGCTCCCAGCCGAGGCGGGTGTCGATGGTGGCCCGCGATTCCGGATGCGCCGGAGCCCCGCTCCCCTCGGCCCGCTCCGCGGGCCCGGGAATGAAGAGCGTCGCACGGTGGTAGGTGGTCACCACGGTGCGCCGCAGCTGTTCCGGAACGAGGTCGAACCCCGCGCCGTCGAGGCTCTCGTGCGCGTACTCGAGACCGTCGTCGTTGAGTTCGCCGCGCTGGTCGAAGTCGTACTCGAGCCGCTCCTTCACCGTGGCCGAGCGGGCTCCGCGGGTCTTCACCTCGAGATAGGCGGTGGAGGAGTCGACGTAGGCGCGGGTGCGCATCTTGAAACGGCGCCGACGGGCGTGCACCGCCATCCGGTAACTGGCCAGATCGGGCGTGTCGAAGTAGACCGACTCGTACCGGAAGTCGCGCCGGCCGCCGAGCTCGAGCACCCGGGTGTCGGGGCCGAGGTCGGCCAGGATGCCGGGGAGTGCGTCACGGGGCACCACGTATTTGCGGTCGACGCGGGTCTGCAACGAGGCGCGGGCGGTGAGCTCGTCGAGCGAGATGGGGGCGAAGACGCCGAGCAGGTCGGTGGCGGTCGGGGTCATCGTGCGCTCACCTCCTCGCGCGACGGGGCCGACGGGAAGGCCGACGAGGGGGCCGTCGACGTGGGCGACTGCTCCGACGTCGGAACCGTGCCGGCGGTCCGGGCCGACGTCGCCGGGCCGGAGACCGCGGAACGGGCATCCGGGATCGTGTACCGCACGTCGACAACCGTGGTGTCGTCGACGAGGTCGAGGTTCTTCACCTGCACCTGCTTCACGCGACCCCCGAGCAGCTGCTCGAGGTGGGCGGTAAGGGCGGCTTCGTCGGTGAAAGCCCGGTCGACCACGATGGTCTGCTGGCGGTGGCGCGGGAAGAGCCGGCGGCTGTCGCCCGCGAACATCACCAGGAGGATGAGGGCCATCAGGCTGACGGTGAGCGGGCTGACCGTGGTGCCGAGCCCGGCGAGCAGGCCCAGGGCGAGGGCCGAGAAGTAGTAGGCCACCTCGTGCTGGGCGATCTCGTCGCTGCGCAGGCGGATGATCGAGAGCACGCCGAAGAGCCCGAGACCGAGGCCCGCGCCGATGGTGCTCGACCCGAGCACCATCGAGACGGCCAGCACACCCACGTTCACGCCGAGGAAGGCGACCACGAGATCGCGGCGGTGGTGACGGCGGAAGTAGAGGCCGAAGGTGAGGATGCCGACCATGACGAGGTCGATGGCGACGAGGACGGCTTGCGACATGCGGAGCTCCAAAGTGACGGGGAGGTGAACGGATGGCTCCATTCAGCCGTCGTCGCCTATGCGCCTGCCATGACGCTCCTATGAGGCGCTTTCGAATGCCGGGGCGTAGCGTCTGAGCCGGTGACGGCGTTCACCGACCGGCTCGGAGGTGGCGTGATGGTGAGGCTCGGATACTCGGCACAGGCGGTGCGCGACGCGGAGGCGCCGCACCTCGCCGCCGGCGAACCGCTGATGCAGCGGGCCGCGCACGCGCTGGCGGGCGCGGTGCAGCGGGAGCTGGCCGGGCGGGAGGCAGGGGCACCGGAGCACCCGTCGTGGCGGGTGGTGCTGCTCGTGGGTTCGGGCAACAACGGCGGCGACGCGCTCTTCGCCGGAGCCGAGCTGGCCGGCCTTCGCGTCGGGGGTGCCCGCATCGACGTGGTGGCGGTGGGCGTGGGTTCCCGGATGCACGACGCCGGCCGCGAGGCGGCCGCCGCCGCGGGGGTGCGCCTGCTCTCCCTCCCGCCCGACGGCCCCGCCGAGGTCGGCGCGGTGGGTGCCGCGGTCGACCTGGCCGTCGACGCCGACGTGATCGTCGACGGGATGCTCGGAACCGGCACCTCGGCCGACGCACCCGCCCTGCGCGGCTCGGCCCGCGAACTCGTGAGCGGCATCCTGGACGCCGTCGAGTCGATGCCGTCGGGGTCGCGACGACCGATCGTGGTGGCCGTGGACCTGCCGAGCGGAGTGCACCCGGACTCGGGTGCGGTGGCCGACGGCGTGGTGCTGACCGCATCCGTCACCGTCACGTTCGGCGGCATCAAGGCCGGGCTGCTGCGCGGGGCGGGCGCACGCGTGGCGGGCCGCGTGGAGCTCGCGATGATCGGGATCGAAGACGATCTGGCCGCCGTTCCGCCGCTGGTCGTCGCACCCTGACGGGACGCCGGGCGAAGCACCGGGCGCGTCGGGCCCGGGAAACGACCGCAAGACCCTTTGCGGAAACGGCGCGACGGAGAACGATGGGAGAACACCGCGGTCTCGCACCGCATCCGCGACACGGAACGGAACCCCCATGAAGAAGATCCTCGTCATCCTCGCCTTCGGCGCCGGCTACGTCGTCGGAGCCCGCGCGGGCCGTCGCCGCTACGACCAGATCCGCGAGAAGGCCCAGCAGCTCTGGAACGACGACCACGTGAAGTCGGCCGTGCACAGCGCCGGCGAGGCCGTGGAGTCGGCGGCGGGCAAGGCCGTCGACAAGGCGGGCGACCTCATCGGCAAGGTACGCTCGCACTGACGTCCTCCGAACGGAACGCTCACTCCGAAGGGATCGCCATGGCGCAGAAGAAGAAGAGCTCGGGCACAGACGATCTGACGATCCCCAAGGCGATCTCGGAAGTCGCCCGCGGGGTGGCCTCGGCGCACAAGCTGCGCCCGCCGCACGACGCCGATCCGTCGGGCAGCACCTCCGACGACCAGCCGGAAGCGCCTCAGCGGAGTCGAGCCGCGCTGCAGGCCGACATCGCCTCGACCCGGGTCCGGCTCGCCGAACTGGTCGACGAGATCGAGACGCGGCTCGACGTTCCGGCCCGCGCCGGGCAGATCGCCGACGACTTCACACGTGACCCGGTCCTGGCGGCCCGCACGCACCGGAAGACCACCGTCGCCGCGGCCCTCGCCCTGGTGGCGGTGGGCACGGGTATCGGTCTGCTCATCCGTGCGATCGTGAAGTAACGCTCCCCCGCACGTCGAACGCCCGGCCCTCCCCGCGGAGGTGCCGGGCGTTCGTCACGTTCCGGTGTGCTGCGCCGTCAGGCCCCGACCTCGGCCGGCGGCGTGGGCCGCGCCGGCGGAGCAGTCTTGCGCCGACGCTTCTTCGGGCGTGGCTCGGGGTCGGGTGCCGGCCCGTTCCACACCTTCACGATGGCCCAGGTCACCGCGGCGATCGGCACCGAGAGCACGGCGCCGACGATGCCACCGAGGATGGTACCCGCGGTGAGGGCCACCAGGATGACCAGCGGGTGCAGCTTCAGCGACTGCGCCATCACGACCGGCTGCAGGAAGTTCCCCTCCAGCTGGTTCACGGCGATGATGATGCCCACCACCACGAGCGCCGCCACCGGGCCGTTGGCCACCAGGGCCACCAGCGCGGCGAGCACTCCCGCGAGCGTGGCCCCGATGAGCGGGATGAACGCGCCGATGAACACGATGATCGACAGCGGGAGGGCGAGCGGCACCCCCACGATCGCGATGCCGACACCGACCGCGACCGAGTCGACCAGCGCCACGATGGCGGTGCCGCGGATGTACCCGCCGAGCACCCGCACGGCGGTGGCGCCGATGCGCTCCCCACGCTCGTGCCGGTAGCCCCTGAAGGGCTTCAGCAGGAACGCCCAGATCTGCGGCCCGTCCTTCATGAAGAAGAACAGGATCACGATGGCCAGCACCGCGCCGGTGATCACCTCGCCGGCCGCCGTCACCCCGGCGAGCGCGCCCGAGCCGAACTGGCTGCTGGTGAAGAAGTCCACGACGGCGTCGCGCGCGCCGTCGATCTGCGCCTGGTCGATGTCGATCGGCAGTCCCACGATGAAGCCGTGCAGGTCGTCGACGCCCTCGCTCGCCCGCTGGCCCAGCTCGTCCCACTGGCCGCGCACGGCGAACACGATGAGCGTGACGATGCCCCCGAACACCAGGATGCCGGCCACCAACGTGACCCAGGTGGCCATCATGGCCGAGAAGCCGTGACGCTTCAGAAAGCGCAGCACCGGGCTCAGTGCCGCCGCCAGGATGATGGCGATCAGCAGCGGGATGACCACGAGCTTCAGCTGCACGAGCGCGAACACCACGGCCGCGGCGATCACGATCACCACGATGATCTGGAGGCTCCGGAGTGCGAGCTGCCCGAACTTGTCGGTGAGCATGTCGTGCAGGCTCGGGCGCGAACCGGGAACGGGGCCGTCGGCACGGCCTCCTGACGGGGTCGGCCTGGCTGCGGGGAGATCGTCGGTGGACATGGATTCACCTTCCCACGAACGGCCGGGGGCCGCCCGCCCCGCCACGCGAGCGGCTAGCCTCGGAGCACGCCAGCCCGGCGAATCCGAACCGAGGAGCTCCACCGTGACCGACCAGGCCGCCCGCACCGCCGTGCAGTCGGTGGCGGCCGAGTTGCGCGACCTCATCCTCGATGCGCGTCTGACCCCCGGGCAGCCGCTCCGAGAGGAGACCCTCTCGGCCGAGTACGGCGTCAATCGCCACACCGTCCGCGCTGCCCTGCAACTGCTCGCGGCCCAACGGCTCGTCACGTTCGAGCCCTACAAAGGAGCCAGGGTGCGCGCGTTCTCCGACGACGACGTGCGCGCGCTGATGGAGTACCGCACCGCTCTCGAGGGCGAGGCGGTGTCGTTGCTCCGACGACGCGCAGGCGCCGCATCCGGCGACCCGCTCGAGCTGCCCGAGGCGGTGGTGGCCGCCAACGCCCGGCTGCGCGAGGTGTGCACCGCCCGGCCCGACGACCACCGGGCCATCGAGCGAGCCCACGCCGACCTGCACCACACGCTCGTGGTCTCGGCCGGCAGCCCTCGCATCACCGAGGCCCACGCGCAGCTCGAGAGCGAGCTGCTGCTCTTTCTTAACCAGCTGCGCCCATTGCTGCCGGCCGACGAGATGGCCGACCAGCACGACCGGCTGCTGGCCGACATCCGGATGCGCGGCGACGCGGCGGTGCGCGACCACCTGGCGCACTCGGCCGAGCAGCTGATCGCCCTGCACCGCCCCTGACCCGCGAATCGGCGACGGACGGGGCCGCGAGCGCCGATCGGGGCCATGATCGTTGCATGAGCACCATCGCCCCCATGCTGGCCAAGGCCGTGCCCACCGTTCCCGCGCCCGAGAGCGTCGAGGGCGGACTGCTCTACGAGCCCAAGTGGGACGGGTTCCGGGGCGTCATCTCCTACGACGGCTCGGGTACGAGCGAGGGGGTCGAGATCGGCAGCCGCGGTTCGAAACCGCTCACCCGCTACTTCCCCGAGCTCACCGAGGCGCTGGCGCGCATCCTGCCAGGGCCCTGCGTGCTGGACGGCGAGATCGTGGTGCCCATCGCCGTGGACGGCGATGCGGGCCGCTCGAAGCTCGACTGGGAGGCGCTGTCGCAGCGCATCCACCCCGCCGCCTCCCGGGTCGAGAAGCTCTCGGTCGAGACGCCGGCGCTCTTCGTGGCCTTCGACCTGCTCGAGCGGGGCGACGAGTCGCTGCTCGAACGCCCGTTCGCCGAGCGCCGCGACGCCCTCGAACAGTTCGCCGAGGGCCTGCCCGCCCCTTTCCATCTCTCGCGCACCACCGGCGACGTCGAGCAGGCCCGACGCTGGCTCGAGGAGTTCGAGGGTGCCGGTCTCGACGGCGTGGTCGCGAAGCCCCTCGCGGCCCCCTACTCCCCCGGCAAGCGCGTGATGCTCAAGGTGAAGCACCACCGCACGGCCGACGTGGTGGTCACGGGCTACCGCATCCACGCGAGTGGTCAGGGTGTCGGCTCGCTGTTGCTCGGCCTCTTCGACGGCGACGGCAGCGGCGACCTCCGAAGCGTGGGCGGCGCCTCGGCCTTCACCGACAAGCGCCGGCTCGAGCTCGTCGACGAACTGGAGCCGTACGTCGAGCGCGACGCCGAGGGCCGGCCTGTGCGCGGTGAGGGCGAGCGCAGCCGATTCTCCGGCAGTAAGGACGTGTCGTTCGTGAAACTGCGGCCCGAGCTCGTGGTCGAGGTGCGGTACGACCAGATGGAGGGTATGCGCTTCCGCCACACCGTGCAGTTCGAGCGCTGGCGTCCCGACCGAGAGGCGCGCTCGTGCACCTTCGAGCAGCTCGACCGGCCGATCGCCTACGACCTCGGCGACGTTCTGGTGTGACGCCGTTCACAGCGGAGGAGAATCGCGCTCATGAGGCGGATATGGCCTCGAAGGCGCGATTCTCCTCCCGTACGAACGGCACCCGCCGTCAGTCGTCGTGCCTCGCCCGGCTGGGCTGCACCCGAGGCGGCTCGCCGGGCATCTTCGGGTAGTCGGGCGGGAAGGGCAGCTCCCCGAGGCCCGACTCGAGGTCTCGCGCCCACCACTCCAACAGCACGTCGATGGTCGACGGATCCGCGCCCAGCCCCGCCCACGGGTCACCCACCGTGCGCAGCCGGTCCGGCACCGTGTGCACGGTGAACGCGGTGGGGTCGGCCGACTCCAGCTCGTCCCAGGTGATGGGGCACGACACCGGAGCGTGCGCCAGCGCCCGTGGGCTGTACGCCCCCGCCATGGTGCGGTCGCGGTTCGCCTGGTTGAAGTCGACGAACACCCGCTGCCCGCGCTCCTCCTTCCACCAGTTGGTGGTGACCTGCTCGGGCAGCCGCCGTTCGAGCTCGCGGGCCGCCGCGATCACGGCGTGCCGCACGTCGAGAAACTCGCGCGTCGGCTCGATCGGCGCGAACACGTGCAGTCCGCGGTTGCCGCTGGTCTTGATGAACGCGTCGAGACCGGCGTCGGCGAGCACCTTCCGCAACTCGAGCGCGATCGGCACGGTGTCGCCGAAGTCGGTGCCCGGCTGCGGGTCGAGGTCGATGCGCAGCTGGTCGGGAAAGTCGCTCGACTCGGCCCGCGACGCCCAGGGGTGGAACACCACCGTGTTCATCTGCACCGCCCACACCGTGACGGCCGTCTCGTCGATGACGATCTGCGGATGCGCGCGGGCACTCGGGTAGGTCACCGTCTCCGAGCGAACGTAGTCGGGAGCGCCCTTGGGCGGGTTCTTGGAGAAGAACTGGTCGCCGTGGATGTCGCCGCCGAAACGCTGCAGCGAGATGGGGCGGTCGCCGTTGGCGGCCAGGAAGGCATCGCCGACCGCGATGTGATAGTTCGCGAGGTCGAGCTTCGTGATGCCCGCCTCAGGGAAGACGAGCCGCGACGGGCTCGAGATGCGCACCTCACGGGTGCCGTGCGGTCCGTCGACGTCGACCGTGGTCGCCTCACTAGCCATGTCCACACGCTACCCGGGTGGAACCCGCGGGCCCACCCCCACCCCTCACGCCGTCGACCCGTCGCAGATCGCCCTCAGGATGCTGCGAGAGGGCGATCTGCGACGGTTCGACGAACGGGGCGGGGCTCAGATCGTGGGGTCGGGCGACGACGACTTGCGGGCGCCCTTCGGCGCCGAGACACCCGAGACACCCGCGTCGGCGAGCGCTCGGCCCGCGGCGGCGCCGGCGGCGGCTCCCGAGCTGCGACCCGTGACGATCTCGGCGATGTCGATTCCCACCAGGTCTTTCACGATCTGCATCGACGAGGCCAGCTGGCTCGCCACGTTGTCGCCCACCTGCGAGGTGCCGGAGCCGTCGTTCGAGATCACCGTCATGTTCGAGATGGCGGCGAGCGGCTCGGATGCGGCGCGCACGATGGCGGGCAGCTGCCCGATCACCTGCTGACGCAGCAGACTGCCGGCCCGCTCCTCGAGCGCGTCGGCCTGAGCCCGGGTGGCCTCGGCCTCGGCGGCACCCTTCACACGGATGGAGTTGGCCTCGGCCTCACCCTCGGCCTTGAGTGCCTCGGCGGCAGCGATACGGCGGTTCTTCTCGGCCACACCTTCCGACTCCACGGCCTCGGCGGCCGAACGACGACGGTTGCGCTCGGCGACACCTTCGGCCTCGACGGCCTCGGCGACCGCCTTGCGTCGATCGCGCTCGGCGTTGGCGGCGGCGACGCTCGAGGCGGCCTGCGCCTCGGCCTTCTTCTCCACGGCGTACGCGTCGGCGTCGGCCGCCGCGCGGATCTCGGCGTCGAGCTCCTGCTTGCGCAGACCCACGCGCTTTCCGGCGGTGATCTCCTGCTGGGCGATGACCTCCTGCTGCGAGATCGCCTCGGCGAGCGGCTTGGCGGCGGATGCCTCGGCGCGGGCCTTGTCGGTCTCCTTCTGGATCTCGGCGTTCCGCAGGTCGAGCTTGCGCTGCTGCTCGGCGACGGCCTGGTCGGCCGCGATTCGGGCCTCCTCCGAGGCCTGACGCGACACCGACTCGGCGATCTCGGCCACCTGCTTGACGCGGGCCGCCTCGCCACGACCGAGGTCGCGGATGTAGCCGTTGTCGTCGTCGATCTCCTTGATCTGCAGCGTGTCGATCTGCAGACCCTGCACGTCGAGCGACTCGCGCACGGCGTCGAGCACCTGGCCCTGCAGGGCCTGGCGGTTGGTGATGATCTCGGTGACGGTGAGCTGACCGACGATCGACCGCACCGAACCCGAGAGCACCTCCTCGGTGGAGGTCTCGATCTGGTCCTGCTGGTTCAGGAATCGCTGGGCGGCGGCGCGCACCATCGATTCGGAGCCGCCCACCTTCACCACGGCGACGGCGTTGACCTTGATGGTGATCGCATCCCTCGTCTGCGCCGTGGCCTGCACGTTCAGCTGGCGGCTGCGCAGCGAGAGCTTGAAGTGGGCCTCGACGATGGGCTTCACGAACACGCGGGAGCCGAACACCACGCGCTGGCCGGCGTTCTCGGTCTCTTCGAGGGCGGGAGAACCGGGCTTCACGGCGCGCTGCCGGGAGGTGACGATGATCGCCTCGTCGGGCTTGGCCACCTTGATGCCGCGCAGCAGTGTGATCAGCACGATCAATGCGATCAGCAGCACGAGGCCGATGCCGGCGAGCAGGAGGAGGGAGTCGAACGGGGTCACAGGGGGCGGCCTTTCCTGGCGGGAGGGTCGTGCGGATGGAGAAACCGTTCGGGCGATTCCACTACCAGTATGTCGGAGGCGACGTACGGTCGACAGTCCGGGCGAGCCGTGCTGCCGCCACGGACGGACCAGGAGGCTGCTGCCTGCAGGTCGGGACTCAGCCCCAGGTGCCCTCCGGCGACGCCACCACGGGCACCGGCGTGTACGACCAGTGCGCCCCGTTCGCATAGTGCGAGCTCGCCCACGGCGACGCCCAGATGGCGGCTTCGATCTGCTCCGTGGGCGCCGAGGTCGAGAACCCCGCCACGATGGCCGAGTACCCCGAGTTGCCGTGCAGGGCGTTGCCCACGTTCGCCGCCGCGGTGACGAGGTTGTCGTAGCTGCCGAGACCCGATCCGCCGCCGGAGCCCCAGCCGTTGTTGAGGGGGTTGTTGCGCAACCACCAGTCGTCGGGGCCGTTCTCCTGTCGCATCCAGCGCATCATCACGGTGATGTTCGACTCGCTGGTCGGGAAGCCGGCCATGTACAGCACCAGCACGGCCCAGTCGCGGTTGGTGCTGCCCTTCGAGAGCGTCTGCAGGCCCGAGGTGGCGTCGTAGCCGTCGCGGCTGACGGATGCCCCGGCCACCCCCTCCGGAACCGAGAGGTTCTGCTGCACCGACGCGGGGCCGGCTGCCGCCTGAGCCGCCTCGAGCTGCTGCTCGAACGGCGACTCCACCGGCAGCGGCGGCGGCGCGAGCGCGGTGAGCGCCGCGAAGCCCACCACGGTCGCACCGGCGATCACGGAGAGGGCTGTGCGGACCATCCCTCTATCATCCCGTGTTCTGCAGTCCGGCGGCGATCCCGTTCACGGTGAGCAGAAGCAGGCGGTGCGGCGCGTCGTCGGGATCGGTGCTCCCGGTCGAGCGCACCTCGCGGAGGGCGCGCAGCTGCAGCAGCGAGAGCGCGTCGACGTAGGGGCTGCGCAGCCGTACGGCCCGGCGCAGCACCGGCCGGTCCTCGAGGATCGCCTCGTGGTCGCTGGTGCGGGCCACCCACTCGCGGGTGAGCTCCATCTCCTGCTGCACGAGGGCGGCGAGGTCGTCGCGGTCGCCGAGGTCGAGGTAGCTCGCCGCGATGCGCGCATCCGTCTTCGCCAGCGACATCTCGACGTTGTCGATCATCGAGGCGAACAGCGGCCAGCGGCGGTACGCCTCGCGCAGGCGCTCCTCGTCGCCCACGGCGGCGAGCGCCGAGCCGAGGCCGAACCAGCCGGTGAGGTTGATGCGGGCCTGGGTCCAGGAGAACACCCACGGGATGGCGCGCAGGTCTTCCAGCGACTCCACCGACAGCCCCCGGCGCGCGGGGCGGGACCCCAGGGCGAGCAGGCCCAGCTCCTCCATCGGGGTGACCTGGGCGAACCAGGGTGCGAAGCCCTCGGCCTTCACCAGCTCGAAGAACCGGATGCGCGAAGCCTCGTCGATGACGCTCGCCACGTCGGCGAACTCGGCGGCCGCCGCGCGGTTGCGCTCCTCGTTGGCCGGGCTCGAGGCGAGCAGCGTGGCCGCGGCCATCTGCTCGATGTGCCGGGCGGCGATGGTCTTGTCGCCGTACTGCGCAAAGATCACCTCGCCCTGCTCGGTGAGCTTGAACCGGCCCTCCACCGAGCCCGGGGGCTGGGCGAGCACCGCCTCGTTGGCCGGGCCGCCGCCGCGGCCGAGCGCTCCCCCGCGGCCGTGGAACAGCGTCAGCTCGATGTCGTTCTGCGCCGCCCAGTCGGCGATCCTGGCCTGCGCGTCGTAGAGCGCGAGCGTCGCCGACACCGGTCCGACGTCTTTTGAGGAGTCGGAGTAGCCGAGCATCACCTCGAGCCGGCGGCCGGTCGCGGCCAGCCGCGCCTGCACCTCGGGTAGCTCGATCATCTCGGTGAGGATGCGGGTCGACGCCTGCAGGTCGTCGAAGGTCTCGAACAGCGGGATGGCGTCGAGCACGGGGGCGGCCTCGGCTGATCCCAGCGCGGCGGCGGCCAGCGCGTACACGTTCGCGATGTCGTCGGACGACTGGGTGAACGAAACGATGTACCGCCGGGCCGCGTCGACGCCGTAGCGGCCCTGCAGGAACGAGATGGTGCGGTAGACCTCGAGCACCTCCTGGGTCATGTCGTCGAGCTCACCGCCCTCGCGGAAGTCGGCCAGGGCACGACGGTGCACCATCGAGTGCTGCCGCACCTCGAGCTCGGCCAGGTGGAAGCCGAACGTCTCGACCTGCCAGATGAGGTTCTGCAGCTCGCCGTTGGCGCTGCGGTGGGCGCCGCCCGCACGGAGCGACTCCTGCACCACGTGCAGGTCGGCGAGCAGCTCCTCCGGTCGGTCGTAGCCGAGGGGATGCTCGTCGCGCCGGGTGGCCGCGATGCGCTCGGCCACCACCAGCAGCACCCGGCGGTGCGGCTCGTTCGGCGCGCGCTTGCCGATGTTGGCCGTCACGTGCTCGGCGATCCGCTGCTGCGAGGCGGCGAGCGCCAGCAGCTCGGGGCTGGCCGGGGTGTCGGCCTCGTCGAGCGTGAGGGTGCGGCCGATACGGGTGGTGGCGTGCTCGAGGCCGAGCAGCACGTGCTCGGCGGCGATGGCGGCGGCGGCCTTGGTGACGTCGGCGGTGACGAAGGGGTTTCCGTCGCGGTCGGCGGCGATCCAGCTGCCCAGCCGGAGGAACGCGGGGGCCTTCGCGGGCACTCGCCCCGCATCCGCCCCGAGCAGCCAGTCGTCGAGCAGGCGGTAGACGCGCGGCACCACCTGGAACAGCGTCTGGTCGAAGATCGACATCGCGGTGCGTACCTCGTCCAGCGGGGTGGGCCGGGTGGTGCGCAGGGGCGACGTGCGCCAGAGCACGTCGATCTCCTCGAGCAGGCGGCGCTCGTTGTCGGCCAGCAGCACCGAGGCGGAGGCGGCGCTCGCATCGGTGCCGGGGAGGGCGGCGTCGCGCTCGGCGAGAAGTTCGCTGATGCGACGGATGGCCGACGCGACCGCGCGTCGGCGGGCCTCGGTGGGATGCGCCGTCAGCACCGGGTGGAAGCGCAGGGTGCGCAGGCGCTCCGCGGCTTCCTCGGCCCCGGTCTCGTCGACGATGCGCTGAACCGCGGCGGGCAGCGAGTCGGCACCGGTGGCCGGGCGGGCATGCAGCACGCGCACGCGGTGGTGCTCCTCGGCGAGGTTGGAGAGGTGGAAGTAGCAGGTGAAGGCGCGCGCCACCTGCTCGGCACGCTCTTGGGAGAACGACTGCACGAGGGCCTCGGCGTCATCCAGCGAGGCGTCGCCGTCGCGCTCGTAGGCGTGGATGACCAGCGCGCGCAGCCGTTCGACGTCGGCGAGCAGCTCGTCGCCGCCCGCCTCGGTGAGCACGCGGCCGAGCAGCGAGCCGAGCAGCCGCACGTCGGAGCGCAGGTCGAGATCGACCTCATGGCTCACGCGCTGGCGGCTCGCGCTGGAGGGGGCGGTGGGATCTGCCGGTGACACGTCGGGGTCGCTGTTCACACGCTCACGGTACTGCCCGGACGCCGTCGGCCGAAAATCGATGTCACCGAGTATGACGGAATCCGGCGTCATCAGGCGGGTGGACTACCTTTAACCCATGGCATCATCCAGTACCAGCACGCCCGACGCAGCGCCCGACGCGCTCCCCCAGACCTCGTTCGCCGATCTCGGCTTGAGCGACCCCATCATGAAGGTGCTGAAGGACGTCGGCTACGAGACTCCTTCGGCCATCCAGGCCGCCACCATCCCCACCCTCCTCGCCGGTCGCGACGTGGTGGGCCTCGCCCAGACCGGTACCGGCAAGACGGCGGCGTTCGCGCTGCCGATCCTGTCGCGCCTCGACCTCGCGCAGAAGACCCCGCAGGCCCTCGTGCTCGCGCCCACCCGCGAGCTCGCCCTGCAGGTGTGCGAGGCGTTCGAGAGCTACGCGGCGCACATGCGCGGCGTGCACGTGCTGCCGGTCTACGGCGGCCAGGGCTACGGCGTGCAGCTGTCGGCCCTCCGTCGCGGGGTGCACATCGTGGTGGGTACGCCCGGCCGCATCATGGACCACCTCGAGAAGGGCACCCTCGACCTCTCCGAGCTGCGCTTCCTCGTGCTCGACGAGGCCGACGAGATGCTCAAGATGGGCTTCGCCGACGACGTGGAGACCATCCTCGCCGACACTCCCGACTCGAAGCAGGTGGCCCTGTTCTCGGCCACGATGCCGGCGCAGATCCGCCGCATCTCGCAGAAGCACCTGCACGATCCCGAAGAGATCACCATCAAGGCCACCACCACGACCTCGGTGAACACCACCCAGCGCTACCTCGTGGTGTCGTACCCGCAGAAGGTCGACGCGCTCACGCGCATCCTCGAGACCGAGAACTTCGAGGGCATGATCGTGTTCACCCGCACCAAGAACGAGACCGAGACACTGGCCGAGAAGCTGCGTGCGCGCGGGTACACCGCGGCCGCGATCAACGGCGACGTGGTGCAGGCCCAGCGCGAGCGCACCGTCAACCAGCTCAAGTCGGGCAAGCTCGACATCCTGGTGGCGACGGATGTCGCGGCCCGCGGTCTCGACGTGGAGCGCATCAGCCACGTCGTGAACTTCGACCTGCCGATCGACACCGAGTCGTACGTGCACCGCATCGGGCGCACCGGCCGCGCCGGCCGCTCGGGCGATGCCATCAGCTTCGTCACGCCCCGCGAACGACGGATGCTCACCAGCATCGAGAAGGCCACCCGCCAGCCGCTCACCGAGATGCGCCTGCCGAGCGTCGACGACGTCAACGCCACGCGACTCACCCGGTTCGACGACGCCATCACCGAGGCCCTGCAGCAGCCGGAGCAGATCCAGGTGTTCCGCGACATCGTGGGCCACTACGTCGACCACCACGACGTGCCGGAGGCCGACGTGGCCGCCGCTCTCGCCGTGGTGGCGCAGGGCGGAACGCCACTGCTGCTCACCGCGGAGGACGAGCGGGCCACCCGGTCGTTCGACCGCGAGCGCGGCGACCGGCCCGAGCGCGGCGACCGCGACCGCGGAGACCGCGGCGACCGGTCCGACCGCGGCCCGCGCAGCAGCGGTGGCGCGAAGACCACGTACCGCATCGCCGTGGGGCGCCGCCAGATGGTGGAGCCGCGTCAGATCGTGGGGGCCCTCGCGAACGAGGGCGGCCTCCGCCGGGAGGACTTCGGTGCCATCCAGATCAGGCCCGACTACTCGCTGGTCGAGCTGCCCGCCGATCTGCCGGCCGACACTCTGCGCCGCCTGAAAGACACGCGCATCAGCGGCAAGCTGATCGAACTGCGCCCCGACCGCTTCGGCAACTCGGCCAAGCGCAGCACCGACCGCCCCGAGCGGACGTCGCGTCCGCCCCGCGAGAAGTACTGAGTACTGACGCCAGTCCCCTCGGGCCGCCGGAACGCTGAGGCGGCGGCCCGTCAGGGGCAGCCGCAGGAGCGGCGGGGGGTGAGCCCGACCGGCACGACCGTGGAGTGCTCGTAGCGCGCATCCGGAGCACTGAACCGCTCCAGGGCGCGGGTGGCCGCGAGACGGCCGAGACGCGCCGGGTCCTGGTCGATCACGCTCACCGAGGGTGTGAGCCGGTCGGCCATCGGGAAGTCGCCGAACCCCACGAAGGCGGTTCCGGCGGCCTTCAGCGCCGAGAACGCGTGCATGGTCACTCGCGCGTTCGACGAGAACGCGGCCGTGGGGGGCTCGGACAGCCGACGAAGGCGCTCGAGCTCCCGGGCGGCGCCGGCGTCGCTCCCGGCGTCGAAGGCGATCAGGCGCTCGTCCAGCGGCAGCCCCGCGTCGGCGAGGGCCTCGGTGTAACCGGCGAGCCGTCGGCGTGAGCTCGGCGGATGCGTCTGGTCGGCCAGGAAGGCCACCCGCGTGTGCCCGTGCTCGAGCAGGTGCCTGGTGGCCAGGTATGAGCCGTGCCGATCGTCTTCCACGAAGGAATCGGCGTCGAAGTCGATCGGTGCCCGGTCGACGAACTCGATCGGGGTGTGTTCGCTCCAGGGCGCGAGCCAGGAGTGGTCGGCGGCCACGGGCGCGAGCACGAGCCCCATCAGCTGGGTGCGCAGCAGCGCCTCGAGCACGGGCCGCTCCCGGGCGGGGTCGTCGCCGATGCTCGTCACCAGCGTGGTGATGCCGCTGGCCGAGCACACCCGCTCGACGGCGCGCACGATGGCGGCGAAGAACGGGTCGACCACGTCGGGAACGGCCACGCCCACGCTCGACGAGCGGCCGGCGCGGAAGGTGCGGGCGAGCACGTTCGGCACGTAGTTGAGGGTGCGCATCGCCTCTTCGACCCGCAGGCGGGTCTCGGGCAGCACGTGGGGGTCGTCGTTGAACACGCGGGAGACCGTCTTGGCGCTCACCCCGGCTCGTTCGGCCACGTCTTGCATCGTGGGCATCCGTCGTCCCCCTCCTGGCCTGGCGGGCCGCCGTACGACCGTGAGTCTACGACGGCCCGCCCATCCGGTTCGGGCTATTCGCGGTTGGCGAGCACCTCGTCGATGATCGCGGCGAGCTCCTTCAGGCGCGGAACGGCCTTCGTGGTCAGCAGCTCCTCGCGCGTGTCGGACGAGATGGAGAGGCTGTCCTTCCAGAGCGAGCGGCCGGCCATGGCGCCGCGGGCGCCGTTCACGACAGCCGTGCGCACCTGGCCCACGAAGGTCTCGTGGTCGACACCGGCCGAGAGCACGGCCCACGGAACACCGGCAGCGGCCTCGGTCACCGCGGCGGCCGCCTCGGCGGAACCCGCGTACTGGAGCTTGAGCACCTTGGCACCCGCGGCCACACTGAGCTCGGCGGCACCCGAGATGAGCGACGGGAAGACCTCGGCGTACTCCTCGTCGGACTCGTCCTCGAGCTGGTAGGTGAGGATCTCGACGATCAGCAGCACACCCTCGGCCTCGCACTCGGCCGTGAGACGGGCGATGTCCTCGAGCACGACCTTCTCGTCGTCACGACGGTCGGCGCGCAGGTACCAGAGCATCTTCGCGGCGTCGCCACCGAGGTCGCGCACGCGGCGGGGGGTCATGCCCTCGACGTAGCGGGTGCGCTTCAGGCCGTTCTCCACGGCGAAGCCGGACTCGTCCATGGCCACGACGAGGCCGGTGTCGCTGTCGAGCGTGCCGTCGTCGACCACGCGGGGCAGTGCGGTGGAGGGGTCGAGCAGGATGGCGGGGGCTTCGTTGCCGAGGAACTGCAGCAGGTCGCTCTTGGCGTCGGCCAGCTCGTCCTTGCTGATGCCGGCGGCTCCGTTCGGAGCATCCTTCATGACGGCCTTCATGCCGTTGCGCTGGTCGGCGGCGACGATCAGCATGCCTCCGGCGGGGGTGCTGATCTTGGCCAGGGCGCGGCGCTCGAGAGTGGTGAGTTCGTTCACGGGAGTGTCTCCTTGGTGAGGGGTGGGGCTGGGTGGATGGGTGGGTTCGGGGGTCTTCGGGTTCGGGGGGGCGCTCAGTGGGGCTAGTCGCCGGATGTCGCCGCGACGGGCGCGTCGGCCGGGCGCGCGGCGGCCGCCGCATCCGGAACCAGCAGGCGAGAGGCGAACACCGCGGCACCGTAGGCGGTGTCCTGCGAGCGGTCGGAGACGCGCACGCCGGCGAGCACCTCGGCACGGGCGCGCTGCACCGAGCGCATGCCCGCCCAGCCGCCGGTGAGCAACGCCGAGGTCGCGGGCGGCACCTCGCGATCCATCGCCTGAACCAGCAGGGCGAGCTCGTCGTTGCCGTGCCGCAGCACCGCGCTGAACAGGTCGGCGGGGCCGGCTCCGTCGGCGCGCACGGTGAGGTGCAGCACCCCGTCGTCGTTGCGGGCGCCGGTGACCTCCACGTCGCCCGGCTGCAGCACGCCCTCATAGGGCTGCTCCATCACGGCGGCGTCGAGCGCGTCCCGGCCGGCGCGGTCGTTCACGCCCACGAGCTGCAGGGTGCGGCGCATCAGCAGACCGGTCTTCACCCCGGCCACGAGCACCCACTTGCCGGGAACGACGTGCCGCACGCAGTTGATCAGCCAGTCGGCCAGGCGGTCGCGGGCCTCGAACGGCAGCGGGGCGTCGAGAACGCGCAGCAGCACCTCGGCGGTGCCCATCGACACGTGGTAGCGGTCATCCGGGAACTCGCCCGTCGACACGGCCGAGACCAGGTGGTCGTGACCCGCCACGGTGAGCCGGGCGCCGGTGAAGGATGCCGGCAGCCACGCGGCGGTCGCCTCGCCGAGCGGGGTGCCCGCGTCGACGAACGGGGGGAGGAAGTCGTCGGTGACACCGAGGTGGGTGAGGAGCTCCGGCCAGGGGGCGCCGGTGTCCTGGTCGAGGAGGCCGGTGCGGGAGCTCAGCGAATACTCGGCCGCCTGCTCACCGCCGAGGGCCGCCACCACGAACTCGGGAAGGTTGAGCCAGCGGGCGCCGGTGAGGTCGAGGCCGGAGTCGCGCAGGTGCAGCAGCTTGATCACCGAGACCTGCACGCCGAGGGGCAGACCGGTGCGGCCGGCGAACGACGCGCGGATGTTCTCGGGCAGCGCCTCGACCTGCTCGGCACCGCGCGGGTCGAACCAGGCGATCGCGGGGGCGACGGGCACGCCGTCGGGGCCGAGCACGACGCCCGACTCGCCCATTCCCGACACGGCCACGGCGCCGACGCGGGCATCCGGGCCGCGGAGCTCGACGAGGTCGGCGGCGGTCTGCTCGAGCAGCCGGCGGACGGTGTCGACGAGGTCGGCGGCCTGCATGGTGGTGGTGCCGCCCGCTCCGGCGCTCCACGGGGTGGGCAGCTGGCGGATGAGCACCTCGGCTCCGGCCTCGTCGGCGACGAGGATCTTCACTCCGGTGCTGCCGAGGTCGAGCCCGGCGACGAGGGTGCTGGTCACGGTGGTTCTCCTGGGTCTGATGCCGGGCCCCGCGTCTCGGCGGCCACCCATGTCATCGATGTCATGCAGACTCTAACACGCCCATGTCATCGATGTCATCCCCCCTGATGGCGCCCGCCGCCCGCCCCCGCCCATTCCGCACCCCCACCCCAGATCCGTCACTTTTCGCCCCAAAATCGCACGGGAAGGGCCAAAAGTGACGGATCTGGGGTGGAACCGCCGGGGCGGGGGCGTGGGGGCGAGGGGTGTGGGCGGCGCGCGGGTCAGGCGCGGAGCGCGCGCTGCAGGCGGTCGCTCGCGCGGAGCAGATGCCCCTCGAGCGTCCGCACGGCCGCCTCGGCGTCACCCGCCGCGAGATGCGTCAGGATCTCCTCGTGTTCCGACGCGATGCGGTCGACCCCGAGCAGGCTCCGACCCTGCACCTGCGCCATGCACAACCGCACCTCGTCGACGAGCGAGCCGTACATGCGCTCGAGCCGTGCGCTGCCCACCGCTTCCACGAGTGCCGCGTGGAACCGCATGTCCGGCTCCACCGACGCGATCGCCGACCCCTCACCCGAGGCCCGCACCCGCGCATTGGCGGCCGACGCCTCAGGCGGTGCGCTGCGGATGGCCGCCAGTTCGCGCAACGCGGAACTCTCCAGGCGCAGCCGGGTGCGGTACACGTCGTCCACGTCGGCACGGGTGAGCACGGGCACGCGGGCCGACCGGTTCGCCGACCGCTCCAGCAGACCCTCGGCCGTGAGCTTCTCGATGGCCGCCTTCGCCGTCGGGCGTGACACCCCGTACTCGCCCGACACGACCGCCTCGGTGAGCTGCGCTCCTCCGGGCACGTCGCCCGCGAACATCCGTCGCCGCAGGTCGTCGCCCACGGCATCGACGGCGGACACGGTGCGCAGGCGCCGCGCCCCCGCGCGCTTCCCATTCAGGGCCGAGGCCACACCCGACTCCGTCGCCCCACCCACGACGGCACCGGATGCCGCGTCACCGTCGCCCGGGCCGGCCGACGCACTCCTCGCGCCCCCCGAGCCCGCGAGCGGCTCGGAACCCACCAGGCGTGCGCGAGCCCCCGATGCCGGAGCACCCGCCGAACCCGCGTCGACATCGTCCCGATGCATGGCAGCTCCCCTCGGCCCGCCCGACGACGGCCCGATCCACTGTAGCGAACCGCCTCGTCCCACGATGTACTCTTGTCAGACAATCCACCCGTCCCGACCGATCGGCGAGCCCATGTCGCAACGACGCGCATCCTCATCCCAGGCGCACGGCGACGACGCCGGCCGCCCGCACGCCCACCTCGATGCCGCCGGCGACGAAGCCGCCCACCGCGGCGGCGGCGCGCGTCCGACCGACCACATCGCGGCGCTTCGGGGCAGCGTGCACGACCCCGCCACCGTCAGCACGCGCGCCATCGACCTGCACGCCAACGCGCACGACGCCTCCCACTTCCTCCTGGTTCCCGAGGCGCTCGTGGTCGCCCGCGACGCCGCCGACGTGGCCGCCCTCTTCCGCACGGCCACCCGCACGGGCCTCCCCCTCACGCTCCGCTCCGGCGGCACGAGCCTGAGCGGGCAGGCGGTGACGGATGGCGTGCTCGTCGACGTGCGCAGCAACTTCCGCCGCATCGACGTTCTCGACGACGGTCGCCGCGTTCGGGTGCAGCCCGGCGCCACCGTGCGCCAGGTCAACGCGCGCCTCGCCCGGCACGGCCGCAAGCTCGGTCCCGACCCGGCGAGCGAGTCGGCGTGCACCATCGGCGGTGTGGTCGCCAACAACTCCAGCGGCATGTCGTGCGGCATCACGGGCAACACCTATCGCACCCTCGAGTCGATGACCGTGGTGCTCCCGAGCGGAACCGTGGTCGACACGGCGGCGGCCGACGCGAACCCCCGGCTGCGGCACGACGAACCCGAGTTGTTCCAGGGTCTGCTACGCCTGCGCGACCGGGTGCGGGGGAATCCCGCATCCGTCAGAACCATCGAGCACCAGTTCTCGATGAAGAACACCATGGGCTACGGCCTCAACTCCTTTCTCGACCACGACGAGCCCGCCGAGCTGCTCGCCCGCCTCGTGATCGGCAGCGAGGGCACGCTGGGTTTCGTGGCCGAGGCGGTGTTCGCGACCCTCCCCGCGCATCCGCATCTCGCCACCGGACTCGTGGTGTTCGACGACCTGCGCCGGGCCAACGAGGCCCTGCCCGACATCGTGGCCACCGGGGCCTCGGCGGTCGAGCTGATGGACGCGCAGTCGCTGCGGGTGGGCAAGGCCGAGGCCGACGCGCATCCGCTGATCAGGGATCTCGACGTGGTCGCCCAGGCCGCCCTGCTGGTGGAGTACCAGGCCCCCACCCTCGACGAGCTCGCCGCCGCCCAGTCCGCCGGCGAGCGCACCCTGTCGCGGCTGGCACTGGCCGCCCCCGCGGTGCTGAGTGACGACCCCGTCACCCGCGCCTCGCTCTGGCACCTGCGCAAGGGCCTCTACGCCACGGTCGCGGGTGCCCGGCCGTCGGGCACCACGGCGCTGCTGGAAGACGTCGTGGTTCCCGTGGAGTCGCTCGCCCGCACCTGCACCGAGCTCGGAACCCTCTTCGACGCCTACGGCTACCGCAACAGCGTGATCTTCGGCCACGCGAAGGACGGCAACATCCACTTCATGCTCACCGACCTGTTCGAGGGCGCCGGGCTCGAGCGCTATGCGGCCTTCACCGACGACATGGTCGATCTGGTGCTCGGCGAGGGCGGCTCGCTCAAGGCCGAGCACGGCACCGGGCGCGTGATGGCCCCGTACGTGCGCCGCCAGTACGGCGACGAGTTGTACGACGTGATGCGCTCGCTCAAGTCGCTCTGCGATCCGCACGGGATGCTCAACCCGGGCGTCATCATCAGCGACGACCCCTCGGCGCACCTCAAGGACATCAAGCGCACCCCCACCATCGAGGCCGAGGCCGACCGCTGCGTCGAGTGCGGCTACTGCGAGCCCGTGTGTCCGAGCCGCGACCTCACCCTCACCCCGCGCCAGCGCATCGTGGTGAAGCGGGCCACCGCGAGCGCCCGCGCCGACGGCGACCACGCCCTGGCCGACGAGCTCGAGCGCGACTACGAGTACGAGGGCCTGCAGACCTGCGCGGTCGACGGGATGTGCCAGACCGCGTGCCCGGTGCTGATCAACACGGGCGATCTCGTGCGGCGGCTGCGCAAGGCCGAGCACCCGGCCCCCGAGAAGGCGGTGTGGACGGGCGCGGCGGCGCAGTGGGCGGCCACCACCCGCATCGCCAGCGCCGCCCTCACGCTCGCCGACCACGTGCCCGCGCCCCTCGCCCCGCTCGTGACGGGGGCCAACCGGCTCGGACGGGCGGTCGTCGGCGCCGACGTGCTGCCGCTCTGGTCGCCCGAGCTGCCGGCCGGTGGGCGGGCACGGTCGCGCACGAGCGGCCTGCCGAGCGCGAGCGAGGCGGGCAGGGCCGGCACGACGGATGGCGGCGCCGCCGAAACGGCCGGCTCCCCCGAGGCCGTCTACCTCCCCGCGTGCGTCAACACCATGTTCGGGCCCGTCGGCGTCGGCGTGCAGCAGAGCTTCGAGGAGCTCTGCGAGCGCGCCGGGATCGCCCTGGTGCTGCCCGACGACGTCGACTCGCTCTGCTGCGGCACCCCCTGGTCGTCGAAGGGCCTCCCCGACGGCGCGGCCACGATGCGCTCCCGGGTGCTCGCGAGCCTGAGGGCGGCCACGCGCGACGGCGAACTCCCCGTCGTCTGCGATGCCTCCTCGTGCACCGAGGGCATCCTGCACCTCATCGAGGCCGACACCGCACTGCCCCGGATGCGCGTGATCGACGCCGTCGAGTTCGTCGCGTCGCGAATCCTCCCGCAGCTCCCCGAGCACGAGCGCATCCCCTCGCTCGCCCTGCACCCCACCTGCTCGTCGACCCGGCTCGGCATCGACCCGCAGCTCAGGGCTGTCGCCGCCGCCGTGGCCGACACCGTGGTGGTGCCCGACTCGTGGGGGTGCTGCGCGTTCGCGGGCGACCGCGGCATGCTGCATCCGGAGCTGACGGCCTCGGCGACGCGGGTACAGGCCGAGGAGGTGCTGGCCTCGGGGGCCACGGCGCACGCGAGCTGCAACCGCACCTGCGAGCTGGGCATGACCCGCGCCACGGGCGCGGAGTACGGTCACGTGCTCGAGCTGCTGGCCGAGGCGACCCGGCCGCGCTGACGGCCTCGGGCTACACCGCCGTGTAGCCCCCGTCGATCACGATGCTCTGGCCGGTGAGGTACGACGACGCGTTCGACGCCAGATACACCACGAGCCCGTGCAGATCGGCGGCTTCGCCCATGCGGGCGGCGGGGATGGTCCTGATCCACTGCGCGGCGAGATCGGGGTTCGCCTCGGTGAACTCGCGCGTCATGTCGCTGAGGAAGTAGCCGGGCGCGATCGCGTTGACCCGCAGGCCCGCCGGTGCCCACTCCACCGCGAGAGATGCCGCGAGATGACTCACGGCGGCCTTCGAGGAGTTGTACGACGCCTGGAACTGCGGCTGGTTCACGATGAACGCCGACATCGACGAGATGAACACCGCCGACGACGGGACGCCCGCGGCGAGTGCGCGCCGAGCGAATGACTGCGCCGCGAAGAACGTGCCGTCGAGGTTCACCGCGAGCACCTTCCGCCAGGTCTCGGGGGCCACGTCGACGCTGTCACCCCAGACGGTGATGCCGGCGGCCGTGACGAGCAGCGACGCGGTGCCGAGCTCCGACTCCGCGGCCGCGAACACGTCGTCGAGCGCCGCGGCGTCGGTGACGTCGACCGTGTAGCCGCGCGCCCGGACGCCGAAATCGGCGGCGAGGCGCTCGGCGGAGTCCTCCACGATCGGCAGCAGATCGAGCAGTGCGACATCGACGCCCTGGCCCGCGAGGGCGGTGGCGATCGAGTAGCCGAGCCCGCGGGCTCCGCCGGTGACGACCGCGGTGCGGCCTCTGAGGTCTTCGAACATGTGGTCTCCTTCGACGACGGGGGTTGGGGTGCGGGTGCTGGTGCTGGTGCTGGCGCTGGCGCTGGCGCTGGTGCTGGTGCTGGTGCTGGTGCTGGTGCTGGTGCGATCCCGGTCGCGATCAGATCTCCTGGTCGGTGGGCAGGATGACGAGGTCGCGGATGGTGACATGCCGCGGCCGCGTGAGCATGAAGAGCACGGCCTCGGCCACGTCCTCCGAACGGATGCCCGTGCGATCGCCGACCTTCTGCTCGACCCCGTCGGCATCCGGAGCGAACCCCCACAGCTCGTTCAGCACCACCCCGGGCGCCACAGCCCCGGCGCGCACCCCGGTGCCCACCAACTGACGCCGCAGGGTGTGCACGAACGACTGCATGGCGTGCTTGGTGGCGGAGTAGACGGGCTCCCAGTGGATGTCCTGGTGCCCCGACACCGAGCTCGTCACCAGCACGTCACCCGAGCCCGCCGCGATCAGGTGCGGCAAGGCGGCCCGCACGGTGGCCATCGCGCCGAACACGTTCACCGACACGAGCTGCTCGATGGCCGCCGGCTCGGTGTCGACGAAGTCGCCGCCGGTGTACAGGCCGGCGTTGGCCAGCACGTCGTCGAGCCGGCCGAACTCGGCGAGCGCCGTGCGCACCGCCTCCTGCGAGACCTCGGGATGCGCGACGTCGCCGGCGACGACCCTCACCTCGCCGGGCAGCGAGTCGGCCACCTGGCGCAGTCGCTCCTCGGAGCGGCCGACCAGCACCAGGCGCGCCCCCTCGGCCGAGAGCAGCCGCGCGTAGGAGCGGCCGATGCCCGAGCTCGCGCCCGTGATGAGGGCGACGCGGCCGGTCAGGGCGGTGGCGGTCAGGGCGGGGGCGGTGGGCGTGTCGGTGCTCATGCGGAGGCTCCGTTCGGGTCGGGGTTCGTGGCCCTGGCCGCTGCCGCGGCGAGTGCGGCCCGGCGCAGCAGCTCGTCGGGGCGGGTGTCGATGCGCGCCACCTCGGCGGCCGAGAGGAACACGGGGCCGCCCGCGGCGAGCGACCCCAGGATGACCTGCGCCACCTTCACGGCCATCTCCGTGATCCTCACCACCTCGGCGGGGCTCGCGCCGAGGGCGAAGAGCCCGTGATTCCGCAGGTAGACCACCTTCGGAACGCGGCCGCCGCCCTCGAGACGGTCGCGCAGCATCCGCCGGATGGCCCGGGCGAGCGTGAGCCCCGGATCGAGATAGGGCACGAGCAGCGGCTCGGTGCCGAGCACCACGATCTGGTCGGGGAAGAGCGATCCCTGCACGAGCAACTCCGCCCGGGGTGAGCAGAGCAGCGCATTGACGGCGATCGGATGCGTGTGCCCCACCGCCTCGACCCCCGGCAGGTCAAGGCACACGGCGTGCAGCAGCGCCTCGACCGACGGCCGCCGGCCGCCCTCGGGGGTCGCTGCGGCGAACAGGGCGCGGACGGCCTCGTCGTCTGCGGCGGCGTCGCCGTCGCCGTCGTAGTCGTCGACCAGGGCGAGTACCTGGGCGATGCGCACCTCGACGAAATCGGCCGGCTCGGCAAGCGCCATCGACGCGCCCGACGCTTTCACGAGCATCCGCCCGCCCCCGATCGACACCGAGGTGTTGCCCTCGGCGAGCACCGCCCAGGCCCGGTCGGGGCGCCCCAGTTCGCGCGACAGCGCCACCAGCTCGGCGGTGGCCGTCGGCAGGTCGTCGCACGCCGTCGTCTCGTCGCTCAACGCCTTACCGCCCTCTCGTCACCACTCGGCTCGAATCGGCCGATCTCGCCTCCGGCCGTTCCGCCGAGCGCATACACCTCGTCGAGGCCGCCGAACTCACCGGCCGCCACCAGCTGCACGGCGAGATTGCCGAACGCCGACGCCTCAGCGGGGCCCGCGATCACCGTCAGTCCCGCGATCTCGGCCGTACGCCGGCACAGCAGCTCGTTGCGCGCTCCCCCGCCCACGATGCGCACCGAGCGGATGGCCGTGCCGCGAAGGCTGCTCGCCGCCCGTGCTGCATCGGCGTAGGCCGCTGCCAGGCTCTCGACGATGCTGCGCACGGTGCCGAGCATCCCCTCGGGCGCGGCCTGCCCCGCATCCGCACACAGCCGGCCGATGCGCGCCGGCATGTCGCCCGGCGCCAGCAGACGTTCGTCGCCCACGTCGAACACGGGTGCGGCCAGGTCGTCGCGGGCCGAAGCCTGCCGCACGAGGGGCACCGGGTCGAGCTCGCGGCCGAGCTCGACCGACCAGTGCCGCACGCATTCGCCGAGCAACCACAGCCCGGCCAGGTTGCGCAGCAGCAGCGTCGATCCGCCGACCCCGCGCTCGTTCGTGAACCCCGCCGCGAGCGCTGCTGCGGTGAGCACCGGCTGGTTCACGCAGACGCCGGCGAGCGACCAGCTGCCGCTCGACACCAGGAGCTGGTCGGCATCCGGCTGCGCGAAGGCGAGAGCGGATGCGGTGTCGTGACCCGCCACCCGGTAGACCGGCACCGGCTCGCCCGCGCCGATGCGCTCGGTGATGTGCGGCAGCGTGACACCGGCGAGGGTGCCCGGCTCGACGGGTTCCGGAAGCTCGAAGTCCTCGAGCCCTCCGCTCTCGACGAGCGCTCGCGACCAGCGCCCAGTGCGGGCGTCGAGGAGCTGGGTGGTGGAGGCGATGGTGCGCTCGGCGCCGACCGCACCCGTGAGCAGGTGCACCCAGAGATCGGGCACGAGGAGGACTGCGCCACCCGCGGATCCGCCGTCCGCGGCGGCGCGGAGGCGGTACGAGGTGTTGATCGGCTGCGGGGGTATGCCCGTAATGGCATAGATCTCGGCAGCGGTCCACGCGGGCGGCCCGGATGTCTCGGCCCGGGCGGGGCCTGCTACATCCGCTCCGCGGTGATGCTCGACGCGGCCATCGAACACTCCGGACACGTCGAGCAGGCCGTAGTCGACGCCCCAGGTGTCGACCCCGATGCCCACGAGCCGGCGCCCCGCCGAGCTGGCGGCCCGGTGGGCGACCGCCAGACCGACCAGAGTCTCCTCGAAGAGGCGCTCGACGTCCCAGAGCAGCACCGCGCCGGGCCGCAGCGAATCCGGATGCGGACCGTTCGCGAAACGGTGCACCTCGGTCATCCGCACCTCGCCCGGTTCGCGCGGGTCACCCGTTTCGCGTGCGTCGCCCGCCTCGACGAAGCCCAGCATCACGCGGCCGCTGGAGGCGCCCAGATCCACGGCCGCGTAGGCGGTGGGGCGACCGTCGGGTGCGCGCATGTCACGTCCTCGTGAGTAGATGTTATTTCTTGTGAAATGTATCATTGCCGAACATAGGTCGGCAAGACGCTCGGCACGGCAGCAGGTGCCGGCGACGAGCCGGAATCGCACGGCGCGTGCGACGTGAGTGAGAGATCGGGACGGCGATGGCATTGAGAGGCACTCTCGACGCGGAGACGCGCCGGGCCGCCCTGCTCGAACTCGCCGACGAGCGGGGTGGCCTGCAGCTGGCGGAGGCCGCCGAGCTTCACGGCGTGCATCCGATGACCATCCGCCGCGACTTCGAGGCGCTGGAGAGCGCCGGCCGGGTGCGGCGGGTTCGCGGGGGTATCGTGCCGGTGTCGATGGACGCGTTCGCGTCCCGCCAGAACCGCCATCTCCGCGCCAAGGAGCGCATCGCCGCAAAGATCCTGCCCCTGCTGCCCGCCGACGGCGCCCTGGGCCTGGACGCGTCGACCACCGCCTATGTGCTCGCCGAGAACCTGCCCGCCGCCGCCCGCTTGACCGTGGCGACCAACGGATTGAGCGCCTTCGACGCCCTGGTGCGCAGACCCGGGGTGCGGGCATACCTCACCGGGGGCGAGCGCGAGGAGCAGAACCTCAGCCTCGTCGGCGCACTCACCGTCTCGGCGTTCTCGGCGTTCCACTTCGACCTCGCCGTCATCTCGGCACTCGGCGTGCATGCGTCCAGCGGCACCAGCGAGAGCACTCTGGCCCAGGCGGCGGTGAAGGATGCGCTCGCGCGAGCCTCGGCCACGGTCGTGCTGGCGGTGGACGCCTCGAAGCTCGAGGCCCGTGCGCGGGTGCGGGCCCTCCCGCTCGACCGCGTCGATGTGCTGGTCACGGAGCTGCCTCCCACCGACCCCCGCCTCGACCCCTACCGCGCCCATGTCCCGCGCCTCCTCTGACCTCAGGGACCAGCTCCTCCGGCACTCCACCCCGCCAGACGATCAGGGTCGGGCCGGCTCCGTGAGCGGCGTCGCCGGATCGGGGTCGTGCTCGAGGGTCGCCGGCGGGGCGCCGGCCACGGAGGCGAGCAGCGTCGTGGGTTGCTCGACCGCGTGAGCACCCCACGACGCGGCGAGCCGAAGACCACCAGCCACGTCGACTGTTCCGTCGGCCTGCGACGAGCCCACCAGGAATCCCGCCAGCGACGCATCCCCGGCTCCCGCCGTGTTGACCACCGTGGCGCGAGCCCGCGCCAGCTGCACCCCTGAGGCCGACACGGCCAGGGCGCCGTCGGCCCCCATGCTCACGTAGACGACATCGCACCCCGCCTCGTGCAGTCTCAGGGCGGCATCCGCCACCTCGCCGATCGTCGAGAGCGACGAGCCGGTCAGTTCGGCGAGCTCATGGGTGTTGGGTTTGATCAATGCCACCGAACTCAGATCGGCCACCACCGACCTCAACGCCTGGCCTGCCGTATCGACGGCCACCCGCACCCCGAGGGCCCAGGCGCGCCGCACGAGATCGAGGAACGGCACCGGGTCGGCCGTACCCGCGAGCGCCGGGATCGAACCCGACACCACCAGCCAGTCCGCGTCGAGCCGCTCGAGCTCTGACTCGGTTCGCTCGGCCAACGCGCTCCACAGCCGCCGATCGACCGGAACCGGCCCCTCGTTGACCTTCGTGGTGGAGCCCGCTCCGTCGAGAAGGGTGGTGTTGATGCGGGTGCGGCCGTCGTCGGGCACCCCGGCGAGCAGGCCTTCGAAGCCACCCTCACGGGCGAGCGCGGCCCCGTGACCGTTCAGGGCGAGCACCGCGGACACAGGAACCCCCGACAGAGCGATCGCCCGTGCCACATTGACGCCCTTGCCACTGAGCTCGAGGTGCACGGCTTCGGCGCGATTCACCTCGCCGAGCTCGAGCGCGCCCACCCGATAGGTGAGGTCGATGGCCGGCGCGGGGGTGAGAGTGACGATGCCGCTCATGCTGCGACCTCCGCGACGACGTGCACCGGGGTTCCGGCCTCGGCGAACACCGAGGCGATCGAGTCGTCGAGCCGGGCGGCGGCCCGCGGATGCAGCACCACGTCATCGACGTCGGCGACCGCGGCGACGTCGTCGCATCCGTCATCCGGCACGCCGGCCGGCCCCACCACGACGACCGTACGACGGGCCGCGGCGATGACAGCCCGGCCGATCGAGGCGCGCTCGGAATCGAGGGCGAGCATCCGCCCACCCGTCCCGATGCCCCGCGGTTCGATCACGGCCACATCGACACGCAGGACGCCCGCGAGTTCGCGCGCCCACGGACCGACGGCCGTGGAATCGGATTCGACCCGACCGCCCAGGAGCTGGATGTCGGCGGGCCGAGCGACGGCAGCCGCGGCCAGGGCGACGGACACCGACGGAGTGATGATCCGGCCGACTCGATCGGCCGGCAGCAGTGCGGCGAGCGCCTCGCCGACCGCGCCGGCGTCGAGGTAGACCGTGGCACCGGCGGGCAGCAGGTCGCGCACGGTGGCGGCGACGAGGCGCGCCCCTCGAGCCGCGTCGACCTCCGGGCCTCCGGGCGCTCCGGGTGTTCCGGGCAAAGGTTCGAGCGCATCGACGCCGAGGTCGACCGCGATCGCGCCGCCGTGGGCTCGGTGCAGCAGCCCCTCGCTCTCGAGGGCCCGCAGATCGCGTCGCACGGTCTCCTCCGCGACATCGAGGTCGACGGCCAGCTCGGCCACCTCGACCCGTCGATGCTGCTCCAGAGCCACGAGGATGCGCTCCCGCCGCTCCGCAACCGCCCCCGACGGTGCTGACGCCGTTCCGGCACCACTCCGGCGATCCGTCACGACGCGGCCCCCGCTCTGTCCTGGGCGTCGGCTGCTCGTCGCCGGGAGTCGGCGGCCCGCGCCGCCCACCACGGACCGAGCGCTGCCGTCGCCTCGTCGAACGAACGGATCACCTCGGCCCAGTACCCCGCCGATTCCGCCGTCGGCTGCACCGGGGCCGACTGCTCCACGAGCTCCTGCGCCTCCTCGACCGACGCGAAGACCCCCACCGACACGCCCGCCACGGCGGCCGCGCCGAAGGCACCGGCCTCCTCGTTCTGCACCACCGTCACGGGCGATCGCAGCGCATTCGCCACCAGTTGCACGTAGAGCGGTGCCCGCGCGATGCCCCCGCCGAGCACCACCGGCTCGTCCCAGTCGAACCGCTCGCCGAGTGCCCGGGTGTGCCAGACGTGCATGAGTGCGATGCCTTCGAGCGCCCCCCGCAGCACGTGCGCCGGCGTGTGCCAGCCTCGAACTCCTGCCAGTGCTGCGGAGCTGTCGGCCCCGAGCGGCGAGTCGAAGAGGAAGGGAAGCATCAACGGAACGGATTCCTGGGGATCGAGGGCCGCCGCCTGGGCGAACAGCCTGTCCCGCGCCTCGTCACCGTCGACGCCGAGCAGTGCCAGCACCCAGTTCAGCGTCGGCGAGGCCGTGGCCGAGGTCGACATCGCGATGCGCAGCTCGGGCCGGATCGACAACCGCGACTGCCATCGTACGTCGACATCGGGCCTGGTCGTGGTGACGCCGTTCGTGCTGAACGACCCGGCCACCAGCGCGAGCCGGCCGGGCACGAGCGCTCCCATGCCGATCGAGGCGGCCTGCACGTCGTGCATCCCGGCGATCACGGGGGTGCCGGCCACCAGCCCGGTGACCGCGGCCGCCGAGGGCTGCACCTCGCCCACCAGATCGCCGCTAGCGTGCAACGGCGGCAGCAGGCGCCGGATGTCGGCCGGGAGTCCGTAGGCTTCGACGACCTCGGGGCTCCAGTCGGCGGTGGCCGTGTCGAGGAACGACGCCGTGGCATCGGAGTAGTCGGTGCCGATGTCACCCGTGAGCCGCAGACGGATGACGTCTTTGCAGAACAGCAGCGCATCCGCCGTCTGCACCCGCTCGGGATCGTGCCGCAGCAGCCAGCGCAACAGGTTGCCGGCCGCTCCGGGAGTGGGCTCCTGCCCGCTCCGCTCCAGCACGACCCGCATGAGATCGGCGTCACTCGCGAGTTCGGCGGCCTCGGCATGAGCCCGCGAATCCATCGCCGTGATGGCGGGGCCGACCGGCTCACCCGCTGCCGTGACCAGATGCAGGCCGTCGCCGTGCCCCGTGATCCCGACGGCGGCGATGGCCGACGGATCGATGCCCGACGACGCGATCGCGTCGGAGATGGCCCCCGCGGCCGCCTGCCAGAGCGCCTCCTGCGGCCGTTCGGCGTGGCGTGGCACGCTCCGGTCGACCGGGCTGTCGCGGCGACCGATGCCCACCGGGCGCAAGTGCTCGTCGTGCAGCACGGCTTTCACCGCGGTCTGCCCCGCGTCGACACCGAGCAGGTACCGCTCGCCCTCATGAATGTTCGTCATGCCGATCCTCTCCGATCGATGGACAGCGATGCAGGCGTGCCCGAATCGGTCTGTCGAACCGACTATATCAACAGGTTCGGTCACTCTGCCATGAAAGTCTGCCCGATTTCGGGTACAGTCGGGCAGACACGAGACGATCGGCGGTGATGATGTACCCAGCAGAACGCCAGGCCGCGATCCTCGATGCCGCTCGCGCGCAGGGCGGCGAGGTCGCCGTGCAGCAGCTCAGCGATTCCCTCGGCGTCACGGCCGAGACGGTGCGCCGAGACCTCGCCTCGCTCGAGCGCCGTGGCCTCGTCCGCCGCCGGCACGGTGGGGCGACGCTCGTCTCCCGCCTCCCGTTCGAGCTCTCGATGCTGGAACGGGGCCTGGTCGAGGCCCTCGAACGCCGGGCCGTGGCCGAGGCGGTCGTCACCGATCTGCCCGAGCACGGCGTCATCCTGCTGGACAGCGGTTCGATGACCCTCGAGGTGGCGGCAGCGCTAGCCCGCCGCGCAGCAGCAGCCCGCGCCGAACCCGGATCCCCCACCCGGAATACCGGAGCCGGCCCTCTCACCGTCGTCACCACCAGCCTGCCCGTCGCGGAGCTGCTGCGCGGTCATCCGGCGCTGTCCGTGCTCGTCCTTCCCGGCACCGTCCGGCCGGTCACCCAGGCGGTCGTCGGCCCCTGGGCCGAGGAGCGGCTGGCCGAGCTTCGGGTCGACGTGGCGGTTCTCGGCGCCAACGGCGTCACGGCGGGCGTGGGCGCATTCACCACCCTGCCCGAGGAGGCGGCGATCAAACAGCGGATGCTCGCCGCCGCCCGCCGTCGCGTGCTCGCCGTCACCGCGACGAAGTTCGGCACCGACTCGCTCTGCCGCTTCGCGGGACTCGACCGCTTCGACGTGGTCATCACCGACTCCCGTCTCGACGCGGCCACCGCCGACCTCGTCACCGCCGACGGGCCGGAGCTCGTGCTCGCCCACCCCGCCGCGACGGCGCCCGCTCCCACCGTCACCGATCTCGTCAGCCCCACCCCGAGAGGAACCCCATGACCCTCGTCTCCACCGGCGACATCCTCGCCCGAGAACGCGTCGTGCTCGCCTTCAACGTCATCCAGCTCGAGCACGCCGTGGCGATCGTGCGCGGTGCAGAGGCGGCCGGCCGGCCGGTCGTTCTGCAGATCAGCGAGAACGCCGCCCGCTACCACGGCGGTCTCGCACCCGTGACGGCCGCCACCCTCGAGCTCGCACGCACCAGCGGCATCGACGCCGCCGTGCACCTCGACCATGCCGAAGACGAAGACCTCGTGCACGAGGCGGTGAACCTGGGCGCCACCTCCGTGATGTTCGACGCGGCCACGCTGCCGTACACCGAGAACGTCTCGCGCACGGCCGCGATCGCCCGCGTGGCGCAGAGCCGCGGCGTCTGGGTCGAGGCAGAGCTCGGCGCCATCGGCGGCAAGGGCGGCGCCCACACGCCCGGTGTGCGCACCGATCCCGCGGAGGCGGTCTCGTTCGTCGAGGCCACCGGGGTCGACGGGCTCGCCGTGGCCGTCGGCAGCTCCCACGCCATGACCTCGCGCAGCGCCACCCTCGACTTCGGCCTGATCGCCGAGCTGGCCGCCGCCGTTCCCGTTCCGCTGGTGCTGCACGGCTCGAGCGGCGTCAGCGACGCCGATCTCGTGCGGGCGGTCGAGCACGGGATGCGCAAGGTGAACATCTCCACGCACATCAACGGCATCTTCAGTCGGCGCATCCGGGAGCTGCTCGACGCCGATACGGCGCTCGTCGATCCGCGCAAGTACCTCGGCCCGGCCCGCGACGCCGTCGCCGCGGAGGTGGAGCGCCTGCTGACCCTGGTCGCCTGAGCAGGCCGGGGCCCGCGATCTAGACTTCCGGCATGGCCACCGTGTTCGAGCACATCGACGAGACCCTCTCCGCCTTCATCGAAGCCCAGCCCATCTGGTTCGTCGCCACCGCACCACTCGCTGCGGACGGCCACGTGAACGTCTCACCCCGCGGCCACGACACCCTCTCGGTGCTCGGCCCGAACCGCGTGGGCTGGGTCGACTACACGGGCAGCGGCGTGGAGACCATCGCCCACCTGCGTGAGAACGGCCGGGTGTGCCTGATGTTCGCCTCGTTCGGCCCGCGGCCGCGGATCGTGCGGTTGCACGGTATGGGGGCCGTGTCGCTCCCCGGCGACGCCGCTTTCGAGGAGGTGGTGGCGCGGCATCCCGCGCATCCGAGCACCCGCGCCGTGATCACCGTGGACGTGACCCGGGTGAGCGACGCGTGCGGCTGGGGCGTACCCGTGATGGAGGTGGTGGAGGAGCGCGACCTGCTCCGGTTGCGTGCCGAGAGTCGCGGGCCGGAGGGGATGGCCGACTACCGCCGGCAGAAGAACGCCGCGAGCATCGACGATCTGCCCGGTCTCGGCTGAGGCGCACGACACGACGAAGCGGCGCCAGGGTCTCCCCCGGCGCCGCCCGTCGTTCAGTTCAGTTCAGCCGATCAGCAGCTGGACTTGTACACCGCGTCAGCGCCATCACCCTCGATGTTGTCCTTGGTGAGGATGGTGAAGCCGGTCTGGATGGTGCTCTCGGTCGACTCGCCCTTCAGCGCGGCGATGGCCTGCTCCACGCCGTCCTGGCCGATGGTGGCGGGCTCCTGGGCGACGAGCGCCTGAACCGTGCCGGCCTTCAGCTGCTCCACCTGGGCGGGGCCGGCGTCGAAGCCGACGATGGTCACCTGATCCTGCTTGCCGGCCTGCTGAACGCCGGTGGCGGTGCCCTCGGCGGCGAACAGGTTGGCGGCGAAGATGCCCACGATGTCGGGGTCCTTCTGCAGCGCGGCGGTCACGATCTCAGCCGCAGTGGCCGGCTCGTTGTGGCTGTACTGCACGCCCAGGTAGTCGAACTTGCTGTCCGCCTCGGCGGCCGTCTGGAAGCCGGCGACACGAGCATCCGTGGTCGAGATGCCGGGGTCGACCGACACGACGAGAACCTTGCCGCCGTCGGGGTGGGCCTCCTGGATGGCCTTGAAGGCCGCCTCTCCACCACCGTTGTTGTCGGAGCTGATCTGCGACACGGCGAACGACGGGTCCTCCACCGTGGTGTCGACCAGCACGATCTTGATGCCGGCGTCGGCCGCCGCCTTCAGCGGAGCCTCCATGGCGGTGACGTCGGTCGGGGCGATCAGCAGGGCATCCGGCTTGGATGCGACCAGCGAGTCGACGATCGGCTTCTGCAGCGTCGGGTCGAACTTCTCGGGGCCCTGGGTGGTGACCGTGGCTCCGGCCTCCTCGGCAGCCGCTTCGATGCCGCACTGCATGGAGATGTAGAACTCGTCACCGGCGACGCCCTGCACGAAGGCGATCTTGTAGCCGTCGCTGCCGGCGTCGGTGCTCGAGCCCGAGCTGTCTCCGCCCGAGCATCCGGCGAGGGCCAGTCCGGCAGTCGCGCCGATGGCGACGACTCCCAGGAATTTCTTGTTCCACTTCATTGTGATACCTGCCTTTTTTCTCTGGTGTTGTTCGGGATTAGTGGTGCTGTATTTCACTTGTTCCGTCTGGCGAAGTGGCGCCAGAGGCTTGTGGAAGCCCCTCGGGCCGCTGAGGCCCGACGAACCTGGTCGACGTAGACCGCGGTGATCAGCACGGCGCCCACGGCGACCTGCTGCCAGAACGGCTGAACTCCCGTGATGACGAATCCGTTCTGCAGAACGGCGGGGATGAACAGACCCACGACGGTGCCGAAGATGGTGCCGTAGCCACCGAACAGCGAGGTGCCGCCGATGACGACCGCGGCGATCACGTTCAGGTTGGTCTGCGACTGGCCGGCGATGGCGGTGGTGCTGAACTGCGACAGCGAGAGGATGCCCGCGAGACCGGCCAGCGAACCCGACAGGGCGTACACCTTGATGAGGTGCCGGTCGACCTTCACGCCGACGCGGCGGGCCGCTTCCTCGCTCGAGCCCACCGCGTAGGTGTAGAGGCCGAACTTCGTCTTGTGCAGCACGATGGCACCGAAGATGATCACCACGAGCGCGATCACGGAGAGAACCGGGATGCCGCCGAGCACGTTTCCGTAGCCGATGGTGGTGGTGAGCACCGAGGGCACCTGACGGATGTCGACGCCGCCCGTGATGATCTGCGCGAGGCCGAGCGCCATGCCGAGCGAACCCAGCGTCACGATCAGGGGCGGCACCTTCGCCTTCGAGATCAGGATGCCGTTGAACGTTCCCCAGACCAGGCCCGACAAGATCGCCACGATGATGCCGACGGTCGCCGTGCCCCAGTCGTCGCCACCGATGGCCCGCATCACGATGGCCGAGACGACGCCCGAGAACACGAGCACCGAGCCGATCGAGAGGTCGATGCCGGAGGTGATGATGATGAAGGTCATGCCCACGCCGAGCACCGCGAGGATCGACGCGTTCTGCACGACGAGCCGCAGGTTCGACAGCTGCGCGAACGACTCCGGCGCCAGGGCGCTGAAGATCGCGATGATCACGATCAGCACGATCAGGATCTGGAAGGCCTGCGCCTTGATCAGCCGGGTGAAGGGCGTCTCCTTGGCCTGGGCCATGTTGATCGAGGTGGTCTCGGGGCCGGCGGCATCCTGCTGCCCGAACTCGGCCTTCTTCATGTCTGCGTCTCGGACGTCGTCGCTCATGCCGCACCCCTCGTGCTCGCGCCGGTCATCAGACCGACGAGTTCTTCCATGTTCGTGCTCTTGGTGTCGATCGCCGCGGCGCGGTGACCGAGACGCAGCACCTGGATGCGGTCGGAGACCTCCATCACGTGCGGCATCGAGTGGCTGATGAAGACGACGGCGATGCCCTTGTCGCGCACCCGCCGGATGGTCTCCAGCACGTTCTTGGTCTGCCGCACGCCGAGCGCCGCGGTGGGCTCGTCGAGGAAGACGACCTTGTTGGCCCAGTGCACCGCACGGGCGATGGCGATCGCCTGGCGCTGACCGCCCGACATCGAGCCAACCGGCGAGGTGAGCGAACGCACCGTCGCGCCCAGTTCGTCGAAGGCGCGGCGGGAGGCCACGCGCATCTCCTGCACGTTCATGAAGCCCAGCGCTCCGCCGAGACCCTTGCGCATCACCTCGCGGCCCAGGTACATGTTCTGCACCGGGTCGAGGTGGGGGGCGAGTGCCAGGTCCTGGTGCACGGTCTCGATGCCGAGGGCGCTGGCCTGCATGGGGCTCGTCAGCTGGAGGGGGTTGCCCTCGAACTTGATGGTGCCGGTGTCGATCGCGAGGTTGCCCGAGAGCGCCTTCACGAGGGTCGACTTGCCGGCGCCGTTGTCGCCGATCAGGGCGGTCACCTCGCCGGGGTAGACCTCGAAGTCGACGTCGTCGAGTGCGCGGACGTGTCCGAACGCGCGCGAGAGGCCGCGGGCCTCCAGTACCGGTGTGGTCATTTCAGTTCACTCCTTTCCAGGCCGGTTGAGCCTGCGGGTGGGGTCGTGGTGTGGTTCATGGGATGCTCCTGGTCGATCGGGTGAGCACTGGTCGTCATACGATTCCTCCGTCGGCGAGCGAGCGCGGCCAACCGGCTCCGGGAGAGGCGATCAGCACGCTTCCCGTGCCGCGCACCTCCCAGGGGCCGAAGGAGGCCGGAACGGCGAACACCTGTCCCGACGTGTACTCGACCTCGTCGGCTGCCGCCGGGTCGCCGTACGGGCTGCCGCCCACGAGCGTTCCCGAGCCCTCGAGCACGAGTGCAGCGGCGAAACCACCGTCGAGCGTCACGCCGTGGGAGACGGGAGGCGCCGCATGCAGCACGCGGAAGTAGGGGTCGGCGGCCGTGGGCAGCAGGCTCTCCGCCCGCGGGCTGCGCGCCGAGAGTTCGTTGCGGCTCACCAGGGCGTCGAGCTCGTCGGGGCCGAGCGCGTCGACCGACACGGCCGGCATCACCGTGTCGAAACCGAGGCCGAGGTGGGACTCCTCGCGGGTGGAGGTGGTCACCGACCACTCCAGCACGATCGAGAAGTCGGTCGGCTCCTGCACCTCCGCCAGGAAGATGCCACCGTCGATGGCGTGCACCGTGCCGGCCGGAACCAGCACGCCCATGCCGCGCGAGACCTCGATGCGGTTCATCCGCGAGAGCATCCACTCGGAGTCCTGGGCGTCGCGCCGCCGGTCGAGCTCGTCGCGGTCGACGGGTTCCTTCCAGCCGAGGTGCACGGCCGAGCCGGGCTCGGCGTCGAGGATGAGCCACGCCTCGGTCTTGCCGTAGGGGCAGTCGAGGTGGCTGGTGGCGAAGTCCCGCGAGGGGTGCACGTGCACGGGCAGCCGCTGACGGGCATCCAGCAGCTTCACCAGGATGCCGGTGTCGGCCGGGTTCGCCGCGAGGGCGTGGTCCAGGCCCACCCAGGCTGCCGGGTCGCCGGCCACGAGGTCACGCAGCAGATCGCCGTCGACGGTGCGGGCCAGCCCGATGTCGCCGTGGTCGGCGCGCGAGACCGTCGCCGCCAGCCACTCCTCGGGCTGGAAGTCGGAGGTCTGCTCGATGCCGCGCAGCCGCGCGATGCGGTCGCCACCCCGGTAGAAGTGATCGATCAGGTTGGGAGCCAATGCGGCCGGCTTCATGCGAGGTGCCCTTCGGCGAGTGCGGAGACGGTGGAGATGTCGGATGCGGCGGACGGACTCGGTGCCGGGATCTCGCCCGAGCCGCGCTGCAGCAGCGCGGTGGGCACGATCCATTCACGCGGCTCGTCGGACGAGGACTCCCGCAGGGCCAGCAGGCGCTCGATGGCCGCGTTTCCGATGAGGAACGGGTCCTGGTCGATGCAGCTCACGCCCGGGCGCAGCACGTCGGCGAACGAGAAGTCGCCGAACGCGATCATCGCGGTGTCCTGTCGGTGGATGCGGTGCAGCGCCGTCGTGAGCCCGATGGCCGCCTTGGCGTTCGAGGCGAAGAACGCCGTCACCGGGTTCTCGAGCCCCAGCAGCCGCTCGGCCTCGGAGAGGTAGTCGAGGCTGCCGTCGACCGTCGACGACACGAGCTCGGGGTCGAAGGGCACTCCCGCACCCTTCAGCACGTCGAGGTAGCCGTCGAGTCGGCGGTGGATGGTGGAGAAGCGCTCGTCGCGGTCGAAGAAGGCGATGCGACGATGACCGAGGTCGACGAGCTGCTGCACGGCGAGTGCCGAGGCGCCGTGGTCGTCGACGACCACGCTGTCGATCCCGGCCCGCGACCGGTCGACGGCCACCACCGGGGTGATGGCGCGGTAGGGGTCGAGGTAGGGATGCTCGGCGGCGACGGGAGCGAAGATGACGCCGGCCACCTGATGGCCGGCCACGAGGCCCAGCAGCTGCTCACGCTCACGGTCGAGGTCGAGGCTCGACGACGCCACCAGCACGCTGAGACCCTCGGCGAGCGCCCGGGTCTCGATGGCGCTCACGAGCGCGGCGAAGAACGGGTCGGCGAGCGAGTCGATGACGACGCCGATGGCGCCGCCCGTGCCCGACTTGAGCGACCGGGCCGCCGTGTTCGGCACGTAGCCGAGCTGCTGGATGGCCTGGAGCACACGCTCCCGGGTCTCGGGGTGCACCGCTTCTTCCGCGTTCACCACGCGGGAGACGGTCTTGATGCTGACGCCGGCCGACGCGGCGACGTCCTTGATTCCGGGGCGGCGGTTCTTGGTGTTGCCGGACATCGGGGCCACCTCCTCTGACAGCGTTGTCATTGACCGAGAGGCTGGCGATTCCGAACCTCGTCGTTCTTGCGTTCGCCTATACTGACTCCACGCCGACAACGTTGTCAAGTCGTCGACAGGTCTCATTTCGATAACCTCCGGGAGCAGCATGATCATCGTCGTCGCGGGAGCCGCCGGCAGCGGCAAGAGCACGCTGGGCCTCGAGCTCGCCCGAGACCTCGGAGCCGCCCTACTGGATCTCGACACCCTGACGAACCCGGTGCTCGAGGGTCTCGGCGGCGCACTCGCCGACGGCGCGCACTGGAACGACCCGAGCCTGCGCCCCGTCATCCGCCCCGCTCGGTATGCGGCCCTCCGGGCGACGCTCACCGACCAGGTGCGGGCCGGATCCGACGCCGTGCTGGTGGCGCCGTTCACGGCCGAACTCACGGGCGGCGTCGAGTGGCAGCAGCTCGTGGAGGCCGCCGGAGAGACCCCGCACGTGGTGTGGCTACGAGCCGATCCCGAGCTCCTCAGCGCGCGGCGACGGGCCCGCGGCGCCGACCGTGACGCCCATGTGGTCGACCCGCCGGCCACGGCCCCCGTCGTCGAACACCTCGAGCTCGACGCCAGCCTCCCCACCGCTGATCAGCTCGAGCAGGTCCGCCGCCGCTTCGGGCTGCCCGCTGGGCCGCACCCGGCCGCCCAGCCTGGCCGGCCCGCTCGGCCGCGCCCGGCCGCCCCTGAACCGGCGCAGTCGACGCTGTTCTCCCGCACGTTCGACGCGGCCCTGTTCGACCTCGACGGCACGCTCGTCGACTCCACAGCATCCGTCACCCGCTCCTGGGCGCAGCTCGCCCGCGAGTACGGGCTCGAGGTCGACCTGCTGGCCGAGGGCCACGGCCGCCCGGCCGCCCAGGTGATCGCCTCGTTCTTCGGAGACGACCAGGCCGTCGAGGCCCTCGCCCGGGTGACCGAGATCGAGGTGGGTGATCTCGACGACGTGATCGCGCTCGAGGGCGCCGCCGACCTGCTCGGAGCGCTTCCCGACACCGAGCGCGCCATCGTCACCAGCGGCACCCGCCTCATCGCCACCACCCGGCTCGCGGCCGCGGGACTCACCCCACCGGCCGTGCTGGTGACGTTCGACGACGTCACGAACGGCAAGCCGCATCCCGAGCCCTTCCTGCTCGCGGCCCGGCGCCTGGGCGTCGACCCGGCACGCTGCCTCGTGTTCGAAGACGCTCCGGCGGGCCTCGCCGCGGCGAAGGCGGCCGGATGCGCGACGGTCGCCATCGCCGGCACCCATGCCGCCGCCGACCTCGACGCCGACCTCGTGGTCACCTCTCCCGCGCAGGTGCGCCTCATCCCCCAGCCCTCCGGCGACTTCCGCCTCACCCCCGCCTGACCGGGCGCACCCGGGCGGGTCAGGCCGCGAGCGCCTCCAGGGTGCCGCGCGCGCCGAGCTCGGCGAGCCGCGCCCGCGCGGCCACGAACGCGGTGCGAAGCCGCTCACTCGAGCCGAGGTCGCCGAAGACCGGCGCGTAATCGAGAAACGCGCCGGGCGCATCCGATTCGACGGCCACCGCGGCCCTCAGCTCGTCGAGTCGCTTGTCGACGGGCTGCAGCACGCTGCCGTCGTCGGCCACTCCCTCGATGAATCGGCTCCACGCCGCCAGCACGAGCACCGAGTGCTCGATCGCGCCTCCGGTGCGCAACTGCTCGCGCACCACCGGCAGCAGGAACTTCGGGATGCGCTCCGAGCCGTCGACGATCTGCCGCATCAGCGTGTCCTTGATCGCCTCGCTGCCGAACCGGCGCATCAGCTCGGCACTGTACTCGTCGAGGTCGACTCCGGGCACCGGGGCGAGAGTCGGCCGCGCCTCCTCGGTCATGTAGCCGAGCAGGAAGTCGGCGAACAGCTCGTCGCGGCACACCTCGTGCACGTACACGGCACCCGAGAGCAGCCCGAGGTAGCTCATGGCCTGGTGCGAGGCGTTCAGCAGCCGCAGCTTCATCAGCTCGTACGGCTCCACGTCGGCCACGAGCTGCACCCCCACCTCGTCGAAAGCGGGCCGACCGGCGGTGAAGTCGTCCTCCAGCACCCACTGCACGAACGACTCCGAGAGCACCGGCCAGCGGTCGTCGATGCCGAACTCGCGGGCCACGCGCTCACGCGACTCGTCGGTGGTGGCCGGCGTGATGCGGTCGACCATCGAGTTCGGAAAGCTCACCTCGGCGGCGATCCACTCCGCCAGCTCCGGGTCGACGCGGCCCGCGAAGGCGAGCACCGCGGCACGGGCGACATGGCCGTTGCCCTGGATGTTGTCGCACGACATCACCGTGAACGGCACCGCACCCGAGTCCCGTCGGTCGCGCAGGCCCACGGTCACGAAGCCGAGCGCGCTCGTGGGCGCAGCGCCCGAGGCCAGCGCCTCGAGGTCGGCGAGCGTGGCCGGGTCCCGCGGCTCGAAGGCCCCGGTGGCGTCGTTGATGCCGTACCCGCCCTCGGTGATGGTGAGCGAGGCGATGCGGGTGGCGGGGTCGCGCAGGGCGGCGAGCACCGCATCCGGATGGCCGGGCGCATACACGTAGTCGACGATCGAGCCGATCACGCGAGCCTCCACCGCACCGTCGGGGGCCGTGGTCACGAGGGTGTAGAGGTCGTCCTGCGCCGAGAGCGCGTCGCGCATGGCGGCGTCGCTCTCGAGGGTGCCGACGCCGACGATGCCCCACCCGCGGTCGCCGGCGGAGAGGATGCGGTCGACGAACATCGCCTCGTGCGAGCGGTGGAAGGCGCCCACCCCGAAGTGCACGATGCCGGGCTGCACCTCGGAGCGGTCGTAGTCGGGTCGCTCGACGACCGGGTCGATCGAGTCGAGGTTCGCGGCGTTCAAGGTGGTCATCAGGACTCCAGTCGGATCGGGCGGTGTTGGCAGGCGGGGCACGGGGCGGGCGAGCGGCGGCGGTGGCGGTGGCGGTGGCGGTGGCGGCGGCGGCGGCGAGCGTTCAGGATGCGCGGACCGCCGTCACAGCACCGTGGTCAGGTGCAGCAGCAGGTCGGCGTTGCCGCGCGTGGCATCGACGATCTCGGCGTTCTTCTCGTCGACCTCCCGAACCCACTCGTCCGAGTCGCTCGGCGAGTGCCCGAACGACACCCGCCGCCGCACCAGCCGATCGTGCCGAACCTCGGGAGACACGTCGACGAACCACGACTCGCTCAGGTGCTGTCGCACGCCGGCCCAGCCGTGCTCGTCGCTCAGCAGGTAGTTGCCCTCGGTGATCACGAGCACCGCCTCGGCGGGCACGGGCACGGCACTCCCGATCGACTCCTCGAGGGCGCGGTCGAACACGGGGGCGTACACGGTCGGCGCATCCGGTGCCGCCAGCCGCCCGAGCAGCGCCACGTAGCCGTCGACGTCGAAGGTGTCGGGGGCGCCTTTGCGCGCACGACGGCCGAGCCGCTCGAGCTCCTGGTTGGCGAAGTGGAAGCCGTCCTGCCCCACGAGCACCGCCTCTCCCCCGAGCTCGGCGATCAGGGCGGCGCAGAGCGTCGACTTGCCGGCACCGGGCGTGCCCGCGATGCCCAGGATGCGGCGCTCGCCTCCCGCGATCAGCGCGCGGCACCGGGCGAGCAACTCGTCGAGCTCGACGGGCCGGGCGTCCTGCACGGGCCGGGCGCCGGGTGTCGGTGATGGCACGGGTGGCGTGTCGCTCACGTGTCCTCCTGGTCGTCGTCGACGGATGCGACGGGTCTGACCGACCGGCCGCCGCGCCTACGGTAGGCAGGTCGGCACCACCCTGTCAACCGAATTGACACCGGTGTCATGATTTTCCATGACACGGGTGTCATCCGCACTCTTCCGCGGTTATGCTTCCGGCAGACCACTTCGACTCACGAACGGAAGAACCATGACCGACTTCACCGGCCGCACCATCCTCGTCACCGGCGCGAGCGGCGGGATCGGGGGCGCAACGGTGCGCCACCTCGTCGCCGCCAACGCCACCGTGCTCGCCGCGGGCCGCAACCTCGAGCACCTCGAGTCGCTCGCCGCCGAGACCGGCGCCACTCCCCTGCCCTTCGACCTCACGAGCGAGGAGAGCGTGCGCGAGGCCATCGAGGGCCGCGACATCTGGGGCGTCGTCAACTCCGGCGGCTGGGGCGGCGAGATCGCCACCCCGCAGGACACCGACATCGACGTGTTCGACAAGGTCATCAGCATCAACGCCCGCGGCTCGCTGCTCGTCACCAAGTACGCCTCGCGCGAGATGATCCGCCAGGGCCAGGGCGGCGCCATCGTCAACATCTCCAGCCAGGCCGGCCTGGTCGCCCTCGCCGGTCACATCTCCTACGGCTCGTCGAAGGCCGCCCTCGACAACATCACCCGCGTCTCGGCGCTCGAACTCGGCCAGTACGGCATCCGGGTGAACGCGGTGAACCCCACCGTCGTCATGACGCCCATGTCGGCCTGGTACTGGGGCCGCCCCGACATCGAGGGCCCCTTCCTCGAGCAGATGCCGCTCGGCAAGTGGGCCACCGAAGACGACATCGCCGGGCCCGTCGTCTTTCTGCTCAGCGACGCCGCGGGCATGATCTCGGGCGTCTCGCTGCCCATCGACGGCGGCTACACCGCCCGCTGACCACGGTTCCGGATGCCCGTCCCGCCCTGCTCGGTGCGGGACGGGCCTCCCCGCCCGACCGCAGCATCCCACCACCACCCGCCACCGGCGTCACCACAAGCCGCCCGCCACCGCCCACCACCCGCCACCGGTCCGAAGGAGCCCCCATCGCCACCATGCGCGAGGTCGCCGCCGACGCCGGAGTGAGCCCCAAGACCGTCTCCCGCGTGCTCAACGACGACCGGCACGTGCTCCCCGCCACCCGCGAGCGCGTCGAGGAGTCCATGCGCCGCATGGCCTACGTGCCGAACGCGCTGGCCACCACCTTCCGTTCGGGCCGCTCCCCCGTGATCGGCGTCGCCGTGCCCGACATCGTCGACCCGTTCTTCGCGGCCATCGTGAACGCTGTCGAAGAGGCCGCCCTCGCCGAAGACCTGTCCACCCTCGTCACGAGCCTCGGCCACGATCCCGCCCGAGAACGCACCGCGCTCGAGTCCGTCCTCCGACGGCAGCTCAGTGGCCTGGTCATCGCACCCACCACCAACCACCACGCGTACCTCGAGCCGTGGGCCGCGCGTATCCCGATGGCCTTCGTCGACCGCGCACCGGGAGACCTGGAGGCCGACGCCTTCCTCCAGGACGACCGCGGCGGCGCCCGCGAGGCCACCGCCCACCTCATCGGCCACGGCCACCGCCGCATCGGCTTCCTGGGCGACGCCGTCTCGGCCCCCACCATCGCCGCGCGCCTCGAGGGTTACCGCGAGGCGCTGGCCGAAGCAGGCATCCCGTTCGACACCGATCTCGTCGCCCTGGGCGCCGCCACCCGCACCGGAGCCTCCGAGGCCCTCGCCCGCCTGCGCGCCCCGGCCCTCGGGGTGACGGCCGTGTTCTCCTCCGACGCCCGCTGCACCATGGCCGCGGTGCCGGCGCTCTCGGCGCATCCGATCGCCCTCACCGCCTTCGGCGACTTCCCGCTCGCCGATTCGCTCACGCCCGCCATCACGGTGGTGGCCCAGAACCCGGATGCGCTCGGCCGCCTGGCCGCCGCCCGCCTCGTCGAGCGGGTCGCGCACCCGGGTCGTCGGCTCCCCCGCCGCACGGTGCTCCCGGTCACCCTGGTCGAACGCGACTCCTGCCGCATCCCCCCGCCGCCCCCGGCCCCCTGACAGAGCACCACTCAGAGGGCGACCGCGCGGCCCTCCGCGTGCGAGAGCGCCGCCGCCCGGTAGATGTCGTGGGTCAGCGCCGCCTCCTCGGGGCGGGCCGCGCCGAAGCGCGAGCCGAGAGAACCGTGGCGCTCGGCCAGGAACGCCGCCCACATCTGCAGGATCGAGTCCGAGAAGCCCGACTCGAAGATGCCGCCGGTCACCGTCGGCCACACCGACTGGCTGCCCACGTCGATCTGCTGCCAGACCTGCTCGCGCCCGCCGCCGGGAACGTCGACCACGCTGAACACCGACACCGACTTCGGGTTCTTCGTGCTGAACCGCACCCCGCCGTCGAGCCCGATCGCCTCGAACTCCCAGGTGTTCTTCTGCCCCGGGTCGATGCGCTTGGTCTCGGTGGTCAGCGGAAACCGCACGCCGTCGTGCCGCGCCCAGCTGTGCAGCACCGCGTTGTCCCAGGTGTCGCAGTCCACGGGCGACCCGTCGGGACCGGGCCGCGTCGGGACGATGTTCTGCAGCACCGCGTACACCGACTCCGGCGCCCAGCCGAGCCGCAGCGGAACGTGCCAGGTGTGCATGCCGAGGTCGTTCATCACGCCGGCCTCGCCGCAGAACTGCGTCTGCCGCTTCCAGTTGATCGGCTTGTGCACGTCGAGGTCGCTGGAGTGCAGAAAGCTGTTGCGCGCCGACACGATCGTGCCGAGCGCGCCCGACAGCACGTAGTCGATGGCGAGCTGCGCACCGGGGAAGAACGGCATCTCGCTCGAGCACCGCACGAACGACTCCGGATGCGCGGCCATCACCGCGAGCACCGCGTGAGCGGCGTCGCCGTCGATCCCGAACGGCTTCTCGGCCAGCAGGCTCTTGCCGCTCGCGATCACGTCGCTGTAGATCTTCTCGTGCAGGTCGTGCCGCACGGCCACGTAGACGACGTCGATGCTGTCGTCGTCGAGGAGGTCTTGGTACGAGGTGGTCTTCGTCACCACCGTGTCGATCTCGTCGAACCACTCCAGCGCCGCCGGGTTGATGTCGCACACGGCGGTCAGCCGGGGCCGCACCGGGTGGTCGATCAGGGCCGGCCAGCGCTGGATGGCGGCCGCGATCTCGCGCCCCATCAGCCCGCCGCCCACGATGGCCACGTTCACGCGTTCGGCGCTCATGCGGACACCTCGCCCGAGACGGCGCGCGCGGCATCCGACTCGGCCAGGATGGCGAGCCCCTGCTCCACGTCCGCTCCGTCGTGCAGCACGGCGAGCAGCGCCGCGGTGATGCCGGCGGGGTTCTCGTGCTGCACGATGTTGCGCCCGTACACGATGCCCCGCGCGCCCGCCTCGAGCACGGCCACGGTGCGCTCCAGCAGCGTGCGGTCATCCACTCGCCCGCCGCCGCGCACGAGCACCGGGATGTCGCCGGCGACCTCGATCACGCGGCCGTACTGGCTGATGTCGTCGCTCGGGTCGGCCTTGATGAGGTCGGCGCCGAGCTCGACGCCCTGCCGCACGAGGGTGACGATCTTGTCGATGTCGCCGTCGACCATGTAGCCGCCGGCGGTCGAGTTGTCCTGCATCACGAGCGGTTCGACCATCAGCGGCATGCCGTAGCGGGTGGCCTCACGGCGCAGCGCCATGATCGAGTCGATGTTCTTCTCGCGCACCTCCGGGTGCCCGGGCAGCTCCATCAGGTTCACGCACACGGCCACGGCGTCCAGTCGCACGGCCTCCTCGATCGCGTGCGGAACGTGCTTGCTGTAGAGGATCGAGTCGAGCGGGTTGCCGTAGACGTTGGCGATGTCGGTGCGCAGCACGAGGCCGGGCTTGTTCTTGCCGGGGATGCTCTGCAGGCGGCGTGCCTGACCGATGGTGAGCTGCACCGCGTCGGGGCCGGCGTCGACCAGGGTGCGAACCACCGCATCCATGTTCTCGATGCCGGTGATGAACGAGCGCTCACCGAAGAAGCCGTGGTCGACGGCGACGTCGAGGGCCCGGCCGGAGTGCGGGTTGAAGAGGCGGTTGAGGCGGTACAGCGTCATTGCGGTGCTCCTGATCGGGGTCGGATCCATCGAACGAGGATCGGTCGGGGGTTTCGTTCGCCCCTCTGATGTGACACAGTAATACCCGTGAGACAACGTTGTCTAGCCGTCACTCCCGGCCCGTCGTCCCACGAGAGAGGCACGCTGTGAGCACGATCGTGGTGGCCGGGCACATCTGCCTCGACCTCACCCCCGAACTCGGCGCGAGCGCCCGGCTCGACCCAGGGCGCCTGATCGACGTCGGCGGCCTGCGCATGGGCCTCGGCGGCTGCGTGGCCAACACCGGGCTCGCGCTGACCGACCTCGGCGCCGAGGTGTCGCTGCACTCCACGGTCGGCGACGACGAGCTCGGACGCATCGTGGCCGACACCATCGCCCGCCGGCCCGGTCTCCACGCCGACCTGCAGGTCGTGCCCGATCACCGCACCTCCTACAGCCTCGTGCTCGAGCCGGCCGGCCACGACCGCACCTTCTGGCACCACACCGGCGCCAACGCGGTCTTCACGGGCGAGCAGCTCGACGTGGGCTCGGCCGACCTGCTGCACCTCGGCTACCCCCCGCTCCTGCCGGCCCTGCTGACGGATGGCGGAGCGCCGCTCGAAGCCGTCCTCGCCCGCGCCCGGTCACGCGGCGCCACCACCTCGCTCGACCTGGCCGTGGTCGACTCGGCGTCGGCGGTGGGGGCGGTCGACTGGCTCCAGGTGCTCCAGCGCGCGGCGGCGGTCACCGACGTGATGAGCCCGAGCCTCGACGACCTCACCTCGGCCCTCGGGCCCGCCTTGGGTATCGCGTCGCTGCCGCCCGCTCGCGCCGCATCGGCCTACGCCGACCTGCTCATCTCCTGGGGCGTGGCGGTGGTGGCCATCTCGGCCGGAGCCGAGGGGCTGCTGTTGCGCACCGCGGGCGCCGAACGTCTGGCGCGCGGCGGCCGTGTGCTCGCGCCGCTGTCCTCCCGCTGGGCCGACGCCTCGCTGCGGGTGCGGCCGCTCACGGTCGACACGGTCGTCACCACCAACGGAGCCGGCGACGCCTCGACGGCGGGCCTGCTGTTCGCCCTCACCCGCGGGTCGACGCCCACCCTCGCGGCCCACACCGCCGCAGCCACCGCCGCCGCCGTGATCTCGGGCCGCCGCCCCACCCCCGCGGTGATGACGTCGCTGCTGCCCGTGGCCGCCGCCGTCTTCGCCCCGGCCCGGCGGGTGCCGGCCGTTGCGGCCCCCGGGTCGCAGGTCACGGTCGACGAAGCCGAAGCCGAAGCCGTGGCAGCGGCAGCGGCAGCGGCCGTTCCAGCCGTGGCCGTCGAGTCCCCCGCGTGACCTGCCCCAGCGCGCCGCTCGCGCCGAAGGCCATGCCGACGCCACAATGATCGAGATGCCCAAGCCGCCCACCATGAAAGACGTCGCGGCCGCGGCCGACGTGAGCCTCAAGACCGTGTCGCGGCACGTCAACGGCGCCACGAACATCGACCCGGTGCTCGCGGCCCGCATCTCGACGGCGATCGCCTCTCTCGGCTACCGGCACAATCTGGCCGCGGCGAGCATCCGCCCGGGTCGTTCGGCGAAGGTGATCGGCCTCGTCATCAGCGACCTGGCGAACCCCTACTGGTCGGTGCTCGCGCGCTCGGTCGAACGGGTGCTCAGCGAGAACGGCTACCTGCTCATGACCGTGAGCTCCGAGGAGGACGCCGACCGCCACCGGCTGCTCGTCGACCGCCTCATCGCCCAGCGCGTCGACGGGCTCATCGTCTCGCCGCCGCGTCACGACACCACCGGCTGGGCCGTCGAGGCCGCCGCCGTGGTGCCGCTCGTGGCCATCGACCGCCCGCTCGCGCGTCAGGACTGCCCACCGACAGACACCGTGCCCGTCGACACCGCACTGCCAGACACCGTGCCCGTCGACACCGTGCTCGCCGACAACGCGGGCGGAGCCGAGGCGGCCACGCACGAACTGCTCCGCCAGGGCGCCCGCCGCATCCTGTTCCTCGGCGACTCCCTCGAGCTCTACACGATGCGCGAACGCCACGCCGGTCTCAGCCGCGCCCTCGCCACGGCGACGCCCGCGGCCACCCTCACCGTCGCCACTGCCCACACGGCGGCCGAGGCCGCCGAGATCGTGGGCGCACTCCTCCAGACCGACCGCCTCGACGCCGTGTTCGCAGCCAACAACCGCTCCTCGATCGGCGCCATCGAGGCCTTCACCCACGCGGGCACCCGCCTGCCGCTCATCGGCTTCGACGACTTCGAGTCGGCGGCGCTCGTGCGCCCCGCGGTCTCGGTGGTCGCCCAGGACGTGGCCCTCATGGGCGAGACGGCCGCCCGCGCCCTGCTCGCCCGCCTGGCCGACTCGGCTCCCGCCCCCACGACCACGGTGCTGCCCACCCGGGTGGTGCTCCGCGGCTCCGAACGCCCCTGACGCCCGGGCACAGCGGCACCGGCGCCCCGCCGGCCCGCAACCCGAGCTCGACCGACGCCCGTATCCGCCCCCGCTCACGCCTCCACGTGCGTGACCGCCTCGCTCCGCGATCCCCGCGTGCGGATCTCCTCGCTCCACTCCAGCGCCACCCCGAGCCGCCCGCTCAGCACCCGCTGCAGATCGGCCACCGCCCCGCGCGACGCGTGCACCGCCGAAGGCGCCATCCCGGTCTCGGCGCAGAACGCGGCGAGCGCCCCCACGGCCTCCCCGATCGACCACTCCACCGGATGCAGCCGGTAGGCGCCATTCGTGATGTGCGTGGTGCCGATGTTCTTGTTCGCCGCCAGGAGGTTCGACACGTCTCGCGGAATCAGGGTGCCGAGTGGAATCTGAAAGGGGAAGCAGTCGATGTCCACGTAACTCCGCCCCGCAGTCGACGGATGCAGGTCGATCCGGTAGAACCCGATCCCCACGCTGTCGTCGAACAGGGCGGGGCCGGCGAACTCCCCGCGCATCTCCCGCCCGATGTCGCCCTCGGTCACGGTGGCGAGCGCCCGGATGCGGCGCGACTCCCGCACGTACACCTCCTTCGCGAGCCCCAGCTGCTTCTGCTCCGGTGAGACTCCCACCAGCGCATCGCCCCCGCAGAGGCCCTAGCACTCATCCCAAGGGCACCATCCCCGCCATCCCCCACCCGCGCCCGCCGACCCGTCGCAAAGCGCCCTTTGAGCGCGGCCAGAGGGCGGATTGCGACGGGTCGCCGCATCTAGTGGGGTGAGGCCAGGAGCTGCGTCCACGACCCTCTGTCGTCCAGCAGGGCCAGCAGGCGACGGCGCGACGGGTGGTTCGGATCCGCACCGTCCACGGAAGCACGTCGTGCGTCCAGCACGGCGTCGACGAGAGGGCTGCTTCCCGTGCGCGACGCGGCTTCGACGACGCGTCCGAAGCCGTGCCGGTAGAAGCCGGGTTCATCCGCGAGCGCCGAGGCAACGCCCCGGAGCTGCAGCTCGCGGCGCAGGTCGAGGAGCACCACCGCATCCTGCGCCCACTCGGGAAGGCCGCGGAACCGAGCCGATCGCGGGAAGTCGGCCGGCTGAGAAGGACGGACGAACCACATGAACGACAGTGCCTCCCATCGGTCGTCGATCTCCCGCAGCGCCGTCGCGGTCAGCTCGAGCCGATCGCCCAGCACGACGCGACCGAGCCCGAGCACGTCGTCGGTCGACTCGGTGACACGGTCGAGCAGCGACGCGACGGACGTCTGCAGGGCTCGAGCACGCGGCGACACGGGCACGCCGTCGGCCGATGCCTCCCTGGTGCGGTTGCGTCGGCGGATCGCCAGGTAGGAGACGCCGACGGCGACCGGAGCGAGGGCACTCACGCCCACGACGACAGCCACGAGCACGCCCCCGGCCTGCGAGGCGTCGTGGTCTCCGGTCATCACGACGATGATCGCGATGACGCCCGCAGCCGTCAGGAGCCAGCCACAGGCTCCCAGTGCACGACGTCGCAGGTTCACTCCGGCGCGGTGAACGACCAGAGATGGTCGACGCCGCCCGTGACCGCGACCGCCGCCACGTTCTGCGACAGGTCGGAACGGTCGAACAGCTGGGTCGCGCAGGCACCGATGCCGAAGCGATCCTGGAACCACTGCGACAGCGGGCGCGAGCTCATGCCCTGCCAGACGAAGAACGGGCCCTGCTTCTTGTCGCGAGCCTTGTACGTCGCCTTCTCGTCGGCCTGGATCAGGTCGACGGGCACGGCGCCCTGGATCGCGGCCCCGACGGCAGCGAGATCGGGGGTGGTGACGGCCGGGTCCCAGAACAGCCTGATCACGAAGCCGGTGCCCTTGCCACCGGGGGCCTGCACCCCGCGATAGGTGCCGATGTACCGCTGGTCGGCCTGGCTCCACAGCTCGAAGGCAGCTGCGGCCTTCTTCTTGGCACCCAGGACTCCTGGCTCGTCGCACAGGGCGAGGAATCCTTCGGGGGAGGTCAGCCGGGCAGCGATCTGGGCATGGTCGACCACGGTGGTTCCTTCTCTCGCTCACGGGACGTTCACGATCCTAGGGCGGCACGGGCCCACCGTGGAAGACACGGCGGATCACCAGCGGGCCGAGCTCAGATCGTCAGTCCCAGAGGCCCCGCGGACCGGCGGCCTCGATCAGGAGCTCCAGCAGCTCCTCGCCGGCGACGATGCCCTTCCGGGAGGTCACGGTGAGGTTCGCACTGGTGAAACCCACCTCGTGCAGTTCGCCGTGCGCGGGGCGGAACGCCTGATCGGCCGTCTCGAGCATGGGCTGGTCGAGCAACGAGTCCCCCGCGGCCAGCACGATGCCGTCGCCCAGCCTGCACCGCACCTCGGCGACCGCTGCGCTCTTCGTGACGGCCTGGGGCACGCAGTAGAGTTTGCGGCCCTGCACGGAGACGGTCCAGCCGAGGGAGTGGCAGAGCGCTTCGAGCTCGTCGGCCCACTCCGGCGGCATGGCCTCCCGGTCGACGATGGCGTAGACGAACAGGTCGTCCGCGATGTTGACCTTCACGATCCAGGGTGTGACGCTGCTGTCGCCGAGCAGTGCTGCGATCTCGGCGAGCGGTGCGGCGTTCTGCGCGACCTCGGCGTGCACGACCGCCGACCACTCCACGTCCGGCTCGCCGTCGACCAGGATCTCGCCGCCGTTGCTCGTGACCGCGAAGGCGGGTGGTGCACCCGGCAGCCGCACCCGCCGGTACTGCGCCACCGTGCGCGTGGTGACGGGCACGAAGACGGCACGGCTCGACAGCATCACGAGGAGCTGCTCGGCTCGCCGCGTCATGAACGAGATCGGGGCACCGCCGTACACCTCCGACACGACGATGGAGGGCGCCTGATCATCCGGAGTCTCCAGCCAGAAGGCGCGCGGCGAGTAGATCAGGGTGCGATCGAGGTCGCACGCGGCGATCACGGCGTCCTTCGCCGACCGGGTACGCGGCCCACGGGCTCCGGATGCGCTCCCCCGGCTCACTGGACGGCCCCCGCTGTCTCGCCCTCAAGCGGACGGACGAGACCCACGCAGCTGTAGGGCAGGTCGTCGACCTCCTCCACCTCCACACCGCGTTGCCGCGCGAGGTGGAGCACGTGCGCGATGTCGTCACGCGCATCCGGCCGCACCAGCACCTTCCACGGCACTCGCCTCAACAGCACCCGCGTGGTCTCCCCCACGCCCGGCTTCACCAGGTTCACGCTCTCGATCCCGTAGTCGACGCGGATGCGCTCCACCGAATCCCGGCCCACCCACGTCGGGGTGCGATCGCTCGCCAGGGCGGCCCGGACACCGTCCGCCACCTCGTCGCGGGTCTCCTCGAAGTAGCCGCAGATGGTGTCGAGGAACTCGTTCGACACATCGTGCCCGGAGAGCTCGGAGTAGAACTTCGCGCCGTGGAAGGCGTCGTCGGCGATCAGCCGGCGGTTGTAGACCGTGCGCGAGACCAGACCCGAGACCGTCGAATTCAGACACGCCGAGGGGATGAGGTAGTCCTCTCGCGTGCCGAAGACGCTCACGCAGTGGCCAGGGTCGGCGAGCACGGCGAGGCCGTCCGGGAACCGGATGCCGTCGCTCTGCTCGAACAGGCGGAGCGCCTCGGTGAGCTCGGTGGCGATCGCGCCCTTGCCGGTCCAGCCGTCGACGAAGGCGATCTGCTCGGGCCGGTGGTGGGAGGCGAGGTAGCGCAGCGCCGTGCGGTCCACCCCCACCCCCCGCACGATGCTCATCGTGTAGTGAGGCAGTTCGAGCCCGCGGATCTGCCGCGCCCAGCGGCGCATCAGGATGCCGATCGGCGTGCCGGCCCGCGCCAGCGACACGAGCACGGGCTGTCCGTCGCGCTCCGCCGTGACCAACTCGGTCACCACGCCGACGGCGATCGCCAGTCGGCGCCCGGACCGCTGGAGCGCCTCACGGTAGAGGGCCTCGTAGTCGGCGGAGGGCACGTACTCGATGGGCAGCGACTCGGCATAGTTGGCCTGTCCGCTCTGGATGGCCCTCTCCCGCTCGTCGCTCGGGGCCTCCAGCACCACGTCTCCGAGGTCTTGCAGCAGCCACCGGACATCGTCGGCCGCATACGAGCCGAAGGCCGGGCCGACGAGCGGCACGGGTGAGGGAATGCTGTTGGGCGTCACGGCTGGAGGATCCATTCGTCTGGTGTCGGGAGACCGGCGGGCAGCAGCGCCACCACCACGTGGCCGGTCACGCGGCGGAGGGCCTCGACGACCCCATCGGGAGCAAGGAGACGATCGATGTCGCTGCCGGGCTCCGGCATCAGCACGATCGTGTCGAAGCGACGGCCTCCACGGGTGAGGTTGTACGCGAAGCGATCCCCGGGCCCGTCGACGGTCAGGTCGCTGCTGCGGAAGCGGATACGGCTGGCGATGGCGTAATCAGGACGATCGAGCGGGGCGATGGGCGACCGGGTCGTGGTGGAGAACAGCACCCGCCAGGAACTCGCCAGCCTGTCCAGTTCCTCGGCGACCAGGAGCGGCAGCGCGATGAACTCCTCGCTGCCCAGCACGAGAACATCCGTTCCGGCCGACGAACCCCGCTCGGCCGGCCAGCCGAGGTGAGAACGGATGCTCGCTGCGATGCCTGCGACCAGGTCCGGCTCGGGCGACGGCACCACCAGCCCGTGACGGGCGCTCCGGATCGGCAGAGCGACCTCCGGCTCGACGATCACCGTGTCGCCGAGCTCGGCGGCGGCGCCGTCGACGTCGGCGGCTGCGGCTGCGTCTGCGTCAGTGCCGGCGTCAGCGGGCTCCGCGAACCCCGCGATCAGCTCGGCGGCGCGCCCCACCGGATCGGGCGGGAGTTCCACCGACCCCCGGCCCAGCGCGACGACCGTGATGCGCGTGCCGAGTTCGTCGGCGAGAGCGTCGAAGCGCGCCCGATCGGTGTCGGAGCGCAGATCGACGAGGGCGGCGACCACCCACGCCGCCTGGGGCCGAACGCCCTGAAGGGTGCGGATCGTGTTGATCACGGTGGTTCCGGTGCTGATCTCGTCATCGACCAGCACGACCGTGCCACGATCACGCAGCCACGCGCCGCGGGTGGGGTGCAGGCGGTGGCTACTCGCGTGGGAGTGCTCCTCCTCGAACCCGAACGACGGGGCTACGGAGACTGCGACGTGCCGCGTGGAGTGCAGATAGGGCGAGCCGATCACGCCCGCCACGAGCTGGCCGAGTCCCGTGGCGGTCTCGGCATACCCGATCGTGACGACGGCCGGATGCTCGCTCCGCCGTCGCCCGACGGCCTCACGCAGGCCCGCCAGCCCCGACGTGTCCTGGCTCTCGAGGACTCCGGCGAAACGGGCGTGCAGCGTCGTGTCGGCGGGTGCGCCGTCGAGCGATGCCGCCACGAGCAGCCCGAGCAGTTCCCCCGCCACGACGGCGACGGACGGCACCGTCGGAACGTGTTTCGCGAGCACCGTCGACACCAGCAGCTGCGCGCGTCTCGGGTTGATCCGCAGCGCCAGCCCGACCAGCGACCGCACCGGCACGAGGCTGCCTGCGGGGTCCGATCTCACGACGATGCCGGCGGCCTCGCTCACGAAGCCGCCCGTCCAGGGCGTCACCGCATGCTCGCTTCGAGCACGTCGACGAAGGTGGCGTGCTCGGCGGCCACGCCGAACGCCCGCGCGCGCAGCAGCGTCTTGCGCGCCCAGGTCTGATGCGGCTTCATCTCGTTCATCTTGTTGCGGTACGGCGATGCAGCGGCTCCCCCGCCGACGTCGGCGGCGATCGTCTCCGCGTCGAGGAACTCCTCGTGGCTGACCACGGAGAGGGCATGCACCACGGGGACGTGGGTGGGGTGGATGACGGTCTTGCCCAGCAGACCGTTGGCCTGGTCGAGGGTGATCTCCCGGATGAGGCCGTCGAGCCCTTTCAGCATCAGCCGCTGCCGCAGCTCCTTCTCCTTCGCGTCGACGAAGGGCGTCAGGCGCAGCTGCGGGCGGAGGATTCGTTCGGTGCTGTCGTAGTGCTCCCAGACCGGGCCGGTGATCACGAAGTCGTCCTCGGGGCGACCGAGCACGTTCACGATGTCGGCGATCACGGCTGAGAGGACCTTCACGTCGTACACCGTGAGATCCCGCGAGCGACGGAGCCCGTAGGCGCTGCCGAGGTCGGTGGCACCGATGCGCAGGGCGAGCACGTCGTCACGGTTGGCCCGCACCACCTCGACGATGCCGGCGAGGGCCGACGACCGCGTCTCGGTGTGCATCATCTCCGGCGACTCCAGGATCGGCATCACCCGGAGGCGGCGGGCGCCCGCGCCTCCTCCTGCCTGGTCGTACTCGCGATGGATGCCGTGCAGGGCGTCGAAGAACTGCTCGGCCAGCCCGCCGTCCTTGAGGAACTTCGGCAGCACGAAGCCGCTGAGCAGGTCGATCCCCGGCCCCGCCAGGTCGGCCAGCTGCCGCATCTGCTGCGGCGTGCGCACCCGGACGAAGAGCAGAGGCAGCTCCGGGATGCCGCCGTCCTCCGCCAGACTCCGCAGCGCGTCGGCGACGTTCCGTTCGGCGAACTCCACGTCGCTGTCGGCGATCGAGTCCTCGAGGCAGAGCACCATGCTGACGCAGCCGCGCCGCGCCTGCTTCCGCACATCCTGGGCCAAGGAGGTGCGGGTGCCCGGGCAGTAGAGCGTGCCGCCGAGGGCAGCCGCAAGCAGTTCCGGCGGAGAATCGATGGCGAGCGGTTCCGGGAGGCGGTGGAACAGCCGTGCCGACTCCGCTTCACCGATGAATTCCAGATGGCGCATCCGTCACCGCCTCGTGTCGTCGCGGGTGAGCACCACACGGGTGGGCACGAAGCCGAAGTCGCCGAGGGCCGACTCGGCCGTCGCGCCCGCGTCGAGCGGTTCGGCGCGCAGTTCGAGCATCGTTCCCACGCGGAGGATCGACAGGGCGAACACGAACGGGCCGCTGGTGGTCGCCACCGCGACCTGGCTGCCGCCGTAGAGCTGCACTCCGAGCGGACGGACGGCGTCTCCGAAGAACATCGCGCGGCGGAACTCCTGCACGTGCCGCAAGGTCACGATCGCGAAGTCGTCGTCGAATCCCACGAGGGGCCGGTTGCCCGACGTCGTCACATGCGATCCGCCCGCCGAGCCGTCCGTCGCCGCCCAGCCGGTGATCAGATCGCTCGACTCCCACACCATCGAGCTGACACCCGAGACGACGAGACTGCCGATAGCCGACTGGCGCGGGTCGAGTCGGAGCACCGGTGTGCGCTGACCGAGCTCCCGTACCTCGTGGACGGCGGGTGCCGCGAACGGCTCGGGATGCTCGGCCGCGGCACGCGACGGCTCGCTCGCCGGTACGGCGGCCGCCGCCGGCCGCAGTTCGAGGCCCACAGCGGCGGTGCGCATCCCGGCTCCCGTCGAGGGCGCATCGACGGAACGGTCCGCTGCAGCCGACTCGGCGAGCCGCGGCCGTTCACGCCGGCGCAGGAAGGGAAGGTCGTGGCGAACCACGGAAGGAGCGGCCACGGGGTCAGAGGTCGATTCTGAAGTCGGCGGCCACGCCGCTGAGACCCGCACCGTAGCCCTGGCCGATGGCGCGGAACTTCCAGTCGTGCCGGTACCGGTAGAGCTCCCCGAAGAGCACTGCATTGCTCGATCGGATGTCGTCGAGCGGAACCGTGAATCGCACGAGCTCCCGCCCGGCGTCCGTGGCGACGCGCACGTACGCACTGCGCACCGCCGAGAAGTCGCCGGAACCGCGCACGTCGGGGTCCACGTAGACGATGAAGGCGATCTTCGCCACCTCGTCCGGAACGCGGGACAGGTCGACGTCGATCTCCTCGACGTCGCCCTCGGCGTCGAAGGCCACCGATCCGTCGGCGCTCTCGATCTGGTTGAAGAACACCAGATGCTCGTTGGAGAGCGCCTTGCCGTCCGCGCCGCACAGAATGGCTGCCGGCACCAGTTCGGCCAGGGGGCCCCGGCTCGGGATGATCTGCCAGCCGAATCCGAGCAGGATGCGGTCGAGCCCGGGGTTCTCCGCCGTCAGGGCGGCATTGGCCCCCGGGATGAGCGAGGCCATCAGCGCCCGCCCAGCACGAGACCGGCGTCGGGGCCCGCGAACTTGTCGGCGAGGAAACGGCCGTGCGTCGACAGCTCGGCGATCGCCCCGGTCCTGATCTGGTTCAGCAGGTCGTGCATGGTCTCCTCGAGTACGGCGAGCTGCCGGCTGAACATCAGGGTGGCCCGGGAGTCGTCGACGCGATCGTGCTCCGTGAGCGCGAGGTAGGCGCGCAGCGGCGTGGGGATGTAGTCGCCGATGATCGCCGCAAGCAGGACGCGCTGCTCGGTCGACGCATCCTGTGCATCGATCGTGGCGACGATGGTGCGCAGCAGATCGTCGATCTGGCGCAGCTGCGACGTGAGCACTCCCGGAAGGTCCCGACCCGCCCGGCGAACGGCAGCGCGCAGCCCGTCGAGAGCCAGAGCGACCTGCTCGTCCTCGCTGGCGACCGCGGCCGCGCCGGGAGCCGCGGGGAACCCGAGGTTCTCCGCGCCGGCCTGGCGCGATCCGTCACGCGGTTCCCCGGGATTCACGTGGCCGTCGGGATGCGGAGCGCCGTTCCTGATTGAGTCGATGAATCGCCCGAACCCCACCGGACTTCCCTTCTGTCCCCTACGACCTTGTGACACTGCCCCCGGCGTTGCCGTCGTCAGCCCTGCTGGGACTGCTGACTGCGCTCGAGGTAGGGACGTGCCTTCTCCAGTCCCGTCTCGAGGGCGGCGACCGTACCCTCCATGTTCTGCGCCGCTTTCGCACGGAAGGTGTCGATGGCGTCCATGGTGGCGAACACGTTGTCGAACGCCTTCTGCAGGGTCTCAACACTCACCCCCGACGAGGATGCCTGCTCGTGGATCCGCGTGGTCTGATCCTTTAGCATCTCGCTCGTCTTCAGGATCATGTTGTTCGTGGTGGTGTTGATGGCGTCGATCTGGTCGAGCACCATCTTCTGGTTCGCGAGGGCCTGCGCCACGATCACTGCGGTGCGCAGCGCCGCGATGGTCGTGGTGCGCGCCCGGTCGACACCCTTGATCAATTCCAGATTGTTCTTCCGGATGAGATCCATGGCGAGGTAACCCTGCACCGAGACGGCCAGCTGGGTGAGGATGTCCTGGTGTCGCTGACGGATGGGGAACAGCACGTCGGCCTCGAGCTTCTGCGCCTCGTCGATCCGTCCGGCAGCCCGGCTGGCCTCGATCTTCTCGACGCAGGCCGCGTCGAGCGCCTTGCCGAAGACGGCGTACTCGCTGAGGGACTGCATGGTCTCCCACAGCTGGACCTTCTCACCGGCGAGGGAGGCGTTGTCCTTCAGCAGCTCGTCCTGACCGGCCATCAACGACTTGATGATCTTGTCGAGCTGGGTCTGGGCCGACTCGTACTTCTGGAAGTACTTGGCCAGCTTGTTGCCGCCCGGGATGAAACCGAGGATCTTCCGGCCGACACCGAGATCGGCGTCGTTCGGGGTGAGGTCCTCCACCGTGCTGCGCAGGTCGCCCAGCGTGTTGGCCACGCTGATCTGTGCTGAGTTCCCGCTGCGCTTCGCGCCCGCGACCGAGGTGCTCGAGCGCTCGAGCATCCGGGTGGAGTACCCGCTCGACTGCACCATCTCGGCACCGCCGATCTGCGAGATGCCCTCCACCTTCGTGCTGAACTCAGGCGTGCGTGGATCGAGCGTCGCCACCTCGGCGACGAAAGCCGCCGCCTGTCGGGCGATCTCGGCCTGCCGGTCTGCCGGCACCGGCACCATGCCGGGTGCGTCGTCGACCTTGACGATCTCCGGCGCATCCGGAGCCTGCAGAACGAGCGAGGCCTGGGCGAGGTCGCCGGCGTCGGGAGGGGTGAGAGGGGTGCTCATCGGTCGCCTCAGCCCAGCTGCACGCCGAAGTCACCGGCGATGCCGGCGAGTCCGGTGGTGTAGCCCTGGCCGACGGCCTTGAACTTCCACTCCCCGCCGTTGCGGTACACCTCGGCGAACACCATGGCGGTCTCGGGGGCGGCGTCCTCGCTCAGGTCGAAGCGCACGATCTCGTTGCCGTCCTGGTCGAGCACACGACAGTACGCTCCGCGCACCTGCCCGAAGTTCTGGCGGCGCTCGTCAGCGCGGTCGATCGAGACCGCGATGACGACGCGCTGAACATCCGCGGCGACCTTCTGCAGGTCGACCGTGATCTGCTCGTCGTCACCGTCGCCCTCGCCCGATCGGTTGTCGCCCAGGTGCACGACCGAGCCGTCGGCTGCTGCAGGCTGGTTGTAGAAGATGAAGTCCGCCGACGAGCGCACCTTGCCGTCGGCGCCGATCAGCAGCGCCGAGGCGTCGAGGTCGAACGCCTCGCCGCTCGTCGTGCGCGGGTCCCAGCCGAGCCCGACCGTGGCGATGGTCAGACCGGGACTGGTCTTGGTGAGCGAGAGGTTGTTGCCCTTTGCGAGGGTGAGTCCTGCCATGAGAGTGGTCTCCTAAATCGGTGTTCAGAGGGCCTGTGCGGCCGGGGCGAGAAGGTCCATGACCGAGCGGCCGTTCGCACGCTCGCCGACGGCCTTGAACGACCAGCCGGCGCCGTCCCGGAACACCTTCGACATGATCATCGCCGTGTGCGGACCGGAGTCGGTCAGCTGGTACCGAGCCACCTCCGGAGAGCCCGGGGTCGAGTCGTCGACCACGCGGCTGAACGCGTTCTGCACGGTGTCGAACGTCTGACGGCTGTAGCTGCTGATCACGAACACGATCTGGGCGACCGCGCTCGACACCTTCGAGAGATCGACGACGATGGTCTCGTCATCGCCGTCGCCGGCCCCCGTGAGGTTGTCGCCGGTGTGCTTCGCCGACCCGTCCTTGCTGGCCAGCTGCTGGAACCAGATGGTGTCGAGCACCTTCCCTGACGCGTCGAAGAAGATCGCCGACGCGTCGAGGTCGATGTCCGCTCCGGCCTTGGCCCGGCCGAACAGACCCCGCTTCGTCGGGGTGACGCCGTCCCAGCCCAGACCGAGGCGGATCTTGGTGAGCGCTCCGCCGTCCTGTTTCGTCAGCGAGAGCGACTGGCCCTTTTCCAAGCTCAGACCCATGGTGTGTCTCCTTCAGGTTGTTCGTGGTGATCGTGCTCTGCGATGCGGTCGGGGGCGGCTCCGAACGGGATGCCCTCTAACGCTAGAGGAAAACGGGGCAGGTCGCCCGTCGCAGTTCTCGGGCCGGTGCGATCAGAGCTACACGGAGCGCTGGCCGCGCAATTCGTGCGCGTCGGCGAGCAGCTGCTGCAGTTCCTCGTCGGCGGCGGCCTTGCTCCGGTGCTTGGCGGGGAGGTCGGCCAGCGCCTTCTCGCGCTCCACCATGCGGGCGTAGGCGGCTTCCCGCAGTGTGGCATCCGTCTTCACGTCGTCGGCGAGGTACTTCTTCGCCTGAGCCTTGCCGTCGTTGATGACGGTGTGAGCCCGGCCTGCCGGGCTGAACAGCGACAGCAGCACGGTCACCGTGAGGATTCCGATGATGACGACGAGGGAGAGCCCCGTGCTGATCTCGAACACGGGCACGTGCTCGCCACCGTTGATGAACGGGAGCGTGTTCTCGTGCAGGGCGTGCAGCACGAGCTTCACTCCGATGAAACCCAGGATGGCGGCGAGGCCGTAGCTGAGGAAGATGAGCCGGTCGAGCAGTCCGTCGATCAGGAAGTACAGCTGCCGCAGCCCCATCAGCGAGAACGCCGTCGCGGTGAAGACGATGAAGGCGTTCTGGGTCAGGCCGAAGATCGCAGGGATGGAATCGAGCGCGAAGAGGAGGTCCGTGCCACCGATGGCGACCATCACCAGGAGCATCGGCGTGAGGACCTTCTTGCCGTTCTCGATGGTGATCAGCTTGTCGCCGTCGTAACGCTCCGTGGTGTTGAAGAGCCTCTTCGCGAGCCGGATGACGAAGTTGTCGGCCTCGTTGCTCTCCTCTTCGGGGCGCAGCAGCTTGATGGCGGTGAAGATCAGGAACCCGCCGAACAGGTAGAAGAGCCACGAGAAGGCATTGACCGCGGCGGCGCCGAGGAAGATGAATCCCGTGCGCGCGATGAGCGCGAACACGATGCCGAACAGCAGCACCTTCTGCTGGTCGGCGCGCGGCACCTTGAAGCTCGCCATGATGATCAGGAAGACGAAGAGGTTGTCGACCGAGAGCGCCTTCTCCGTGATGTACCCGGCGAAATACTCCGAGCCCAGCGTGCCGCCGCCGAAGATGAGCACGCCGATGCCGAAGACGATGGCGATGCCGACGTAGATGGCCGACCACTTGGCCGCCTCGGGCAGGGTGGGCTCATGGGCCTTCCGCACGTGGAAGATGAAGTCGAAGGCGAGGAGGGCGAGGATGCCGACCACGGTCAGCAACCAGACGTATCCGGGGATCTCTATTTCCATGAAGGGGTGTTCTCTCCGCGTGTGTCGAGGTGAAGGTGATTTAGTTGGACTAGTCCCACCATATTAGTTGGCGTGATCAAACCAATAGCATCCTCCGGACGAAATTCCTCACGTGAAGCAGGAGACTTTCAGCTATGACCCAGTCCACGGACGAGGACGTGCCCGACGTCGGGGCCACGATCGAGGCCGCCATGTCGGCCATCCTGCGTTGGACGACCCGCTCGGACAATCGTCGGGCTCTGCAGGACGCCGCCGGAGCCGCGCTCTCGAGCACCGACTCCTGGTTGCTCGAGTACGTCGTCGCCTCCGGCCCGGTACGGATGTCGGCGCTGGCCGAATGGCTGTCGGTGGACAAGTCGACGGTCACCGCCGAGGTCAGGCGTCTCGAGAACGGCGGGCTCGTCACGCGCCGACCGGATGAGGACGACCGGCGCGCCGTGCTCGTGACGGCGACCGACGCGGGCCGGGTTGCGATCCAGCGGCATCACGCCTCGGCCCAGCAGGTCTACAACACCCTGGTGGGCAAGTGGGCGGCCGACGATCGCGCCGAGCTCGCCCGACTCCTGGATCGGTTCGTCGACGAGCTGTCCTGGGTCAGCGACGCGGTCTCCCGCCACAACGCCTCACGCCCGCAGGCTCCCAAACGCGAGAAGGGCCACCCGAACGGGTGACCCTTCTCGCATTTCTGTCGGGCTGACAGGATTTGAACCTGCGACCCCTTGACCCCCAGTCAAGTGCGCTACCAAGCTGCGCCACAGCCCGTGGCCATCATCCGGAGAAGCGAACCGCTCCAGACAACTTGTCCATGATAGCGCCTTCCCACGACCCCCGCTGACACCCTCCGGCCGCCCGGACGACGACGGGAGGACTACCCAGAAAACAACATCAGTAGACGGGTTTCGAGAAGTTTGGGACTCAGAGTCCTAAAACTGGGCATTCTCCTAAGTTCGTCATTGCATAATTGAGCATGCCCCAGTCAACCGCCTTACCCGCAGCACCATCCCGACGCCAGGGCGCATCCGTCAATCCGGCCGAACCCCGAGCGGCCCGCACGCACGAAGCCCTGACGACTGCCCTGTTCGATCTCCTCCGCCAGCACGATCTCACCGAGATCAGCATCTCCGAACTGTGCCGAACGGCCGGCGTGCATCGCACGACGTTCTACGGTCACTACGCCGACATCTACGCGTTCGCGGCCGATTCGTTCGCGCACATCCTCGACGATCTCGGCAGCGTCGGAGACATCGACTCGTTCGACGGTTACTCCCCCGAAGAAGTGACCGCCGTCTACGGAGAGTCCATCCGGCGCGAGCTCGGCCACATCCTCGAGCACCGCGCGGCCTACCGCATGATGTTCAGCACCCGGGTCGACGCCGGGTTCCGCCGCGAGCTGCGCCAGCGCGCACTCCGACGGGCCTCGCTCGCTCTCGGCGTCTGGCAGCACCACGGTTTCGGTGCCGACATCGACACGGCCACCGCCGCCGCCTACATCGCCGGGGGCTCCGTCGGAGTGCTCGAAGACTGGGCCCTCAGCGACGACACCGACACGGATGCGCGCGCCTCTGCGATCATGGCCTCCTGGCCGGCGTGGTGCGCCGCCGCCTCCACCGCTCCCCTCACCCACAAGACGCTCTGACCGAACCCGAGACGTTCTGACTCCGACCGGCTGCGAGCCGACCCGAAAGGCTCGCAGCCGGCGGACGAGAACCGCACCGCGCAGCACCCGACGCAGCGCATCCCCGTCACGCCGACCCCGGTCGTGGTGATGGAATAGTCGCGTGAACCTCCCCGCACCCACCCCTGCCGGCGCATCCCGACGCCTGGCCCTGGCGGTCGACGTCGGCGGCACCAAGGCCGAGGCCGCACTCGTCGGCTCCGACGCCCGCGTGCTTCCCGGCACCCGCCACCGCGCCCCCACCGGCGCCGCGAGTTCCCGCGAGCAGATCGCCGCCGCCGTGCGCGAGGTGGTCGAGCTCGCCGTGGCCGACCTGCCCGCCGGCGCCGAACTCATCGGTGCGGGAATCGGCAGCGCCGGCCCCATCGACACCGCCCGCGGCACCACGTCGCCCCTCAACCTCGCGACGTTCCGCGACTACCCGCTGCGCGACCTCGTGGCCGACGCATCCGGAGTCGCGAACCCCGTGCTGCGGCTCGACGGCCTGTGCATCCTGCTCGCCGAGCACTGGGCCGGTGCCCTGCAGGGCTACCGCACGGCCATGGGCATGATCGTCTCCACCGGCATCGGCGGAGGTCTGCTCGTCGAGGGCCGGCTCGTCGGCGGCCGAACGGGCAACGCCGGTCACGTCGGCCAGATCCAGCTGCACACGCACCACTCCCCCGGTCGCGACCACTCGGTCACCCTCGAGGGCATCGCCGCCGGGCCCCGCATCGTGGCCTGGGCCAACGCCCAGGGCTGGAGCGGTCGCACCGGCGAGGAGCTCGGCCAGAGCTACCGTGACGGCGACCCGATCGCCCGCGCCGCCGTCGAGCGCTCCGCGAACGCCATCGGCGAGGGCATCGCCTCGGTCTGCGCCCTGCTCGACCTCGAGGCCGTGGCCATCGGCGGCGGCTTCTCGCGGGTCACGCCCGACCTGTTCGACCTCATCCGCGCGCGCATCGCCGAGGTGGCGCCGCTCGACACCATCGACGTCGCCGTTCTGCCTTCGGCGCTCTCCGACGAGGGGCCGCTCATCGGCGCCGCCGGTCTGGTGCACCGCGCCGACCTGCTCCCCTGAGCCCCCACCCCACTCGTCGAGTTGCGCCAAAATGCCCCCTCCCGGGACGGGAAGGGGCATTTTGGCGCAACTCGGCGGAAGCGACGCGAAGCGCCGGAGCTAGCGCTTGCGCTTCTCGCGCACGCGCATGTTCACGATGATCGGCGACCCCTCGAACCCGTAGATCTCACGCAACCGCCGCTGCACGTAGCGCCGGTAGCCCGGGTCGAGGAACCCGGTGGTGAACAGCACGAAGGTCGGCGGACGCGACGCGGCCTGCGTACCGAACAGGATGCGCGGCTGCTTTCCACCACGCACGGGGTGCGGGTGCGACGCGGTGAGCTCGGCGAGGAACGCGTTGAACTTGCCGGTCGGGATCCGCGTGTCCCACGACTCCAGCGCCAGTTCGAGCGCCGGAACGAGCTTCTCCAGGTGCCGCCCGGTGCGCGCCGAGATGTTCACCCGCGGCGCCCACGTCACGTGGTGCAGATCCTGCTCGATCTCGCGCTCGAGGTACCGGCGCCGGTCGTCGTCGAGCAGGTCCCACTTGTTGAACGCGAGCACGAGCGCACGGCCCGACTCCAGCACGAGGTCGATGATCCGCAGGTCCTGGGTCGAGATGGGCTCGGTCACGTCGAGCACCACCACCGCCACCTCCGCCTTCTCCAGCGCGGCAGACGTCCGCAGCGACGCGTAGAAGTCCGCTCCCTGCTGCAGGTGCACCCGCTTGCGGATGCCGGCCGTGTCCACGAAGGTCCACACCTTGCCGCCGAGTTCGATCTGCTCGTCCACCGGGTCGCGCGTGGTGCCGGCCATCTCGTTCACGACGACCCGTTCCTCACCCGCCGCCTTGTTCAGCAGCGAGCTCTTGCCCACGTTCGGCCGGCCCAGGATGGCGACGCGTCGAGGCCCGCCCATCTCCTGCTTCGCGACGGCCGAGATCTCGGGCATCTTCTGCATGATCTGATCGAGCAGGTCGGCCACGCCGCGGCCGTGCAGCGCCGAGACGGGGTGCGGCTCGCCGAGGCCCAGCGACCACAGCGCCGAGGCCTGCGGCTCCTGGCGCGTGTCGTCGACCTTGTTGGCCGCGAGGAACACCGGTCGGTTGGCCCGGCGGAGCAGCTTCACCACGTGCTCGTCGGTGGCGGTGGCGCCCACGTTCGAGTCGACCACGAACAGCACCACGTCGGCGAGGTCGATGGCCACCTCCGCCTGCGCGGCGACGGCGGCGTTGATGCCCGCGGCATCCGGTTCCCAGCCGCCCGTGTCGACGAGCGTGAACCGGCGTCCGGCCCACTCCGCCTTGTAGGCCACACGGTCGCGGGTGACGCCCGGCTTGTCCTCCACCACGGCCTCACGACGGCCCAGGATGCGGTTGACGAGCGCCGACTTGCCCACGTTCGGCCGGCCCACGATGGCCAGCACCGGCAGGGCCGGCAGCGCGATCATGCCGTCGGGGAACTCCTCGGCGAACTCGAGCAGGTCGAGGTCGCCCTCATCGAGCTCGTAGTCGGAGAGACCGGTGCGCAGTGTCTCTGCACGCCGCTCGGCGAGTTCCTCGTCGACGACGGCGAGCCGCTGGGCGAGGTCGTCGTCGGGAGCGTCGAACTCGTCCGACGCGTCGCTGTCGTGGCCCGAAACGGGGCCCTGGTTATCCGCCATGCGGGATCCTTGCTGTCTGCGAGTGAACGACATCGACGACCGCGGCGACGGTCTGCTCGAAGTCGAGCTGTGTGGAGTCGACGGTGGTCACACCGTCGGCGGCGTTCATGAAGTCGACCACGCGGGAATCGGCCTGATCGCGGGTGCGGAGCGCTTCGCCCACCGCAACGGCCGATTCGCTCGTCAGCTCCTTCGAACGCCTGGCCATTCTAGCCTCCTCCGTCGCCGTGAGCAGGATCCGTACCGGAGCATCCGGAGCCACCACCGTCGTGATGTCCCGCCCCTCGGCCACGATGCCGTCGAAGTCGGTGTCGCGCATGAGCCGCCGGAAGCGGTCGGTGAGCCAGGTCCGCACCTCCGGGATGCGCGCCACGGCGCTCACGGCCGCCGTCACCCGCGGCTCGCGGATGGCGTCGGTCACCTCCGTCGACCCCACGTGCACGTGGTAGTCGTCGGGGTCGATGCCGATGGTGAAGTCGAACGCGGGCAGCGCCGCCAGCACGGCGGAGGCGTCAGCCGGGTCGATCGACCGGTCGAGCAGGCTCCAAGCCAGCGCGCGGTAGCTGGCGCCGGTGTCGAGGTAGGCGTAGCCGAGGGCTCGCGCGGTGGCGCGGCTCACGCTCGACTTGCCGCTGCCGGCGGGGCCGTCGATCGCCACGACGACGGGGGTACGGGCGGGAACGGATGCGGTCATCCGGCGATTCTCCATCCTCGCGCGGCGAGCGCGCGGGTCACGGTGTCGAGCGTCTCGGGCAGCACGGCGATCTCGGCGAGGCCGATCTGAGCGCCGGGCGAGTGCTCGAGTCTGAGGTCTTCGAGGTTCACACCGTCTTCACCGAGTTCGGTGAGCAGGCGGGCGAGTTCTCCGGGGCTGTCGTCCACCATCACCACGAGCTGGGCGTAGCGGCGGTCCTGGCCGTGCTTGCCGGGGATGCGGGCGACCCCGGCGTTGCCGCCCGCGAGCGTCTCGGCCAGAGCGCGGCGCCAGCCGGCTCCCCCACCGGCCGAAGCCACAGCTGACGCGGCGCCGGCTCCGGATGCGGGGGCCGAGTCGGCGGCGGCCGCATCCAGGGCCGCGATCACCTCGTCGAGGTCGTCACGCACCCCCCGCAGCACCTCGGCGGTCGGCGCGGCGTTCGCGCCCAGGATCTGCACCCACAGCCCCGGGTCGCTCCCCGCCACGCGGGTCACGTCACGCAGGCCTCCGCCCGAGAGGTTCACTGCCGCCTCGGGCGCCGCCACGAGGCGCCGCGCCATCAGCGTCGACACCACCTGGGGGGCGTGCGAGATGAGGGCGACGCTGGCGTCGTGCTCGGCGGCGCTCATCTCCACGAGCACCGCCCCGAGGTCGAGGATGAGGTCGTCCACGGCCGAGGCCGTCTGGTACGAGATGTCGGGGTGCCCGGCCACCACCCACGGCCGGCCGAGGAAGAGGTCGGCACGACCCGCCATGGGGCCGCCCTTCTCGCGCCCGGCCAGCGGATGCGAGCCCACGTACCGGGTCACGTCGCCGCCCGCGGCCCGCACGGCGTCCAGCACCGGCAGCTTGACGCTGGCCACGTCGGTGACCACCGATCGCGGGTACGCCGAGAGCTCGCGCACGATCACGGATGCCGTCACGTCGGGCGGCACGCACACCACGATCAGCTGCGGCTCGTCGGCGTCGCCGGCGGAGCGACCGGCCCCGTAGTCGATGGCGATGCGCACGTTCGTCGGCGACGCGTCGGACAGGATGACGTCGACACCGCGGGCCCGCAGCCCCAGCGCGATGCTCGCTCCGAGCAACCCCACGCCCACCACGCGCACCGGCCCGGTGAGCCGGCTCTCGGCACCGCTCACCGCGAGCCCTCGCCCGAGTCGCCGGAGCCCTCGGCGTCGTCAGCGTCCGAGGCGTCGTCAGCGTCCGCGGCGTCGTCGACGCCCTCCTCATCCGGCTCGCCTCCGCCCCCGGTGGCCTCCCGCGACAGCGTCAGCAGGGTGCCCACCTCCGCCTTCGTGAGATCGCGCACGGCTCCGGCCTTGAGCGAGCCGAGGGTGAGCGGCCCGAACGAGCGGCGCACGAGGTCGACCACGGGGTGGCCCACCTCGGCGAGCATGCGCCGCACGATGTGGTTGCGGCCCGAGTGCAGCGTCACCTCCACGATCGAGTGTCCGCGCTCGGTGTCGAGCAGCCGCGCCTTGTCGGCGGCGATCGGCCCGTCGTCGAGCTCAACGCCGGCGGTCAGCGCCGAGAGCGTCTGCGGCGTCACGCGCCCCTCCACCTTGGCGATGTAGGTCTTCATCACCCCGAACGACGGATGCGCCAGCACGTGCGCCAGGTCGCCGTCGTTCGTGAGGATGAGCAGCCCGCTCGTCTCCGCGTCGAGTCGGCCCACGTTGAACAGGCGCTGCTCGAACGTGTCGGTCCAGCGCCGCAGGTCGGGTCGGCCGCGCTCGTCCTTCAGCGAACTCACCACGCCCAGGGGCTTGTTGAGCATCACGTAGCGCTTGTCGGGGTCGAGCTGCACGGCCACGCCGTCCACGGCCACCAGGTCGTTCTCGGGGTCGATGCGCCGGCCGAGTTCGGTCACCACCTCGCCGTTCACCTCCACGCGCCCGGCCTCGATCAGCTGCTCCGACACGCGCCGCGACGCCACACCCGCGGCCGCCATCACCTTCTGCAACCGCACGCCCTCCGGCTGGGCCCCGGGGGTCTGGGCGTTGTCATCCCACGGTGGTATCTCGAACGGGGTCATCGCACTCCTTGAAGGTCGTCGAAGCCCTCGCTGCCGTCGGCGAGCAAGGGCGAGATCCTGGGCATCTCCTCGAGGGAGTTGATGCCGAGCTGGGTCAGCAGCAGGTCGGTGGTGCCGTACAGGATGGCGCCGGTCTGGGCCTCCGTCGACACCTCGGTGATGAGGCCGCGGCTGAGCAGGGTGCGCACCACGGAGTCGACGTTCACCGCGCGCACGGCGGCCACGGCGCCTCGGCTGATCGGCTGCTTGTAGGCGATCACCGCCAGCGTCTCGAGCGCCGCCTGCGACAGGCGGGAGGGGTTCTGGGTCATCACGAAGTCGCGCACCAGCGGATCGTGCTCGCCGCGCACGTAGATGCGCCATCCGCCCGCCACCTCGCGCAGCTCGAAGCCGCGCCGCACGCTGCCGGGGGCCTCGCCGTCGTAGTCGGCCACGAGCCGCTCGACGCCCTGGCGCACCACGGCCACGGGCCGCCCGAGAGCGGTCGCGAGCGACACCAGGCTCTGCGGCTCGTCGGCCACCATGAAGATGGCCTCCAGCGCCCGGTCCACGTCCACCGGTGCCGCGGCCGCGGTCACCCCGTCGAGCTCCACCTCAGTTGTCATAGTCGGCTCCCGCGCTGGAGCTGGAAGAGACGGTCCGGTGGACCGTCTCCGCGACGCCAGCGCCGAGCGAGCTGCGCTCGATCGGGCTCGACGTTCCGTGCCTAGTTGTCATAGTCGGCTCCAAGATTGGCAAGGTCGTCCTCGTTCCAGTTCTCCGCCGTCCACATCAGGGTGAGGTCGCCGAGCGGTTCGAGCTGCTCGAACGAGATCGAGGCGTGCCGGTACAGCTCCAGCACCGCGAGAAACCGCGCGATCACCACGCCCTTCTCGTCGATGCCGGCGATCAGCTGCCGAAAGCTCACCGTGGTTCCGGATGCCGCGGCCGAGCGAAGCACGGCCACCACGTGCGCCGCCTGTTCCCGGATGCTCACCAGCGGCGCATGCAGATGCTCCAGCCCCACGGTGGGCAGCTCCCGCGGAGCGAGGGCCACGGCGGCGAGCGCGGCGAAATCCGCCGCCGTCAGCGTCCACACCAGCTCGGGCGTCTGCTGACGGTACTTCTCCTCCAGCCGCACCGCGCGCGGACGGCGCGTGCTCTCCTCGTCGAACCTCGTGGCCAGCCACTCCGACACCTGCTTGAACGCCCGGTACTGCAGCAGCCGCGCGAACAGCAGGTCGCGGGCTTCGAGCAGGGCCACGTCTTCGGCGTCGACGAGCTCGCCCTGAGGCAGCAGCCCGGCGATCTTCAGGTCGAGCAGCGTCGCCGCCACCACCAGGAACTCGCTCGCGCGGTCGAGCTCCTCCGCCGAGTCGAGCTTCTTCAGGTACGAGATGAACTCGTCCGTCACCCGGCTGAGCGAGATGTCGGTGATGTCGAGCTCGTGCTTGGAGATCAGCGACAGCAGCAGGTCGAACGGCCCCTGGAAGTTGTCGAGGCGGAGCGAGAAGCCCGAGGCCACCGCCTCCGTGTCGAGCTGCGCGGCGAGCGCCGGCTCAGGCGACCGCGCCACGGGCGACAAGTTCTCTGGCCAGCTGCTTGTAGGCCTTTGCCGAGGAGTGCTCGGGGGCGAACTGGGTGATGGGCTTGCCCGCCACCGTCGCATCCGGGAACTTCACCGTGCGGCCGATGACCGTCTCGAACACCTTGTCGCCGAACGTCTCCACCACGCGCTCCAGCACCTCGCGCGAGTGCAGCGTGCGCGGGTCGTACATGGTGGCCAGGATGCCGTCGAGCACGAGCGCGGGGTTCAGCCGGTCGCGCACCTTGTCGATGGTCTCCACCAGCAGTGCGACACCGCGCAACGCGAAGTACTCGCACTCGAGCGGGATGAGCACGCCGTGGCTCGCGGTGAGGGCGTTCACGGTGAGCAGCCCGAGCGAGGGCTGGCAGTCGATCAGGATGACGTCGTAGTCGTTGCTCACCTTGCGCAGCACCCGCGCGAGGATCGACTCCCGCGCCACCTCGCTCACGAGGTGCACCTCGGCGGCGGAGAGATCGATGTTGGCGGGGATGATGTCCAGCCCGGGAACGCTGGTCGAGCGGATCGTCTCGGCCGGGTCTTTCACCGTGCCGATCAGCAGGTCGTAGATGGTGGGGATGTCGTGCGTCATCACGCCGAGCCCGGCCGAGAGCGCCCCCTGCGGGTCGAAGTCGATGGCGAGCACCTTGCGGCCGTACTCGGCGAGCGCCGCGCCCACGTTCACGCTGGTCGTCGTCTTGCCGACGCCGCCCTTCTGGTTGCACAGCGAGATGATGCGGGCCGGGCCGTGCGAGGCCAGCGGAGCCGGATCTGGGAACTCGGTCACCGGCCGGCCCGTCGGGCCCATCTTCGGCAGATCGAGGCCGCTCAGTTCGTCGGCCTGCTTCGTGCTCGCCGTTCTCGTGCCTCTGGCTGCCACCGAAGTCGCTCCTCGTTCCTCGGCGCCATCCCGGCGCCTCCATCGATTCTACCGGGCCCGCGGATGCGCCGTCTGATACATGTCGATCAGCGTGTCCGCCGTCACCTGCGTGTAGAGCTGCGTGGTGGCCACGGAAGAGTGGCCGAGCAGGTCCTGCACCACCCGCACGTCGGCACCGCCCTGCAGCAGGTGGGTGGCGAACGAGTGCCGGAAGGTGTGCGGCGACACGTGGGTCGCGAGCCCGGCGCGCTCCGCGGCCGACTGGATGACGAGCCAGGCCCCTTGCCGGCTCAGCCGGTGACCCCGGATGCCGAGGAAGAGCGCCGGGGTCGACTTCCCACGGGTGGCGAACACGGGCCGCACCCGCACCAGGTAGGCGTCCAACGCCGCCCGGGCGTAGCTGCCCACCGGCACCACCCGCTGCTTGCTGCCCTTGCCGGTCACCCGCACCATGTCGCCGTCCTGCACGTCGTCGACGTCGAGGTCGACGAGCTCTGAGATGCGCGCTCCCGTGGCATAGAGCATCTCGAGCAGGGCCCGGTCGCGCAGCGCCACGGGCTCCTCGCCACCGGTCGAGGTGAGCAGCCGCTCCATGTCGTCGATCGAGATGGCCTTCGGCAGGCGCAGGGCGAGTTTGGGCGGTTTCACGTCGCGCGCGGCGTCGACCTCCACCACTCCCTCGTCGGCGAGGTACTTGTGGAACCCGCGCACGGTGGAGAGGATGCGCGCGATCGATGCGGCCGAGAGCTCCTGCCCCTCGGCCGACCGCAGCTCGCGGGTGAAGGCGCCGATGTCGTTCTCGCCCACGGCCGCGAGGTCTGTCAGGCCCCGGCCGGTCAACCACGCCGAGTACCGCACCAGGTCGCGCCGGTAGGCCGAGAGGGTGTTCGCCGACAGCCCGCGCTCCACGGTGAGATGGCGCAGAAAGCGGTCGACCGAGGTCGCCGTGTCCGTCGCCGGTGTCACGCCGTCGGCCTCAGTGACCGTCCGGGCGGCGCGGCCGGTCGGGCCAGGGCGCGTCGGCCGGGCGCAGGGTCGTCCAGCCGCGCGCCCGCGACGCGTGCGCCGCGAGGGCTCCCACGACGAGCGAGGGGTTCTGCACCCGGCTGGCCAGCACCGCGTCCACCACGTCGTCGAGGGCGAACCAGGCCGACTCCATGTCGGCCTCCTCACCCTCCCGGTCGAACGTGCCGCCGGTGGGCCGCACCCCGCGGGCCAGATAGATGCGGATGGCCTCGTTGTTGCCGCCCGGGGTCGTCACGTAGTCGCTCAGCACGTGCCAGTCGTCGGCTTCGAGGTCGACCTCCTCCGACAGCTCCCGCTTGGCGGCGTCCAGGGGCGACTCCCCCGGCTCGTCGAGCAGTCCCGCCGGCGGCTCCCACTCGCGGCGACGCACCGGATGCCGGTACTGCTTGATCAGCAGCACCCGGTCCTCGTCGTCCATCGCGAACACGGCCACCGCACCGGTGTGGTCGATGAACTCGCGGGTCAGGGTCGAGCCGGCGTAGTCGAAGGTCTCCCGGCGCACATCCCAGATGGCCCCCTCGAACACCACCTCGCTCGACGCGGCGTCGATGCCCACGAGTTCGTCGGCCAGTTCGGGCCGACCCGCCGTGCCATCCCGCTCCGGCGCGGTGTCAGGCATCGGTGTCCTGCACGGCGAACAGGCGGCTGGCCTCCTGGCGCTCGAGGGCGGCTCCCACGAGCCCCTTGAACAGCGGATGCGGGCGGCTGGGTCGCGAGCGCAGCTCCGGGTGCGCCTGGGTCGCCACGTAGTACGGGTGCACGTCGCGCGGCAGCTCCACGTACTCGACGAGGTGACCGTCGGGCGACAGACCCGAGAACCACAGGCCGGCGTCGCCGATCTGGCCGCGGTAGCGGTTGTTCACCTCGTAGCGGTGACGGTGACGCTCCGATGCGGTCGGCGCACCGTAGACCTCTTCGGCGATCGAGCCCGGGGCGAGGTCGGCCTCGTAGAGACCGAGGCGCATCGTGCCGCCGAGGTCTCCCCCGGCGATGATGTCGACCTGCTCGGCCATGGTCGCGATCACCGGGAACTCGGTGTCGGGGTCAAACTCGCTCGACGAGGCGCCCTCGAGCCCGGCCACGTTTCGGGCGTACTCGATCACCATGCACTGGAGCCCGAGGCAGAGGCCGAGCGCCGGGATCTTGTTCTCCCGGGCGTAGCGCAGCGCGCCGAGCTTGCCCTCGATGCCACGCACGCCGAAGCCGCCGGGAATGCAGATTCCGTCCACGTCGGCGAGCTCGCGGGCAGCGCCCTCAGGAGTCTCGCACTCGTCAGAGGGGATCCACTTGATGGCCACTTTCGCGCGGTGGCCGAAGCCGCCCGCCTTCAGGGCCTCGGTGACGGAGAGGTAGGCGTCGGGCAGGTCGATGTACTTGCCCACCAGACCGATGGTCACCTCGTGCTTGGGCTCGTGCACCGCGTCCAGCAGCGGCTGCCAGCCCGACCAGTCCACCTCGCCGGCCTTCCCGGCCAGATCGAGGTGCTCGACGATGTAGGAGTCGAGGCCCTGGTTGGTGAGCATGGTCGGGATGTCGTAGATCGAGGGCACGTCGACCGCGTTCACGACGGCCTGCTCGTCGACGTCGCACATCAGCGCGATCTTGCGCTTGTTGCTCTCAGAGACCGGGCGGTCGCTGCGGAGCACGAGGGCGTCGGGCTGGATTCCGATGGACCGCAGTGCCGCCACGGAGTGCTGCGTGGGCTTGGTCTTCTGCTCGCCCGAGGCGTTCATGAAGGGCACCAGCGACACGTGCACGAAGAAGACGTTCTTGCGTCCCAGCTCGTGGCGCACCTGACGGGCCGACTCGATGAAGGGCTGCGACTCGATGTCGCCGACGGTGCCGCCGATCTCGGTGATGATGACGTCCGGCCGGGAGGCGTCATGCGCCTGCAGCCGCATCCGGCGCTTTATCTCGTCGGTGATGTGCGGGATGACCTGAACGGTGTCGCCGAGGTACTCGCCGCGACGCTCCTTGGCGATCACGCTGGAGTAGATCTGACCGGTCGTCACATTGGCGGCCTGGTTCAGGTTGATGTCGAGGAACCGCTCGTAGTGCCCGATGTCGAGGTCGGTCTCGGCACCGTCGTCGGTGACGAACACCTCGCCGTGCTGGAACGGATTCATCGTTCCCGGATCGACGTTGAGGTAGGGATCCAGCTTCTGCATGACCACTTTCAGGCCACGTGCAGTGAGCAGATTCCCCAGGCTGGCGGCGGTGAGGCCTTTGCCCAGAGAGGAGACGACACCCCCGGTGACGAAGATGTGCTTCGTCATATTCGTGTCGGTCATTCGGTCCGTGTCATGAGCTTCGTCCACGGAGTTCCATCCTAACAGTGCTCTCGGGTGCCTCGGTCATCGCGCGGGCGCCGCAGCCCCCGGGCCGCGTTCGAATCAGTGTGCCACAGAGAGCGAGCGAGCGGTCTCGAGCAGTTCGGCCGCGTGAGCCAGTCCGGATTCCGAGTCGGGCAGACCCGACAGCAGGCGCGCCATCTCGGCGAGTCGCTCCTCGCCCTCGAGCTGTACGACGTTGGAGGCGGTCACCGGCCCCTCGAAGTCCTTCTCCACCCGCAGATGATTGGTGGCGAAGGCCGCCACCTGAGCCAAATGCGTCACCACGATCACCTGCGAGGTCTGCGCAAGAGCCGCGAGCCGGCGCCCGATCTCGATGGCGGAGGCGCCTCCCACGCCCGCGTCGACCTCGTCGAACACGAACGTCGGCACGGGGTCTGCTGCCGCGAGCACCACCTCGATGGCCAGCATCACGCGCGAGAGCTCGCCACCGGATGCGCCCCGGTTCAGTGGCCGCGGGTCGCTTCCCTCGTGCGGCCGCAGCAAGAACTGCACCAGGTCGCGCCCTGTGGTGCCCAGGTCGTCGCGCGGTTGCACGTCGACCACGAACCGCGCGTTCGGCATCGCCAGGGCCGCGAGCTCGGCGGTCACCTCGGTCGCGAGCGCCTCGCCGGCCGATCGGCGGAGGGCGCTGAGCTCGTCGGCGATCCGCTCGAGCTCCGCACGCTCGTCGTCGACGAGGGCCGTGAGCTGCTCGATCCGGTCGGAGTCGGAGTCGAGCTCCAGCAGTCGTGGTTCGGCCGATTCGGCGTAGGCGATCACGTCGGCCAGATCGGGACCGTACTTGCGCATGAGATTGGTGAGGGCGGCGCGGCGCTCCTGCACGCGATCGAGTTCCCCCACCTCGTCGGTCTCGAGCGTCGAGGCGTAGCTCGCGAGCTGCGTGGAGATGTCGGAGACGAGAAAGCTCGCCGAGGCGAGGGCGTCGACGATCGGGCCGAGCGCCTGATCGTGATGGGCCACCCGCTCGAGGCTCCGGCGGGCCGCATCGATGAGGCCGACGGTGTCGGGATGGTCGCCGGTCTCGCTGGAGACGTTCTCGCGCGCTTCCGCGGCCGCGATGCGGAGGTCTTCGACGTTCGTCAGCCGGGCGGCCACGTCGGCGAGTTCGTCGTCCTCCCCCGGCTGCGGCGCCACGGCCGAGATCTCGTCGATGGCCGTGCGCAGCTGATCGGCCTCACGGATGCGTGCCGTGCGTTCCGTGACGAGCGCCTCGATCTCGGTGGTGTGCGCCTGCCACGATGCGTGCAGATGCCGATAGGCGCCGAGGCGCTCCGCGAGCGCGGACCCCGCGAAGCTGTCGAGGGCGCCGCGTTGCGCAGACTGACCCTTCAGCCGCAACTGGTCGCTCTGACCGTGCACCACCACGAGCGCGTCGCCGATCTCGCTCAGAACGCTGATCGGGGCCGATCGGCCGCCCACCACGGCACGACCGCGACCCTCGGCCGACACCGAGCGAGACAGGATGACCTCGCTGCCGGCGGAACCGCCGTCATCGAGGTCGCCGCCCACTTCGCGCACACGCTCGGCCACCGGGCCGGTTCCGTCGATCAGCAGGCGTCCCTCCACCCAGGCCTGAGCCGCACCGGAGCGCACGGAACCTGTATCGGCACGCCGGCCGAGCAGGAGACCGAGAGCCGACACCACCATGGTCTTGCCGGCACCCGTCTCTCCGGTCACGGCGGTGAACCCGGGCCCGAGGGGCAGCACGGCTTCGCCGATCACCCCGAGGTCACGGATCGACAGTTCTTCAATCACGGTCGGACGGACCTCTCCACCCGTTCACGGGCAGGTTGAACTTGCGCACGAGCCGATCGGTGAACGGGCCCATCTGGAGCCGGGCGAGCCGCACCGGCACCGGCGAACGGCGCACGACCACGCGTGCACCCTTGGGGAGGTCGCGCATCCGTCGACCGTCGCTCCAGAGCACGGCCCCGCCCTGAGATCGTTCGAGCACCTCCACGGCCAGCGCCGAATCGGGGCCGACGACGAGCGGACGCGCGAACAACGCGTGCGGGCTCAGCGGCACCATGAGCAGCGCGTCGAGGCTGGGCCACACCACCGGCCCGCCCGCCGAGAAGGAGTAGGCGGTCGAACCGGTGGGAGTCGACATCACCACGCCGTCGCAGCCGAAGCTCGACAGCGGCCGGCCGTCGACCTCGATCACCACCTCGAGCATCCGCTCCCGGCTGGCCTTCTCGACCGTCGCCTCATTCAGCGCCCAGCTCTCGTAGACCACCTCGGCGCCGAGCTTAACCCGCACGGAGAGCGTCATGCGCTCCTCGACGAAGTAGTCGCGAGCCAGGGCCCGCTGCACGGTGGCTGTCAGATCGTCACGCTCGCTCTCGGCGAGGAAGCCCACGTGACCGAGGTTCACACCCAGCAAGGGCACTGTCGCGCCGCGAACCATCTCGGCGGCCCGCAGGATGGTGCCGTCGCCCCCGAGCACGATCACGAGCTCGAGGTCGTACACCGAGACACCGTCGCCGAGCGTCTCCGTGTCACCGAGCTCGCTCAGGGCCTCCGGATGATCGTCGTCGTCGAACGAGGGCAGAACCGGCTTCACGCCGGCAGCCCGGAGTTGCTCGCACACGCTCTGAGCAGCGAGAACCGAATCGCGCCGGCCGGTGTGCAGAACCACGAGCATGTATCGCTCAGTGCTCACGCGTCACGCTCCCGTCATCTCGGTCACCCGGTTCAACCATTCTGTCGGATGCGAACCGACATCCCGATTGAACCAGACCAAGTACTCCTGATTGCCAGCTCCACCCGCGATCGGGGACGGGATGACCCCGGCTGTGGACAACCCCAGATCGAACGCCGCCCAGAGCACTCCGGTGACCGCGTCGGCTCGGAGGGCGGGGTTCTTCACGATGCCCTCCTTCACGCCCGTGCGCCCCACCTCGAACTGCGGCTTCACCAGCAGCACGAAGTCGGCGTCAGGCGTCGCCACCGACTGCAGCGCCGGCAGCACCAGCCCGAGGGAGATGAACGACAGGTCGCCCACCACGAGCTGAACCGCCTCGTCGACTCCGGATGCACTGGCGAGCGTCTCAGGGGTGGCGAACCGCAGGTTGAACCCCTCCACGTTCACCACCCGCGGGTCCTTCGCCACGATCGGGTCGAGCTGGCCGTGCCCCACGTCGGCCGCGATCACCGTCCGCACCCCGCGCTCGAGCAGCACCTGGGTGAACCCACCGGTCGAGGCGCCGGCGTCGAGAGCGAGGCGCCCCGCCACGGTCACGTCGAAGGCGTCCAGGGCAGCGATCAGCTTGTTCGCGCCGCGGCTGACGTACCGGTCGACGGCGTCGACGCTCACCGTCTGTCCGTCGAACACCGGATGTGCCGACTTCACGATGGGGACGCCGTCGACCCGCACGTACCCGTTGGCGATCAGCCGGGCCGCGTGCGTGCGCGACCGAGCCAGCCCCAGCGACGCTACGGCAGCGTCGAGGCGAGTGGAATCAGGCATTCGTCGACGTCGCGTCGCCGCCCTCGAGGCGGCCCTTCAGGTCGTCGTGCAGTTGCGAGTACGCGGAGGCGCGGGTGTCCAGCGGCTGCTCCTCGATCACCCGGAGTCGCGGCAGCAGTGCCGTGTCGTCGTCAGGATCGTCGGTGCTCATCACTCCAGCGTACCTCCCCGGATGCGCGGTGCCGCGGGGCGGGCCGGCTGCCAACACGACGGCTTAAATGCGAAATGCCCACCCCCGAAGGGATGGGCATTTCTGAAGTAAGTCCGGCGGTGTCCTACTCTCCCACAAGGTCCCCCTTGCAGTACCATCGGCGCTGAGAGTCTTAGCTTCCGGGTTCGGAATGTGACCGGGCGTTTCCCTCTCGCTATGGCCGCCGAAACAC